>NZ_JBEZNW010000014.1:0-169503 GCF_040653355.1 Streptomyces sp. NPDC047971 | reverse complement strand
GGCCCCCCCCGCGCTGTGCGCCGTCGGGGGGGGGCCCGCCCCTTCGCGGCCCCCCCCCCCTCCGTCACTCGGACGCGGTCACTCAGGCGCAGGTGAAGCGCGCGGCCGCCCAGTCCGCGTGGTCACCGCTCTTGGAGCCGTTGGTGTCGGTGACCCGGAGGCGTACATGGCGGGCGCCGGTGACGTCGACGTCGACCGGCACGGTCGCCGAGGCGCCGGTCAGCTTCGGTGAGGTCCACAGCACCTCGCCGTCGGCCTCGACCGAGAACGCGACCTCGCCGTATCCGTTGATCTCGTCGTCGATGCCGATGTCGGCGGTGAAGGCGGTGCACCGGCCGCCGAGGTAGACCTCGATGTCGGAGTCGGCGTGGGCGCCGATGCCCTTCTCGTAGGTCTGGCCGGCCAGTGTGAGGGTGCGTCCGTCGCTCGCGCCCGACTCGCCGTTGGAGCGGTCGCGTTCGGGCGGGCCCCAGCCGTTGGTGGCCTTCAGCCAGACCAGATCGCTCGCCCAGGCGTCGGCGGACGGCGGCTCGGGCATCACTCCGACGGCGAAGCGCTGGACGGCGGTGCGGTCCTGGCCCGCGGAGCGGTGGCGGGCGGTCGCGGTGAGCGTGGCCTCGCCCGGCCTGGCGTCCTTGGCCGGGGTGACGGAGACCTCCACCCGCTTCGTGGTGCCCGCCGGGATGCGCGCGATCTGCCCGGCGGGGGCGACCTGCCAGCCCGCGGGGGCCGTCAGGGAGACGCTGACCCCGGTGGCGTCCTTCGTCCCCGCCGTGACGTCGACGGCCACGGTGCCGGGGACGCCGGCGCCCAGCTCCTGCCCGGTCGGGACGGCGAGGGTGGCGGGGGCGCCGGGTACGGCGCCGCCGACCGCGCTGGTGTCCTCCAGTTCGAGGGTGAAGGACCGGTCGGTGCGCTGGGCCGCCGTCTTGACCTTCACGACTCCCCCGCGGTCGTCGCGGTCGTACCACCAGCCCTGGGCGGCCGCCTCGTAGGCGGCCCGGGAGCCGAGGCGGGGCAGCTGCCGACCGCCGAGGACGACCTCGCTCGGCGCGTCGCCGGTGTGGACGGTGAACTGGTAGGGCCGGGAGGCCGACTTGCCCGCGAAGGAGCCCTTGCTCGCGCCGATGCGTACGGTCACGTCACCCGCGCCGCGCTTCGGTGCGCGGACCTCGGCGGTCTGGGTGGCGAACTCGCCGGTGCGGTGGGCGCGGGTGACGCCGTCGTCCTCGTAGAGCTCGAAGGAGGAGTCGCCCTGCGGGTAGATGTCCCAGGCGATCGGGGAGTCCGCGGTGCGGTCGGCGTACGAGCGGATGCCGCCGGGCCACATCGGGACGGTGGCGCCCGCCCGTACGAACAGCGGCAGGGTGTCGAGCGGGGCGCTGTAGTCGTCGACGGTGACGGGGCCCTCGTAGGTGCGTCCGCTCCAGTAGTCGATCCAGGTGCCCTTGGGGAGGTAGATGCCGTCGCGCTCGACGGCGTCCTGGTAGACGGGGGCGACGAGGAAGTCCTCGCCGCTCAGGAACTCGTACTTCGCCGTCTCGCTCGCGGCCCGCGGGTCGTCGGGGTACTCCAGGACGAGGGGCCGGGCCAGGCCGACACCGGTCGTGGTGGCCCGGTGGGCGTGCGAGTAGATGTAGGGCAGCAGCGCCTCGTGGAGCTTCAGGTAGTCGCGGTTGATCGAGGTGTACGGCTCTCCGTAGCGGAAGGGCTGCTTGTCGTCGGCGGCCCAGCCGTCCATGGTCATGGTGACCGGGAGGAACATCTTCCACTGGAGGTCGCGGGTGTACGTCTTGGCGCTGCCGCCGAAGATGCCGTCCACGTCTCCCGTGGTGTAGGCGAGGCCGGACATGGAGGCCCCGGCGTAGGTGGGGATCTGCCAGCGGATGTACTCCCAGGTGCCGGACTGGTCGCCGGACCACTGGACGCCGCAGCGCTGGGCGCCGGACCAGCTCTCGGGGGCCCAGGTGAAGCCGCGGGCGTCGCTGTGGGCCTCGATGCCGGCGTAGGCGTCCTTGCAGCCGTCCAGGGCGAACTTGTAGCCCTCGCCGACCCAGGCGACGTCGAGCTTGGCGACCCGCTGGCCGGCCTTGACCTGCTCGCCGAGCTTGTCGATGCCGTCCTCGGTCCACAGTCCGAGCTGCATCTTGCGCTGCTGGAGGCCGGTCGCGGTCTCGGCGAGGTCCTCGTAGCCGCAGCCGTAGCCGTCGTTGACGAGCATCCAGCCGTTGGGCATGTCGTTGGCGACGTAGCCGTCGGCGACCTTCAGCGCGTCGAGGGTGTGGCGCTCGCCGCGGTTGGCGTTGTGCAGGTAGCAGTCGGCGTCGCCGATCTCCAGGCCGTACACGGGCGGCAGGAAGGGCTTGCCGGTCAGGTCGGTGTACCGGCCGATGACGTCCTTGAGGGCGTCGGAGCCGGAGCCCGCGAAGTAGTAGGCGTCGAAGCGCTGTTCGCGGGCGGTGGTGGTGACGGGTTCACCGAACACGTACGTGTTGGGGGCGTAGGTGTTGCGGTAGACGCCGTAGCCCGCCGAGGAGAGGTAGAACGGGACGGAGTTGGGGTGTCCGCCGTCGTTCCAGTTGTAGTCGACGCCGACCTCGACGGTCTTGCCGCGGTGCGAGGTGTTGCCGCGGCCGTTCTGCATGCCGGCGCCGTAGAACTGCTCGTCGGCGCCCCGCGCCAGGGACTGGGTGGTGCGGTCCTGGGTCCAGGTCAGGCCCGTGGTCTCGGACCACAGGGGTGTGCCGTCGGAACGGAGGGCGGCGAATCGCAGCGGTGACTTGTAGGCGCGCAGGGTCACCTTGGCGGAGGTGAGTTCATAACGGTCGCCGCGGTCGTACCAGCGGGTGGCGGGCGGTGGGCCCTGGGGCAGGACGATGTCCTGCCCGGTGGGGTCGGCGAACCGTCCGTCGGGGGCCAGTTCGATGCGGAAGGTGTCTGCGGTGACGAAGCTGACGCGGGCCTGTGCCTGACCGGCGGTCAGTCGGTAGACGGCTCCGTCGGCGGCGAAGCCGGTGACGTCCCCGACGGTGGTGGGCGACGGCTCGGCGGACTGGGCGCTGCCCGGGCCGGCGAGCACGGCGAGGAGCCCGAGCACGGCACCGGCGAGTGCAGCTTTCATGCGCACTATTGATTGCATGGAGCGTATTTAGCGCAGAAACGAGCATGGAGCCAGGACAAAACGGAACCGCCCTCGGACTTCACGGAGAAGTCCAAGGGCGGTTGCGTCAAGCGGAGTTGCGCGGAAGCGCTGTCTACAGGGCCACACCGAGCAGCGCGTCGACGGCGCGGGAGACGAGGCCGGGGGCGGACTCGTCCGTTCCGCCGTCGGCGCCCTGACGCTCCGCCCAGCGGTCGACGGCCGTGAGCGCGGTGGGCGTGTCGAGGTCGTCGGCGAGGGCCTCGCGGAGCTCCTCCACGAGCGCGTCGGCGGACGGGCCGTCGGGGCGGGACACCGCGGCACGCCAGCGGCCGAGGCGCTCCACCGCGTCCCGCAGGACCTGGTCGGTCCACTCCCAGTCGGCGCGGTAGTGGTGCGAGAGCAGCGCGAGCCGGATGGCGGCCGGGTCGACGCCCTCGCGGCGCAGCGCGGAGACGAAGACGAGGTTGCCCTTGGACTTGGACATCTTCTCGCCGTGCAGCGCGACCATGCCGGCGTGGACGTACGCCTTGGCCATGGGGAACTCGCCGGTCAGCGACTGGGCGTGGGAGGCGCCCATCTCGTGGTGCGGGAAGATCAGGTCGGATCCGCCGCCCTGCACGTCGAAGCCCATGCCCAGGTGGTCGAGGGCGATGGCGACGCACTCGATGTGCCAGCCGGGGCGGCCGGGGCCGAGGGAGCCGCCGTCCCAGCTCGGCTCGCCCTCGCGGGCGGCCATCCAGAGCATGGGGTCGAGCGGGTTCTTCTTGCCCGGGCGGTCCGGGTCGCCGCCGCGCTCGGCGGAGAGGTGGCGCATCAGCTCGGTGTCGTAGTTCGACACCTGACCGAAGTGCGGGTCGGCCTCGACGGAGAAGTAGATGTCGCCCTCGAGTTCGTACGCGGCACCGGAGTCCCGCAGGCGCTCGACGAGCGGCACGATGCCCGGTATGGCCTCGACGGCGCCGATGTAGTGCTGCGGCGGCAGCATCCGCAGGGCGGTCATGTCCTCACGGAACAGGGCGGTCTCGCGCTCGGCCAGGCCGACCCAGTCGATGCCGTCGCGCAGCGCCCGCTCCAGGAGGGGATCGTCGACGTCGGTGACGTTCTGGACGTAGTGGACCTGCCGCTTGGTGTCGAGCCACACGCGCTGAACGAGGTCGAACGCGTTGTAGGTCGCCGCGTGACCCATGTGGGTCGCGTCGTACGGCGTGATGCCGCAGACGTAGATACGGGCGACGGGGCCGGGGGCGAGGGTCACTCGTCCGCCGGTCGCGGTGTCGTGGATCCGGAGGTCGCGGCCCTTGCCGGGCAGGGCGGGGACCTCAGAAGCGGGCCAGGCATGCATGACCTGAGCGTAACCGGACACCTGTTCCGGATACGAACCGGATGGGGGATCTTGGCCGACAAGGCGGTCTTGCAGCTCGCGGCCGTTCGTGCATACCCCCTGGGGGTTCGACGCCACCCTTCCGGCTTGGCCGGATCCGATCGGTCAGACCGGTGGCCAGGGAATCGCCGGCCACTGCCCGGAGGGCTCAGGGTGCCGGCCGCCGGCGCGCAGGGCGCTCACCCGGCCGCGCAGGGCGTCCACCTCGGCCGCGGTGAGCAGCTCCGCCAGCCGGGTGGTGAGCGGTGTGCCGGGGGCCAGGGAGCCCTGGAGCCGGTCGAGCACCTCGGCGGCCTCGGCGGGCAGCTCCTCGCCCGCCCAGCCCCACAGCAGGGTGCGCAGCTTGTCGTCCACGTTGAAGGTCACACCGTGGTCGATGGCGTACAGGCGCCCGTCCGCGGCCGGCAGCAGATGCCCGCCCTTGCGGTCGCCGTTGTTGATGACCGCGTCCAGGACGGCGAGCCGGCGCAGATCGGGGCTGTCGGCATGGACGAGGAGCGCGGTGCGGTCCTCGCCGATCTGGGCGGGGCCGACCGCCTTCCAGCCCTCCGCCGCCCGCTCGTCCTCGGTGAGCGCGAGCAGGTTCGCCGAGGGGTCGGCCTCGATCCACAGCTGGACCATGCCCTCGCCGTAGGGGCCGTCGCGCAGCACGGTGGGCGGTACGAGCCCCCAGCCGGTGGCCTCGGAGAGCTCGTAGGCGGCGACCTCGCGCTGGGCGAGGGTGCCGTCGGGGAAGTCCCAGAGCGGCCGCTCGCCGGCCACGGGCTTGTAGACGCAGGAGACCTCCTCACCCGCGTGGGCGACGGAGCAGAGGAGCACCGCGTTGGACGCCTCGCGCACCTGGCCGCGCACGGTCAGCTCCCCCTTGGTGAGGAGGTCGATCACCGCCCGTTCGTCGGGACCGCTCATGCGCCGCGTCGGTATCCGTTCTGGCGCGGGCACACATGGCCCTCGGGGTCGAGCGGCAGGCTGCACAGGGGGCACGGCGGGCGGCCCGCGTTGACCACGTCGAGAGCGCGCTTGGCGAAGGCCCTGGCCTGGGCGCCGGTGAGGCGGACGCGCAGCATCGGCGGGCCGTTCTCCTCGTCCTGGAGCATCCGCTCCTCGGCCTCGGCGAGGTCCTCGTCGGTCTCGGCGTCGAGTTCGACCAGCGCCTGCGCCTCGACGATCATGCGCTGTTCCTCACCGTCCCAGGCGAGCGCCATCGTGCCGACCCGGAACTCCTCCTCGACCGGGATGTCGAGGGGGGCGGTGTCCGCGATGTCGGCGGGGGCGACGGCGGGGACGGGTGCGTTCCCCCCGGTGCGGCGCACGACCTCGTCGAGGAGTTCGTCGATGCGTTCGGCGAGCGCGGCGACCTGGGTCTTCTCCAGGGCCACGCTGGTGACCCGGCCCGCCGCGGACGCCTGAAGGAAGAACGTACGGCGGCCAGGCAGCCCGACCGTACCGGCCACGAAACGCTCCGGTGGGTCGTAGAGGAACACCTGACGGGACACGTCCCTGACTCCCTTGAGTCTCGACAGTGGTGGAGCCCGCGCTACAGCGGCCCGTCCACCCTACTGCGCGGATGGATCACGGTGCGCCCGCACCACCCCCGACCTCGGCGGCCCCGCCCGTGTCGCCGCCCTCCTTGGGGGCGAAGCCGGTGAAGTCGCCGGTGTCGCCGAGGCGTACGAGGAAGGGGCGCAGCCGCGTGTAGCGGATGGCGGTGACCGAACAGGGGTCGACGTGGATCCGCTGGAAGAGGTCGAGGTGCATCCCGAGGGCGTCGGCGACGATCGACTTGATGACGTCTCCGTGCGAGCACATCGCGTAGACGGCGTCCTCGCCGTGCTCGGACTCGATCCGGGCGTTCCAGTCACGCACGGCGTCGACCGCGCGCGTCTGCATGGCGCGCATCGACTCGCCGCCGGGGAAGGCCGCGGCGGAGGCGTGGCCCTGGACGACCTCCATCAGCGGCTCGTCGCCCAGTTCGGCGAGCTTGCGGCCCGACCAGTCGCCGTAGTCGCACTCGTTGATCCGCTCCTCGGTGTGGAACGGCAGACCGGGGCGGGCGTCGAGGAGCGGCCGCACCGTCTCTCGGCAGCGCTGCAGCGGGCTGGAGACGACGGCGGCCAGCGGCACCCCCGCCAGGCGTCCGGGCAGGGCGGCGGCCTGCGCGGCGCCCCGCTCGTCGAGGGCGACCCCGGGCAGCCGTCCGGCGAGGACCCCTGAGGTGTTGGCGGTGGAGCGTCCGTGACGGACGAGGATCAGCGTGGCCATGGCGGCAAGCGTATGCGCCCGCACGCGCGCGCGGGCGGGCCTGTGGACGATCAGGGGCGCACGCGCGCGTACCGGGCGCGCGGAGGATCCGGGCGCGCGCAGGGGTGCGGGACGGGTGCGGGCGGGGAAGAATACGCCGCGTGATCGTGGACTCCGCCATCTATCGCGAGGGGCGCCGCAAGGACGGTCCCGCCGACCTGTCGGACGCCCTGCGGGAGGCGAGGGCGTCCGGCGACGCGTTCCTGTGGGTGGGGCTGTACGAGCCGACGGAGGCCGAGTTCGACCACGTCTCGGCCGAGTTCGCACTGCATCCGCTGGCCGTCGAGGACGCCTTGAAGGCCCATCAGCGGCCCAAGCTGGAGGTCTACGACGACTCGCTCTTCATGGTCCTCAAGCCGGTGCTGTACGAGCCGGAGAGCGACCGGGTCTCCACGGGCGAACTGATGGTCTTCGTCGGTGACTCGTTCGTGGTGACGGTCCGGCACGGCGAGGGCGCGCCGCTGGCCGCCGTGCGCCGCCGTCTGGAGGCCGAGCCCGAGGTGCTGCGGCACGGCCCGACGGCCGTCCTGTACGCGATCGGTGACGCGGTCGTCGACCACTACATCGAGGTGGCCGGCGAGCTCCAGGTGGACCTGGAGGAGCTGGAGACCGACGTGTTCGCGCCGGCCGGCGGGAACCCGGGGAGCACGGCGGAGCGGATCTACACCGCCAAGCGCCAGGTGCTCGAGTTCCGCCGGGCCGCGGGTCCGCTGGCGGCGCCGGTGGAGAGGCTCGCGACCGGCGCCGTGCCGTTCGTGAACCGGCACGCGCAGCCCTTCTTCCGGGATGTCAGCGACCATCTGATCCGTGTCAACGAGCAGGTGGAGGGCTTGAACCAGCTGCTCTCGGACGTGTTGGCGGCCCATCTGGCGCAGATGGGCGTGCGGCAGAACGACGACGTGCGGAAGATCTCGGCGTGGGCGGCCATGGCCGCGGTCCCCACGATGGTCGCGGGGATCTACGGAATGAACTTCGAGCACATGCCGGAGCTCGGCTGGGTCTGGGCGTATCCGGCCGTGATCCTCGTGATGGTCGGCATCGAGGTCGGTCTCTACCGGATGTTCAAGCGCCGCGGCTGGATGTAGCCGCGGCGCCTTCGGCCCGTGGGGTCAGAACGCGGGGGCGGGGGTCATGGGGCCGCCCAGCGCGTCGAGCCGCTCGGGCATCGCCAGGCCGACCATCTTGTGCCAGCCGGCGGCCCGTTCCCATGCGTACATGCCGTGGATGCCGGCCACGAGGGCGGCCGACTTGGGCTTCGGCCAGCCGAGGATGCGGCCCATGTGGCTCATCACGGCGAGGCTCACATCGCGGTAGACCTTGATCTCGGCGAGCGCGGACTCCCGCAGGGTGTGCTGGATGAGGCGGCCGTGGCCCGCGCGGGCGAGGCGCAGCAGCTCCTCGTGGCAGTAGGCGAGGTGGTTCACCTCGTCGTTGTCGATCATGTGAATGGCCTTGCCGAGCTCGGGGTGGTCCCCGAAGTACTTGACCAGCATGTCCATCTGGTCCGCGGCCCGTTGCTCGGTGACCCTGCTGTGCGCGAGGTAGACGACGATGTCCTGCTCGGTCAGCGGCTCGTCGCGGCGGAGCTTGTCGTGGGCGAGGCCGATGCCGCGCTGTTCGAGGAGCATCGTGTAGTCGGTCTCGGGCGGCACCGGCACCGGGTCGAGGCCGCGCTTCTTCAGCAGGGCGTTGAAGATCCGGCCGTGCTTGTCCTCGTCGGCGCCGTGCCGGGTGATCTTGGGTGCGAGATCCCGCATCCCCGGCGCGACCAGGGCCGCGATCCGGGCGTTCTCCCAGCCGCCCTGGGACTCGCCGCTCGCGGCGATGGAGCAGAAGAGCCGGAAGGACTCGTCGTCGTCGATGATTTCCTGGAACAGGCCCTTGGCCGTGAGCATGGCTGCCACCTCCCATGCGGGCGTCCGCACGCCGCACGTCCGCAGAGAACGAGTCAAATGCGGGATCGGCGAGCGGGCAACAGGAGCGGCGGGGGACTCGGCCGAAAGAAGGAACGCCGTGCTCGTAACCAGGAGCTCCCTGGCGCGTTGTGCTGGATGACGGCCGTGGCGGGGAAGACCCCCCGAGCCCCCACCACGGCCGCAGACCTTCCGTTACGCGAGGCCGGCCCGCTCCAGCGCCTCGGTGCCCGCCCGCAGCGCCGTCAGCCGCTCGTCGAGGGTGAAGCCGGCGGGGGCGAGGGTGAGGGTGGTGACGCCGGCCTCCGCGTAGGCCGTCATCCGGTCGGCGATCCGCTCGACGGAGCCGAGCAGGGAGGTCTGGTCGATGAGCTGCCGCGGTACGGCGGCGGCCGCACCGGTCTTGTCGCCCGCCAGGTACTTGTCCTGGATCTCGGCGGCCTGCTTCTCGTAGCCCATGCGCTGGGCGAGCTGGTTGTAGAAGTTCTGCTTGCGGCTGCCCATGCCACCGACGTACAGGGCGGTGTACGGACGGAAGATGTCGGCGAGGGCGTCGATGTCGTCGCCGAGCGCGAGCGGCAGCGTGGGGTGGACGTCGAAGCCGTCCATGGTCAGTCCGGCATTCTCACGGCCGGCGCGGAGGTGACGCAGCGCGGTCTCCTCCAGGTGCTCGGCCGAGGGGAAGATGAGCAGCGCGCCGTCGGCGATCTCGCCGGTCTGCTCCAGGTTCTTCGGGCCGATCGCGGCGATGTAGAGCGGGATGTGCTCGCGCTGGGGGTGGACGGTGAGCTTGATGGGCTTGCCCGGGCCGTCCGGCAGCGGGAGCGTCCAGTGCTCGCCCTCGTAGGTGAGGCGCTCGCGCGACATGGCCTTGCGGACGATCTCGACGTACTCGCGCGTGCGGGCCAGCGGCTTGTCGAACTTGACGCCGTACCAGCCCTCGGAGACCTGCGGGCCAGAGACGCCGAGGCCGAGCCGGAAGCGGCCGCCGGAGAGCGAGTCGAGGGTGGCGGCGGTCATCGCCGTCATCGCGGGCTGGCGTGCCGGGATCTGCATGATCGCGGAGCCGACGTCGATCCGCTCCGTCTTGGCGGCCACCCAGGAGAGCACGGTCGGCGCGTCGGAGCCGTACGCCTCGGCGGCCCAGCACACGTCGTAGCCGAGGCGGTCCGCCTCCTGGGCGACGGCGAGATTGTCGCCGTCCATGCCGGCGCCCCAGTAGCCGAGGTTGATGCCGAGCCTCATGACCACACCCTCTTTACTGATCAGTAACGTCCCTTGGCCCGGACTCTAGCGCGCGGGTGCGCGATCCGTCAGGGGGAGGTTGTCCACAGGCTCTCTCCGCGTGGGGTCTTGGCCAGTAATCTCGCGCCCATGGAGCAGAGGCATCTCGGCCGTACCGGCCTGCGCGTGTCCCGGATCGGCCTCGGCACCCTCACCTGGGGCCGGGACACCGACGAGCACGACGCCGCCGACCAGTTGAAGGCGTTCTGGGACGCGGGCGGCACGCTGGTCGACACCGCGGACGTGTACGGCGGCGGCGAGGCGGAGTACGTGCTGGGGCAGCTCATGGAGCGGCTCGTGCCCCGGCGCGATCTCGTCGTCTCCACGAAGGCGGGGAGCGTGCCCGATCCCGACCGGAGGACGGACGGATCGCGCGGGCACCTGCTGGCCGCGCTCGACGCCTCCCTGGCCCGCCTCGGCACCGACCACGTGGATCTGTGGCAGCTCCACGCCTTCGATCCGCACACCCCGCTGGAGGAGTCCCTGCAGGCGCTGGACATCGCCGTGAGCAGTGGACGGGCGCGGTACGTGGGGGTGTCGAACTTCTGCGGGTGGCAGCTGGCGAAGGCCGGGACCTGGCAGCTCGGCTCCGGGGGCGCGGCGAGGACGCGGCTGGCGGCGACGCAGATGGAGTACTCGCTGCTGCAGCGGGGCGTGGAGCGGGAGGTGCTGCCGGCCGCCCTCGATCTGGGAATAGGTCTGCTCCCGTCCTCGCCGCTGGGCCGAGGGGTGCTGACGGGCAAGTACCGGCACGGCACCCCGACGGACTCGCGGGGCGGCTCGGAGACCATGGCTCCGTTCGTGGAGCCCTATCTGGACGAGGCGGCGAGCCGGATCGTGGACGCCGTCGCGACGGCGGCGGACGGCCTGTCGACGACGCCTCTCCAGGTGGCGCTCGCCTGGGTGCGCGACCGTCCCGGGGTGACCGCCCCGATCGTCGGCGCGCGCAACGCGCAGCAGCTCACGGCGGCGTTGTCAGTGGAGAGCCTTAGTCTTCCTGACGAGATCTGCCGGGCGCTCGACGATGTGTCTGCGCCCGTGCACCGCTATCCGGACCAGGACTGGAGCACCCTGTGACCGAGCCTTCCCGGGAGACCCCTCCCGAGGCAGCCGAGCCCGCGCCGGGCGAGGACGAGGCCACGACCGAGCGTCCCGTGGAGGGCGCCGACGACGGCGAGGTCCGAGCGGGTGCCGCCGACGCGGCGCAGTCCGCCGACGAGGACACCGCGTCGGCCGTGGACGCGGAGCCGGCGCGGGACGAGGCGGCCGACGGCGGCGAGGCGACGTCCGCCGAGCTCTCGGAGGCCCAGGCCGAGCTCGCCGCGCAGCGCGAGCTGCGGGCCCGGATCGAGCAGCGCAAGGCGGAGAAGGAGGGGCCCGTAGCCGCCGGCGCCAAGCTGAGCGGCAAGGCCGCCGATCTCCTGGCGGCGGTAAGGGCCGTGGAGAGCGGTACGAAGCCGGTGGGCTCGCTCCTGGAGGCGCCCGAGCCCGAGACCCGGCGCCCGGCCCCCGCGGCGGCGCCGGCCACGACGGTGCGCCCGGCCCCGGTCGAGCGGGCGGCGGCCTCCGCCGAGACGCTGACGGCCGTGCGGGAGGTCCTGGCGCTCGGCGGGGCACCGGAGTCCCTGACCGGACAGGTCGCCGCCGTGCTCGGCGAGGGCGCGGCCGAGGTGCTGCGCGAGGACCCCTGGCAGCTGCTCTCGGTGCCCGGGGTCCAGCCCGAGCACGCGGACGGCTTCGCGCGGGCCCTGCTCGGCGCGGAGTGCGGTCCCGGCGATCCCCGCCGCTCGGTCGCCCTGGTGGCCTGGTTGCTGGAACGGGCCGCGCTGAAGGGACACACGGCCCTGGAGGACGCGGCGGTGCGCGCCGGCCTCTCCACGATGTCGGTGCCGGACCCGGAGGAGGCCGTGCAGCAGGCGGTGTCCGAGGGCGCGGTGCTGGTGTTCCAGGAGGAGGACGACCAGGTCGCCGAGGAGGACGCCGAGAAGGACGAGGAGGCGGCGCCGGAGGAGGTGGACGTCCCCGTCCTGCTGGGGCTCGACCGGTACGCCCTCGCGGAGGAGAGCCTCGCGGACGGCCTCGCCCGGCTGGCCAGGACCGTCACGGCGGACGACTGGGAGGGGCCGGAGCTGGTCCGCGCGGCGGGCGCGCACGGGCTGGTGGCGCACACCGGTGGCGAGGCGGCCCGCGGCGAGCCGGTCGCGCTCGCCGAGGCCGCCCGGACTCGCGGTCTGCGCGTCGCGGTGGCGGCGCACAGCGAGAACGGAGTGCGCCGCCTGAGGTCGCTCGCTCCGGCCGGCCGGGGCGCCGAGCCGTCGTCCGCCGACACGGCGGAGTCGGCGGGACCGGCCGGCGGGCGTCCGGACACGGACCCGGTGACCGTCGCCGCCCTGCTGTCCGGCGCGGCCGGACCGGGGCGCGACGAGGAGGGCGCCCTCGCCCTGGACCTGCTGGTGGTGCTCGACGCGCCGCAGCTGGACGTCGAGACCGCCGCGATGCTCGTGGAGTCGCTGCCGGACGGCTGCCGTCTGGTGCTGAGCGGCGATCCCGGGGTCCTCGGCTCGGCGGGGGCCGGCCGGGTGTTCGGCGATGTGCTGGCGGCTCGGGTCTGCCCCCAGGTCGCGTCCCGGGTGCCGGATCCCGGACCGATCGGCGAGCTCGTCTCGGGCATCGGCGTCGGCGAGCTGAACCAGGTGGAGGCGCCCGGCAAGGAGATCGTGATCGTTCCGGTCCGGGACGCGGGCGAGGCGGTCCACCGGACGGTGCAGCTCGTCGCCGACTCCGTGCCGCGGGCGATCGGCGTGCCGGCCGAGCAGACCCAGGTGATCACGGTCGGCCACGGCGGCTCGGCGGGCACCCGCGCGCTGAACGCCGCGCTGAAGCAGCGGCTCAACCCCGGCCCGGGACGCTTCGGCGGCTTCGACCCGGGCGACCGGGTGGGCTATGGCACGGCCCCCGGCCACACGGTGACCGGGACGGTCGTCTCGGCCGACGCGGAGGGCCTGCGGCTGGAGTGCGAGGGCGAGGAGCTCGTGGTGCCGAAGGAGCGGGTGGAGTCGGCCCTCAGGCACGGCTGGGCGCTCACCGCGCACCAGGCCGCCGGGATGCGCTGGCCCGCCGCCGTCGTGGTGCTGCCGGGGGACGCGGCCCAGGGCCTGGACCGCGCCTGGGTGTACACGGCCTTCGGCCGCGGCGAGCGCCATCTGTCGGTCGTCCACGGCGTGGACCAGGCGCTGCCCCGCGCGGTGTCGGAGGGGGTGGCACAGGAGCGTACGACCCGGCTGCGGCCGCTCCTGGAGGCCCTGCTGGCCGCCGGGGAGGAATGACCCGACGGGGAGGGCGGACGGAGAACGGCGGAGGGCGGGACACTCTGAAGGTGTCCCGCCCTCCGCCGTGCGTCCGCCGCATGCGTCCGGATCAGGCGTCCTGCCGCTCCATGCCGTCGTCCGGTTCGTCGTCGAAGACGGCGCTGACGTCGAAGCGGCAGACGATCTGCTCGGGATCGGCGTGCTCGAAGGGGGCGTTCAGCCACTCCCCCGGGTCGGGCAGCTCCTCCGCGGCCGAGACCCAGAGGGTGGAGTCGCCCTCCTCCAGGCCGAACTCCTTGTGCCGCGAGGCGATCTCGTCCGGTTCGTACTCCCCGAAGAGCACGCCGAGGGCAGCATGTGTGCTGGTGCCGACGACGGCCGTGGCGTCCGCGCCCTCCTCGTCGCTCTCCAGATCGGCGATGCGCTGTGCCTGGGCGAGCAGCCGCTTCGGCTCCACCACCGCGTAGTCGCGGCGGATCAGCACGCTGAGGGCGTGCGGCTCCTCGGGACCCGCGTACGGCGGCAGGGAGCCGTCGGCACCCGGGATCTCGAAGGGGGTGACCTCGTCGTACCGGTCGTAGAGCCGCTCGTCGTACGCCTCGGCCGCCGCGGCGAGGGCGTTGAAGGCTTCGTAGACGGCCGGGTCGTCGTCCCCCGAGCGGCGCTCGACCGCCTCGAGGTGACGGTCCAGTGCGGCTTTGACCGCCTCGGCGGCGGCACGTACCTCGGCAGCGGTGGGCTGCGCAGCATCAGACATGAGACGCACGCTATCCGTACCGGGCCGGTGCCCGCACAATAGATGCGATGCCGGAATACGAATTTGTCGACGTGTACGTGCCGCGCGGCGTCTCCCGCAAGGAGGCGACGCGGCTCCTGACCGACCATGCCGAGTACGGGCACTGGGAGTTGGACCGACTGACGCTGCACCGGGACGGCAGCCGCAGGGTGCGGCTGCGCCGGCGCGTCATCCGTCAGGTCCGCGCCACCTGGTGACATGAGAAGGGGCCCCGCCGCGCGGGGCCCCTGTTTGCGTCGCGCGACCGTCCTAGGCGGAGTGGCGGGCGCGGCGGTAGAGCAGCGATCCGGCCAGCAGCAGACCTGCGCCGGCCGGGACGATCATCCCGAGCGGGCCGGAACCGGTCTCCGCCAGCTCCTCGGTCCCCTCCGGGTGCGTGATCGTGTGCGTACCGGGCGTGTTCGGCCCGTTCGGCGTGCCGGGACCGCCGGGCTCGCCGGAGTCACCGGGGTTGCCCGGAGTCCCGGGGTTGCCGGGCGTGCCCGGGTTACCGGGGTTGCCCGGGTTCCCAGGGTTACCGGGGTTTCCGGGATTCCCAGGGTTGCCCGGGTTACCGGGGTTGCCCGGGTTCCCAGGGTTACCGGGGTTTCCGGGGTTGCCCGGATTCCCGGGGTTGCCCGGGTGGGTGGGCTCGACGCCGTTGCCGCACCCGTTGCCGAACGCGGGGTTGATGCCGCCGATGACCGTGACGCTGTTGCCGCAGGCGTTGACCGGGACGTGGACCGGGACCTGCACGGTGTTGCCCGAAGCGACGCCCGGCGAGTTGCTCGTGCCGCCCTCGGCCGAGGAACCGCCGCGTCCCGGCTTCGAGACATTGGCGCACGTGTTGCCGAAAGCCGGATTGATCAACCCGATGACGCTGATGGTGTTTCCGCAGGCGTTCACGGGAACGTGAACCGGCACCTGGACGGAGTTCCCGGACGCGACGCCCGGGGAATTCGTGGCCTTGCCGTTCGCACCCGAATCGGCATTCGCGTAACCACCACCGAGGGCGATGACGCCGCCCGCGGCCGCGATGGTGATCAGACCCTTGCGCGTGACCTGTCGCATAGTTGTTCCCTGCCTTCTCGGCTTCTGCCTTCCGAGCTTCGGAGCCGCCGAGCCTTGGAAGAAGAGGGCCACCGGGCACGGCGCCCGGGGCGGAAATGGCCACCGGCCCCGGAGTGCATGGCACGCACTCCGGGGCCGGACCGGCTCAGACCCTCACGGGTCGAGGCACAACGTCAGGCGTTGATGCAGGTGTTGCCGAAGGTGGGGTTCAGCAGCCCGATCACGGAGACCGTGTTGCCGCACACGTTCACGGGGACGTGAACCGGCACCTGGACGACGTTGCCCGAGAGCACGCCGGGGGAACCGATGGCGGCACCCTGGGCACCCGAATCGGCAACGGCCATGCCCGCACCCGCGAGAACGAGACCGCCGGTGGCAGCCGCAGCAGCGACGACCTTCTTGATCATTATTCCTCCTTGTTGGCAATGCGATCCCAGCCGCGGACCGCACCACCTGTAACGAGGGGGAGGTATTGGGGCTACGAGCCTATGAGCGCATTCACTCTTTCCGGTCACATGCGTACGCGCGGCCGAATAGCGGACGGCGCCGCGGAAAGAGCGCGGAACGCCGGGCTCAGGAGGCGTCGATGAAGCGGTCGAGGACGCGGACGCCGAACTTCAGCCCGTCGACCGGCACGCGCTCGTCCACGCCGTGGAACATCCCGGCGAAGTCGAGCTCCGGGGGGAGCTGGAGCGGCGCGAAGCCGAAGCAGCGGATGCCGAGGTCGTCGAAGGACTTGGCGTCCGTGCCGCCGGAGAGCATGTACGGCACGGCCCGGGCGATCGGGTCCTCGGCCTTGAGCGCCAGCTGCATCGCGTCGACGAGGTCGCCGTCGAAGCTGGTCTCCAGGGCCTTGTCCCCGTGCACGTCCTCGCGCTTGACCCGCGGCCCGAGGATCCGGTCGAGATCGGCCAGGAACTCCTCCTCGTACCCCGGCAGGAACCGGCCGTCGACGTGTGCCGTGGCCTGGCCCGGGATGACGTTGACCTTGTACCCGGCACCGAGCATGGTCGGGGCGGCGGAGTTGCGCAGCGTCGCGCCGACCATCTTGGCGATACCGCCGAGCTTGGCGAGCGTCGCCTCCATGTCCTCGGGGTCGAGCGGGGTGCCCAGGGCGTCCGAGAGCTCGTCCAGGAAGGACCGCACGGTCTTGGTGACCCTGACCGGCCACTGGTGACGGCCGAGCCGGCCGACGGCCTCGCAGAGCTCGGTGATCGCGTTGTCGTTGTTCGTCATCGAGCCGTGGCCCGCGGTGCCCTCGACGGTCAGCCGCATCCAGTGCATGCCCTTCTGGGCCGTCTCGACCAGGTAGAGCCGCAGGTTCTCGTTGACGGTGAAGGAGAAGCCGCCGACCTCGCCGATCGCCTCCGTCACCCCGTCGAAGAGGTCCCGGTGGTGGTCGACCAGGTGCCGGGCGCCGTACGTGCCGCCCGCCTCCTCGTCGGCGAGAAAGGCGAGGACGATGTCGCGCGGGGGCTTGCGGCCGCTGCGCATCCGGTCCCGGACGACCGCGAGGGTCATCGCGTCCATGTCCTTCATGTCGACCGCGCCCCGGCCCCAGACGCAGCCGTCGGCCACCTCGCCCGAGAAGGGGTGGTGGGTCCAGTCCTCGGCGTTGGCCGGCACGACGTCGGTGTGGCCGTGGATCAGCAGGGCCGGCCGGGAGGGGTCCTCGCCCTCGATGCGGGCGACGGTGGAGGCCCGGCCCTTGTGCGACTCGATGATCTTCGGCTCCAGCCCGACCTCCGCGAGCTTCTCGGCGACGTACTCCGCCGCCGCCCGCTCGCCGGGGCCGGAGTGGTCGCCGTAGTTGCTGGTGTCGATGCGGATGAGGTCGCGACACAGGTCGACGACCTCGTCCTCGCCGGTGACGCTCCGGGCGGTGTTCGACTCGCTCACGCTGCTTCCTCCCACTACGTGCCCCACGTGCTTGCTGGTGGTCGCCCCCATCCTCCCGCGCCGGGGCCCCGGGACCCAAGGGCGGCCCTCGGCCGGCATCCGCCCGTCACACCGTTCCGGCCCCGAACGGGGGTGGTGATCGGCCACCCCGAATGTTTGCTATGGTTTTCCACGTCGGAACGGCCCAGCGGCCGGAAAGACAGACACCTTGTCCGGGTGGCGGAATGGCAGACGCGCTAGCTTGAGGTGCTAGTGCCCTTTATCGGGCGTGGGGGTTCAAGTCCCCCCTCGGACACCACACGGAGCCCCCGTCGAGATCTTCTCGACGGGGGCTTCGGCGTTCACCCGGGAACCGGAGGCCCGACGCGGTGCCGGTGCCGGTCAGCCGTTCTCGATGGACGGTCGGGCCGCCGGGATGAACGGTCCGTCGACCTTCACGTACCGGCCCGCCGCGAACGGACCGCCACGGGTCTCCGCCATCGGGACGTCGGCGACGGCTCCGCCCGCGCCGTCGTCCCGCGCGGTGCCCGCGCCGTCCTCGGTGCCGGTGGCCGCCCGCAGGAGCGTGGCGAGCGAGAGGGCGAACTCGGGCTCGTTCTCGGCCAGTTCCTCGAGGTGGTCCTCGACGGCGCCGCGCCGCTTGGTGTTGCCGGGCTGGGCCCGGAGGCGGCGCAGGGCGCCCGCGGCCACCGGGTCGCCGCTGAAGCGGGCGGTGACGGTGTCCCAGAGGGGGCGCAGCCGGTCGGTGGCGGGGGTCTCGGCCTCGCCGTCGGCGAGGTGTTCGGCGTAGCGGGCGACCAGTGCGACGACTGCGCCCACGGCGAGCGGTTCCATGCGGCCCCCTAGGTATCAGCGGCAAGTGTGGTCCTTCCCCCGCGCACGGGTCGCTACGCGGCGTACGGACGGGCTCGCTCTACGCAGTTCGGCCGAGGCCGGTGCTCGGCGGTCGGCGTAGGGAGGCGTAGAAGGCTGGTTACCGTGGTGCGGTGAGACGCAGAACGAAGCCCCTGGTGGCGCCGCTCCCCCAGCGTGACGGGATCGATCCGGCGCACGTACGGCTGCCGGAGGATCCCGACGGCGCGTGGGCGACCGTCGGGGATCATCTGCGGGACCGCTTCGGGGGCGCGGTCGGGGTCGCACGGGTCCAGGAGATGCTCGCGGGCGGGCGGTTCGTGGGTACGGACGGGCCCCTGGACGGCGAGGAGCCGTACACCGCCGGGCTGCGGCTCTGGTTCCACCGGGACTTCCCCGCGGAGGAGCGGGTGCCGTTCGAGATCGGGGTCGTGCACCGGGACGAGCGGATCCTGGTCGTCGACAAGCCGCACTTCCTCGCGACGATGCCGCGCGGGCGGCATGTGACCGAGACGGCGCTCGCGCGGCTGCGGCGGGAGCTGGGGCTGCCCACGCTGCAGCCCGCCCACCGGCTCGACCGGCTGACGGCGGGGCTGGTGCTGTTCGTCGTGCGGCCCGGGGACCGGGGGGCGTACCAGACGATGTTCCGCGACCGGTCGGTCGGCAAGGAGTACGAGGCGGTGGCGCCGTACGACCCGGCGGTCGCGCTGCCCGTGACGGTGCGGAGCCGGATCGTGAAGGAGCGCGGGGTGATGGCGGCCCGGGAGGAGCCGGGCGAGCCGAACGCCGAGAGCCGGATCGAGCTGGTGGAGCACCGGGGCGGGCTCGGGCGCTACCGGCTGCTGCCCGCGACCGGCCGCACCCATCAGCTGCGGGTGCACATGAACGCTCTGGGCCTGCCGATCCTGCACGATCCGGTCTACCCCGTGGTGCGCGAGGACGGGCCGGAGGACTTCGCGCGTCCGCTGCAGCTGCTCGCGCGGAAGCTGGAGTTCACCGACCCGTTCTCGGGCACGCGGTTGAGGTTCGAGAGCCGGCTGCGGCTCAGTGGCCTCGGTTGAGCCACTCCTCCAGGTGCGGGGCCTCGGCGCCGATGGTGGTGGTGTCGCCGTGGCCGGTGCGGACGACCGTCTCCGGGGGGAGGGTCAGCAGCCGGTCGCGGATCGAGTCGATGATCGTGGGGAAGTGGGAGAAGGACCGGCCCGTCGCGCCGGGGCCGCCCTGGAAGAGGGTGTCGCCGGTGAAGACGGTGCCCAGGTCGGGGGCGTGGAGGCAGACCGCTCCCGGGGCGTGACCGGGGGTGTGCAGGACCTTGAGGTCCGTACCGGCGATGGTGAGGGTCTGGCCGTCGGCGAGTTCGCCGTCGGGGGTGTGGTCGGGGTGGGTCTGCTTCCAGAGGGGATGGTCGTCGGGGTGGAGCAGGATCCGGGCGCCGGTGGCGGCCGCGAGGGCCGGGGCTGCGTCGATGTGGTCGTTGTGGGCGTGCGTGCAGACGATCGCGCGCAGGGTCCGGCCGTCCAGCGCGGCGAGGATGGCGGCGGCGTCATGGGCGGCGTCGATGACGATCGCCTCGGTCTCGTCGCCCACGATCCAGACGTTGTTGTCGACGTCCCAGGTGCCGCCGTCGAGGCTGAAGGTGCCGGAGGTGACGAGGTGGTCGATCCGCGCCGCCATCAGAGGACCACCACGGAGCGCAGGACGTCGCCCTCGTGCATCCGGGCGAAGGCCTTCTCGACGTCGCCGAGGCCGATGGTCTCGGTGACGAAGGCGGCGAGGTCGATGCGGCCCTGCTGGTGCAGGTCGATGAGCATCGGGAAGTCACGGGAGGGCAGGCAGTCGCCGTACCAGGAGGACTTGAGCGCGCCGCCGCGGCCGAAGACGTCCAGGAGCGGGAGTTCGAGCCGCATCTCGGGTGTGGGGACGCCGACGAGGACGACGGTTCCGGCGAGGTCGCGGGCGTAGAACGCCTGCTCGTACGTCTCCGGGCGGCCGACGGCCTCGATGACGACGTCGGCGCCGAAGCCGCCGGTGAGCTCGCGGATGGCCTCGACGGGGTCGGTGGAGCGGGAGTTGACGGTGTGGGTGGCGCCCATCGCCCGCGCGGTCTCCAGCTTGCGGTCGTCGATGTCGACGGCGATGATCCGCGCCGCTCCGGCGAGGCGGGAGCCGACGACGGCCGCGTCGCCGACGCCGCCGCAGCCGATGACCGCGACGGTGTCGCCGCGGCCGACCTCGCCGGTGTTGATCGCGGCACCGATGCCGGCCATGACGCCGCAGCCCAGGAGTCCGGCGACCTCGGGGGCGACGGAGGCGTCGACCTTGGTGCACTGGCCGGCGGCGACGAGGGTCTTCTCGGCGAAGGCACCGATCCCCAGCGCGGGGGAGAGTTCCTGGCCGGTGGAGGCCAGCGTCATCTTCTGCTCGGCGTTGTGGGTGGCGAAGCAGTACTGGGGGCGGCCGCGCAGACAGGCGCGGCAGGCGCCGCACACGGCGCGCCAGTTGAGGATGACGAAGTCCCCGGGGGCCACGTCGGTGACGCCCGCGCCGACCGATTCGACGATGCCCGCCGCCTCGTGGCCGAGGAGGAAGGGGAAGTCGTCGTTGATGGCGCCCTGCTTGTAGTGGAGATCGGTGTGGCAGACCCCGCATGCCTGGATCCTCACCACGGCCTCACCCGGGCCGGGGTCGGGGATCACGATCGTCTCCACCCGCACGGGTTCGTTCCTGCCGGGGGCGACGACCCCTCGGACCTGCTGCGCCATCGGGTACTTCCCTTCCTCGGTAAGGCTCTTGGGTACCACTATCTCCTGACAAAGGGCGAGACCCCCGCAGGTTGAACCTGCGGGGGTCTCGTCACCCGTGGGGGGAGTACGGGGCGCGTACCCCGTGAACGCGCCGTCAGTCCTTGTGACCGGCGGCGGTCTCACGGACGCGGTTGCGGACCAGGAACCAGCCGCCGACGAGCAGGAGCCCGATCAGCGGGAGGCAGTTCACGGTGGTGCGGCTGATGCCGCCGTCCATCCACATGAGGACGAGGACCGAGCCGAGGAAGATCAGGGTGACGATCTGCGTGTACGGGGCCCAGGGCAGGCGGTAGCCGGGGCGGGTGACCCGGCCTTCCTTGGAGCGGTTCACGAACAGCAGCGAGCAGACCATGATCATGGCCCAGGTGCCGATGATGCCGATGGAGGCGAAGTTCAGGACGAGCTCGAAGGCCTCGCCGGGCATCACGTAGTTCAGGCCGACACCGACGACGCCGAAGGCCGCGGTGAGGAGGATGCCGCCGTAGGGCACGCCGCCCTTGTTCATGACGCCGGTGAACTTGGGCGCGGAGCCCGCCAGCGACATGGAGCGCAGGATCCGGCCGGTGGAGTAGAGGCCGGAGTTCAGGCTGGAGAGGGCGGCGGTGAGGACGACCAGGTTCATGACGCCGGCGGCGCCGGGGATGCCCAGCTTGTCGAAGACCGTGACGAACGGGCTCTGGTCGCCGGAGTACGCGGTGTACGGCAGGAGCAGCGCGAGGAGGACGACGGAGCCGACGTAGAAGAGGCCCACGCGCCACATGATCGAGTTGATCGCCTTCGGCATGATCTTCTCGGGGTTCTCGGTCTCGCCGGCGGCGACGCCGCACAGCTCGACGGAGGCGTACGCGAAGACGACACCCTGGATCAGCAGCAGCATCGGCATCACGCCGCTGGGGAAGATGCCCCCGTTGTCGGTGATGGTGGAGAGACCCGGGGTGTGACCGCCGATGTCGTGCGACGTCACGATCAGGAAGATGCCGATCAGCATGAAGGCGACGAGCGCGCCGACCTTGATGATCGCGAACCAGAACTCCATCTCGCCGAAGTACTTCACCGAGATGAGGTTGGCGGCGAGGACGACCGCGAGCGCGATCAGGGCGAGGATCCACTGCGGGACGTCGCTGAACATGGCCCAGAAGTGGGCGTAGGTCGCGGCCGCGGTGATGTCGGCGATGGCGGTGGTCGACCAGTTGAGGAAGTACAGCCAGCCCGCCGTGTAGGCGCCCTTCTCGCCCATGAACTCACGGGCGTAGGAGACGAAGGCGCCGGAGGAGGGGCGGTAGAGGACCAGCTCGCCGAGGGCCCGCACCACGAAGAAGGCGAAGACTCCGCAGACCGCGTACGCGATGAAGAGGGACGGTCCGGCATTGGCCATGCGGCCACCGGCGCCGAGGAAGAGCCCGGTGCCGATCGCGCCGCCGATGGCGATCATGTTGATGTGCCGGGACTTCAGGTCCTTGCGGTACCCGGCGTCGCCGGCGTCTACGTGGGGGGACGCTCCGGTTGCCGTCGCCGGTGGCGTGGCGGACAGCGTGTCGGCCGCAGAGGTGCGGTCACTCATGGAGTTGTTCGCCTTCGTGAGGGGGAGGGTCTGTGCGGTACCCGGCCGCGCGCGTGGAGGTGATCCACGGCTCTCACGGCCAGCGCACATCGTCACGGCAAGGCGGGGATTTCAGCAGTGGCCAATGTCACTGAACGCCCATATTTGAGCTACTTCTGAGGTTCCTCCAAGGGTAACGCCTTGGAAAGGAAGGCCCTACGGCGCGAGAACGTCCAGTTCCTTCAGTGCGCCGACCGCGATCTGCCGGGTGAGCTCCTCGGCGCGGGCCGCGTCCCGCTCCCGCACCGCCTCGGCGACCTGGACGTGGAGGGTGACGGCGGCCGGGTCGGGGTCCTCGAACATCACCTGGTGGTGCGTGCGGCCCGTCAGCACCTCGGCGACCACGTCGCCGAGCCGGGCGAACATCTCGTTGCCGGAGGCGTTGAGGACGACCCGGTGGAAGGCGATGTCATGGACGAGGTACGCCTCCAGCTGCCCGCCGCGCGAGGTGGCGACCATGCCGAGGGCATGCTCGGTCAGCTCGCGGCACTGCTCGGGGGTGGCGTGGACGGCGGCGAGCCCGGCGGCGACGGGCTCGACGGCGGAACGGAGCACCGTGAGCGAGCGCAGCTGGCGGGGCCGGTCGGCGCCGGCCAGGCGCCAGCGGATGACCTGGGGGTCGTAGACGTTCCACTGCGCCGTGGGCAGGACGATCACGCCGACGCGGCGGCGCGACTCGACGAGGTGCATGGACTCCAGGACGCGGACGACCTCGCGCACGACCGTGCGGGAGACGTCGAAGCGCTGGGCCAGCTCGTCGGTGCGCAGCACGCTGCCGGGCGGGTACTCCCCCGCGGTGATCGCGAGACCCAGGGTGGCGAGGACGTGCGGATGGAGCCCCTGGGCCGGTGTCGTCATGGGTGTCAGCCTACGCGGGCGCCAAGATCGAGAACAAAAAGTATGACTTCAATGTCACAAGCTCTTGAATACGTCGTACTCAATGGGTTTCATGAGCGCGACGGAATCGATGTCGAAGAAGACAGCGAGGCACCACCCCATGAGCACCACCTCCCCGACGGTCCCCCGGGTCGTCGTCGTGATGGGCGTCGCCGGCACCGGCAAGACGACCATCGGTCCGCTGGTCGCGGACGCCCTCGGAGTCCCCTATGCCGAGGGCGACGACTTCCACCCGGCGGCGAACGTCGCCAAGATGTCGGCCGGCGTCCCGCTGGACGACGCGGACCGCGGCCCGTGGCTCGACGCGATCGGCGAGTGGGCCCACGGCCGTGAGGGCCGCGGCGGGGTGGTGAGCAGCTCCGCCCTCAAGCGGATCTACCGGGACCGGCTGCGGTCGGCCGCCCCGGGAGTGGTCTTCCTCCATCTGACCGGCGACCGCGAGCTGATCGAGCGCCGGATGAGCGAGCGCAAGGGGCACTTCATGCCGACCGCGCTGCTCGACTCCCAGTTCGCCGCCCTGCAGCCGCTGCGGGACGACGAGGCGGGTGTCGCCGTCGACGTCTCCGGATCCCCCGAGGAGATCGCGGCCCGGGCGGTCGCCGCGCTGCGCGAGCTCGCCGGCTGATCCCCGTACCTCCGCCGCCGTACCTCTCCCCTCCTGCCCCCACCCGTCCCCTAAGGAATCACCGTGACCAGTCTCAGCGTCGAGATGCTGGCAGCGGACGCCGTCGAGCCGATCACCTCGGCCGGCAACGCCCAGCTCGGCTTCGCCGTGCTCGCCGGCATAGCCGTCATCGTCCTGCTCATCACCACATACAAGCTGCACGCCTTCCTGGCGCTGACCATCGGGTCGCTGGCCCTGGGCGCGTTCGCCGGAGCGCCGCTCGCCGCGACCATCGACTCCTTCACCGTCGGCCTCGGCAAGACCGTCGCCGGCGTGGGTGTGCTGATCGCGCTGGGCGCGATCCTGGGCAAGCTGCTCGCCGACTCCGGCGGCGCGGACCAGATCGTCGACACGATCCTCGCCAAGGCGAAGGGCAGGGCCATGCCCTGGGCGATGGTGCTGATCGCCTCCGTGATCGGTCTGCCGCTCTTCTTCGAGGTCGGCATCGTGCTGCTGATCCCGGTGGTGCTGCTCGTCGCCAAGCGCGGCAACTACTCCCTGATGCGGATCGGCATCCCGGCCCTGGCCGGCCTGTCGGTGATGCACGGGCTGATCCCGCCGCACCCCGGCCCGCTGGTCGCCATCGACGCGCTGGGCGCCAACCTGGGTGTCACGCTCGCGCTGGGCGTCCTGGTCGCCATCCCGACCGTGATCATCGCCGGTCCCGTCTTCTCCAAGTACGCCGCCCGTTGGGTGGACGTCCCGATCCCCGAGAACATGATCCCGGCGCGCCCCTCGGAGGACCTGGAGAAGCGCCCCGGCTTCGGCGCCACCGTCGCGACCGTGCTGCTGCCCGTCGTCCTGATGCTGGTCAAGGCGCTGGTCGACATCGTCGTGGACAACCCCGACAACGCGCTGCAGAAGGTCACCGACGTGATCGGCTCGCCGCTGATCGCGCTGCTGGCCGCCGTCATCGTCGGCCTGTTCACGCTGGGCCGCGCGGCCGGCTTCACCAAGCAGCGGCTCTCCACGACCGTCGAGAAGTCCCTCGCCCCGATCGCGGGCGTGCTGCTGATCGTCGGCGCGGGCGGCGGCTTCAAGCAGACGCTGATCGACGTCGGCGTGGGCCAGATGATCCTGGACTTCTCCAAGAACTGGTCGATCCCGGCGCTGCTCCTGGCCTGGCTGATCGCGGTGGCCATCCGCCTCGCGACCGGCTCGGCGACGGTGGCCACGATCTCGGCGGCCGGTCTGGTGGCCCCGCTCGCGGAGGGCATGGGCACGAGCGAGACGGCGCTCCTGGTGCTGGCCATCGGTGCCGGTTCGCTCTTCTTCAGCCACGTCAACGACGCGGGCTTCTGGCTGGTGAAGGAGTACTTCGGGATGAGCGTCGGCCAGACGATCAAGACCTGGTCGGTGATGGAGACGATCATCTCGGTCGTCGGCATCGTCTTCGTCCTGCTGCTGTCGCTGGTGTTGTAGCCGCGACCCCCGACTCCCCCGCACACGGACCGGGTCCGGACGCCGCCCAGGCGCTCCGGACCCGGTCCGTCACTCGATGGGCCCGGCGCGTGCCGGCCTGCCCGGTCGCCGAACGGTTCACGGTCGTACGACGGCCGGGCCGGGGCCCGCGGGGGCTTGGCCCGCGGGGCTGTGGCCCGGGGCTGGGGCGGCGCATCGGGTGTGCCACCCGTGTCAGCCCGGGCTCGGCACTCCCGCCCGGCCCGGCGGCTAGCCGACCGCCTGCGCCGCCGCCCGGCCCGCCGCGCGGCCGGAGAAGATGCAGCCGCCGAGGAAGGTGCCCTCCAGGGAGCGGTAGCCGTGGACGCCTCCGCCGCCGAATCCGGCCGCCTCGCCCGCCGCGTAGACCCCCTCCAGCACCTCGCCGTCCTCCCTCAGGACCCGCGAGGACAGATCCGTCTCCAGGCCGCCGAGCGACTTCCGGGTGAGGATGTTCAGGCGTACGGCGATCAGGGGACCGGCCTTGGGGTCCAGGATCCGGTGCGGGGACGCCGTACGGATCAGCTTGTCGCCCAGGTATTTGCGGGCGCCCCGGATCGCCGTGACCTGGAGGTCCTTGGTGAACGGGTTGGCGATCTCGCGGTCCCGGGCGGTGATCTCGCGGCGCAGCTCGGCCTCGTCGATCAGCGGCTCGTCCGTGAGGGCGTTCATCCCCCGGACCAGCGCGGACAGGTCCTTCTCGACGACGAAGTCGACGCCGTTGTCCATGAACGCCTTCACCGGCCCCGGCACGTCCGCGCGGGCCCGGCCGATGACGTCCCGGATCGACTTGCCGGTGAGATCGGGGTTCTGCTCGGAGCCCGACAGCGCGAACTCCTTGCCGATGATGCGCTGGTCGAGCACGAACCAGGTGTGGTCGTACCCGGTCCGCATGATGTGTTCGAGCGTGCCGAGGGTGTCGAACCCGGGGAAGAGCGGGACGGGCAGCCGGCGGCCGCGGGCGTCCAGCCAGAGCGAGGACGGACCCGGCAGGATGCGGATGCCGTGCTTGGCCCAGATCGGGTTCCAGTTCTCGATGCCCTCGGTGTAGTGCCACATCCGGTCGCGGTTGATGTGGTGGGCTCCGGCCGCCTCGGTGATGCCGAGCATCAGCCCGTCCACATGGGCGGGCACGCCGGAGAGCAGCTTGGCGGGCGGGGTGCCGAGCCGGTCGGGCCACTGCGCGCGGACGAGGTCGTGGTTGCCGCCGATGCCGCCCGAGGTGACGATCACGGCCTGGGCCCGGAGTTCGAAGGTGCCGGTGGCCTCCCGGCTGCTCGCGGCGCCGCGCTCGGCGGTGGAGGGCTCCAGGATCTCGCCGCTGACGGTGTCCACGGCTCCCGCCGTACGACCGAGGCCGGTCACCCGGTGGCGGAAGCGGAAGGTGACGAGGCCCCGCGCGACACCCTCGCGGACCCGCTGCTCGAAGGGGGCGACGAGGCCGGGGCCGGTACCCCAGGTGATGTGGAAGCGGGGCACCGAGTTGCCGTGTCCGGTCGCGTCGTAGCCGCCGCGCTCGGCCCAGCCGACGACCGGGAAGAAGCGCACGCCGCGGGAGTGCAGCCAGCTGCGCTTCTCGCCCGCGGCGAAGTCGACGTACGCCTCCGCCCAGCGCCGCGGCCAGTGGTCCTCCTTGCGGTCGAACCCGGCGGTGCCGAGCCAGTCCTGGAGGGCGAGCTCGTGGCTGTCCTTGATCCGCATCCGGCGCTGCTCGGGCGAGTCCACGAGGAAGAGGCCGCCGAAGGACCAGTGGGCCTGGCCCCCGAGCGACTGCTCGGGCTCCTGGTCGAGCAGGATCACGCTCCGGCCCGCCTCCACGAGTTCGGCGGTGGCCACGAGCCCGGCGAGGCCGGCTCCGATCACGATCACATCAGCGTCGTACGACATGGACCGAATCTTGGATACACGGATGTATCGAGTCAACAGTTCGGACCGTGCGCGCCCTTCCCGCTTTCTAATGTCGAGCATTAATATGAACGCATGGCGAGGACATCGGGACCCGAGACCAGGGACAGGCTGATCCGCGCGGCGGAGGAGATCTTCGCCGCCCAGGGCGTCGACGGCGCCCAGCTCCGCGACATCGTCGCGCTGGCGGGACAGGGCAACCCCTCGGCCGTGCAGTACCACTTCGGTTCGCGCGGCGGTCTCCTCGACGCGGTGATGGCCGGGCGTCAGCGCCGTACGGAGAAGGTCCTCGGCCCCCTCCTCGCCGCGGCCTCCGACGAACCGCGTGCGCTGCTGCGCGCCCTCGTCACCGCCGAGGCGAGCGAGCTGCGCACCGAGAGCGGACGGCGCTGCCTGCGGATCTCCGCGCAACTCAGCCACGAGAGCGGCGTCCGCACCCGCACCCCCCATCCCACGCTCGACGGCACCGTGTACTGGCGGCTGATCGAGCGGGTCGAGGCGTGTCTGGACACGCTGCCCGAACCCCTGCGCCTGGAGCGCCTCGATCTGGCGCTCACCGTCGTCGGCGCCGCCATGGCCGACCGCGCCCGGCAGTACCTCGACGGCACCCGACCCCTCACGAGTGAGGCGCTCTTCCTCGCCGATCTCGTCGAGACCACCACCGCCCTGCTCCGGGCCCCGCTGCCCGCGATCCGAGAGGACCTCCCATGACCGAGCCCACCGCCACCCCCGCATCCGCCCGTCTCCACGACCTGACCGGCAGGACCGTCCTGATCACCGGGGGCGCCCGCGGTCTGGGCGCCGAGGCCGCGCGGCAGGCCGTCGCCGCGGGAGCGAACGTCGTGATCACCGACGTGCTGGACGAGGAGGGCAAGGCGACCGCGGCCGAGCTGGGCGAACGGGCGCGCTTCGTCCACCACGACGTCACCTCCGAGGAGGAGTGGGCCGCCGCCGTCGCGTACGCCGTCGCCGAGTTCGGCGCTCTCCACGGCCTGGTGAACAACGCCGGGATAGCCACCGGGGCCTTCCTGGAGACCGAGTCCGTCGAGAACTTCCGCAAGGTGCTGGACATCAACCTGACCGGGGTCTTCATCGGCATGAAGGCCGCGATCCCGGCGATGAAGGAGGCCGGCGGCGGCTCGATCGTCAACATCTCCTCGGCGGCGGGTCTGATGGGTCTCGCCCTGACCGCGGGCTACGGCGCCTCCAAGTGGGGCGTGCGCGGGCTGACGAAGATCGGCGCGGTGGAGCTGGGCACGGCGAGGATCCGCGTCAACTCGGTCCACCCCGGCATGACGTACACCCCGATGACCGCCGCCGTCGGCATCGAGCGCGGCGAGGGCAGGTACCCGAACACCCCCATGGGACGGGTCGGCGAGGCTCCCGAGATCGCGGGCGCCGTCGTCTTCCTGCTGTCGGACGGCGCCTCGTACGTGACGGGCGCGGAGCTGGCCGTGGACGGCGGCTGGACGACCGGTCCGACCGTCAAGTACGTCATGGGCCAGTGAGGACGACGCCGGCCGGCCGGTGATTTCATGGCGGGATGACGAACCCCGCCGAAGAGATCCTGGACGTCGTCGACGAGAACGACGAGGTGGTCGGCCGGGCCCCGCGCGCCGAGGTGTACGCGCGGGGCCTGATCCATCGCAGCGCCTTCGTCCAGGTGAGGGACGCCGAGGACCGGATCTTCGTGCACCGCCGCACACCGACGAAGCTGCTCTACCCGTCCCTGTACGACATGTTCGTCGGCGGGGTCGTCGGCACGGGCGAGTCGTACGACGAGTGCGCGCTGCGCGAGGCCGAGGAGGAGCTGGGCGTGTCGGGGCTGCCGCGGCCGGAGCCGCTGTTCCGCTTCCTCTACGACTCCGGGGGCGTCGCGGGGAAGTGGTGGTCGGCCGTCTACGAGGTGCGCTGCACGCTGCCGGTGCGCCCCCAGCCGGAAGAGGTCGCCTGGCACGCGTTCCTCCCGGAGGCGGAGGTGGTCGGGCGGCTCGGGGAGTGGGCGTGGGTCCCGGACGGCCTGGCGGCCTTTGAACGGCTGCGCGCGCACCGCGGTTAAGGTTCCCGGGTGAGTGACTTCGTGCAGAGTCTTCGGCTGTGGTTCGCGCCGCAGCGGATCCGGGACGAGGGCGAGACTCCGGACTACCGGTTCTCCCTCGCCAACGAACGCACCTTCCTCGCCTGGATCCGGACCGCGCTGGCGCTCGTCGGCGGTGGATTCGCCGTCGACCAGTTCCTGCCCGATCTGCGCTGGGGAGTACGGGTCGGGCTCGCCCTGGCCCTGCTCGGCGCGGGCGTGCTGTGCGCGCTGCGGGCGGTGAACCACTGGGTCCGGTGCGAGCGGGCGATGCGACGCGGCGAGGACCTGCCGGTGTCACGGTTCCCGACGGTGCTGAGTCTCGCGGTGGCCGTGGTGGCGCTGGCGATGGTGGTGGTCATCGTCTTCGGCTGGGCCGGGCGGTGACGCCGTCGGCGGCCGAGGCCCGGGATCCCGGGCTGCAGCCGGAGCGGACGCGGCTCGCCTGGCGGCGGACGACGCTGACCTGCACGGTCGTGGCGGTCCTCGCCGCGAAAGCGGCGATCAGTGACGAGATCACGGCGGCGGGCGCCGCGGGCGCCGCGTTGTCGGCACTGGTCTGGGTGGGCTTCCTGGCCGTCGCCCACCGCCGGATCCACGCCCTGGACGCGGCGCGACCGGGCCCGCTCTCGCACCGCGGCGCGCTGCTCGCGACGGCCTGCACGGTGGCGCTGGCGGCTTTCGCGGTGGCCGTCGTCCTGTAGCGGCCCTGCCGCCGTCCCGTGCCTGGAGCCCCCGCCGCCGGCCCGATGGCGCCTGGCGAACGCGCCCTAGTCGGGCCACTCCACGGTGACCACGACCTTGCCGTTCAGGCCGCCCTCCTGGTTGGCGCGCTGGGCGTCGGCGGCCTCTTCCAGCGGGAAGGAGCGCGCGACCCGTACGGACAGCGCGCCCTCGTCGACCAGGGCGGCGAGCGCGGCGAGGTCACGGGGGTCGGGGCGGACCCAGAAGTACCGGCCGCCGAGGCCGATGACCTCGCCGTCGGCGATCGAGGCGAGGCGGCCTTCGGGAGCCAGCACGCGGGGGCCGAGCTTGAGGAACGGGCCGCCGATGGTGTCGAAGACCGCGTCCACGCCGTCGGGTGCCAGGGCGCGGACCTGCTGGACGAACGTCCCCTCGTCGAAGAGGACCGGCTCGGCGCCCAGCTCCCTGATCCGCTCCTGGCCCGCTTCGCGCGCCGCGCCGATCACCCGGCAGCCGTGGTGGCGGGCGATCTGGACGGCCATGGAGCCGACCCCGCCCGCCGCCGCGTGCACCAGGACGGTCTCGCCGGAGCGGACGGCGAGGGCCTGGTGGAGCACCTGGTAGGCGGTGAGTCCGGCCAGCGGCAGGGCGGCGGACTCCTCGAAGCTCATGGTGCGCGGTTTGCGGGCGAGGGTGCGGACCGGGGCGGCGACGTACTCGGCGAAGGTGCCGCGGGAGAGGAAGTCCTCCCGGACGTAGCCCATGACCTCGTCACCGACGGTGAACTCGGGGACCGAGACGCCGGGCTGGACGACGACGCCGGAGACGTCCCAGCCGGGGACGACGGGGAAGACGGCGTCGATCATCCCGTCGAGGTAGCCGGCCTGCGCCTTCCAGTCGACGGGGTTCACGGCCGCGGCGCGCACTTTCACCAGCACGTCGTCGGGCCCGACCTTCGGGTCGGGCAGCTCGCCGTATTCGAGCACCTCGGGTCCGCCGTACCGGCTGTAGCTGATCGCCTTCATACCCCGAACGATCACGTCGCCCCCCACGCCCCGCAAGCCGGACTGGCCCGGCAGAGCGGGTCGGAGGTGCGGGGACACCGCGACGGAGGCCGTCCCGACGCAGGGACGAAAGGTGCATTTCAGACTAGCCTGGGGTGGTCATATCCCCTCACAGAGGCGATGCCATGACCGTTCTCCACCATGAGCACCCCACGCACGCGCACACCCACGGCCCGTCGTGCGGGCACACGGCCGTCACGCACCGCGACCACGTGGACTACGCCCACGACGGGCATCTCCACCGTGAGCACGCGGGGCACTGGGACGAGTGCGAGTCCACGGCGCACGTCGCGCACACCCACCCCGACCACACGCACGGGCCGGAGTGCGGGCACACGGCCGTCCCGCACGGGGACCATGTCGACTACGCCCACGACGGACACCGGCACGCGGCGCACGGCAACCACTGGGACGATCACTGAGGTTCCGCCGAACGGGCCCGGCCGGCAGGCACACTGGGCTTCCTGCCGACGCCAGTCGGGCCCGTCCTTCATGTCCGGGGGGATTCCTTGTCCGTCACCGATCCGTATGTCGTCCGCCTCGCGCCGCGCGCGCATGCCTTCGTCCAGCCGGACGGCGGCTGGTGCCTGAACAACGCCGGGTTCGTGGGGGACGCCCACGAGTCGCTGCTCGTGGACACGGCCGCGACCGAGCGGCGGGCGCGACTGCTGCGTGAGGCCGTCCTCGCCGAGGGCCTGCCCCTCCCCCGCACGATCGTCTCCACGCACCACCACGGCGACCACACCTACGGCAACGGGGTGTTCCTGCCCGAGGCGCGGATCGTGGGACACGACAACTGCCGGACGGAGCAGCTCGCGGCCGGGCACCAGCTTCATCTGCTGTGGCCGCGGACCGACTTCGGCGAGGTCGTGGTGACCCCGCCCTCGCTGACGTACGGCGAACGTCTGACGCTGCACGTGGGCGAGCTGGAGGTGCGCGTGCTGCACCCGGGGCCGGCGCACACGACCGGCGACTCGATCGTCCATCTCCCGGAGCAGGGCGTCGTGTTCACCGGGGACCTCGTCTTCCACGGCGGGACACCGTTCCTGCCGATGGGTTCGCTGTCGGGGTCGTTGCGGGCGCTGGGCGTGCTGCGCGAGCTGGACGCGCCGACGGTGGTTCCCGGGCACGGCCGGGTCACCGACCCGTCGGCGTACGACGCGACGGAGCGCTATCTGCGCTGGCTGGCCGAGCTGGCGCGCGAGGGCCACGGAAAGGGGGCGACTCCGCTGGAGACCGCCCGCCGGGCCGACCTCGGGGAGTTCGCGGCCTGGCGGGAGAGCGAGCGGCTGGTGGCCAACCTGCATCGGGCGTACGCGGAGCTGGACGGTCTGCCCGAGGGATCCCCGCTGGACGCGGCGGTGGTGTTCGGGGACATGGCGGCGATGAACGGGGGCGTGCCGGTCGCGTGCCACGCGTGACTCACGCGACTCACGCGCCTCACGCGCCCCCGGGCCGGTCCAGGCGCCGCATCGCCGCCGCGTCGTCCCGGTCGCGCAGGGTGCCGTCGTCGTCGAGCCAGCGGCGGTGGAGGGCGCCGAGGGCGTCGCGGTCCAGTTCCACGCCGAGTCCGGGGGCGTCGGAGACCGCCAGACGGCCGTCGCGGAAGGCGGCGCGGGTGGTGACGACGTCCTCGGTCTGCCAGGGGTGGTGGGTGTCGCAGGCGTGGTCGAGGTGGGGCAGGGTCGCGGCGACCTGCGTCATCGCGGCGAGGCTGATACCGAGGTGGGTGTTGGAGTGCATGGAGAGCCCGACGCCGAACGTGCGGCAGAGCGCGGCCAGTTCGCGGGTGCGGTGCAGGCCGCCCCAGTAGTGGTGGTCGCAGAGCACGATGCGTACCGCGTCACGGGCGAAGGCTTCCGGGACCTCCTCGAAGGTCGTCACGCACATGTTCGTCGCGAGCGGGACGTCCGTGCGGGCGGCGACCTCGGCCATGGCGTCGGTGCCGGTCACCGGGTCCTCCAGGTACTCCAGGACCCCCTTCAGCTCCCGCGCCACCGCGAGCGCGGTCTCCACCGACCAGGAGCCGTTCGGGTCGAGGCGGAGCGGCCGGCCGGGGAACTCCTCGGCCAGGGCGCGGATCGCGGCGATCTCCTGCTCGACGGGGAAGACGCCACCCTTGAGCTTGAACGAGCGGAAGCCGTACATCCGGTCGAAGCGGCGGGCCTGTTCGACGATCCCCGCCGGATCGAGGGCCGGCCCCCAGTCGTCCGCCCCCTCGAACTTGTAGAAGAGGTACGCGCTGTACTCGACGGCGTCACGGACCTTGCCGCCGAGGAGGGCGTGGACGGGCAGGCCGAGAGCCTTGCCCAGGGCGTCGAGGCAGGCGACCTCGAAGGCGGAGACGACGGAGAGCCGGAGCTTGTCGGCGGTCTGGACCCCGCGCAGGCCGCCCGCGTCGACGCGGTCGTCGACGGCCGGCGAGTCGCCGCACACCCGAGCGGACAGCGAGAACAGGCCATTCACGTCCGTGACCGATCGGCCGGGCAGCGCCGCCGCCAGCGGACGCGCGAGGTCCAGGTACCGCGTGTCGCCGTAGGTCTCCCCGAGGCCGACGACACCGCCATGCGTGACGACCTCGACCACGAGTCGGGGGGTGGAGGGCTGGTGTACGCCCTGAGTGTTGAGCAGAGGTGGGTCGGAGATCAGGATCGGGGTCAGCCGGACTTCCTCGACGAACAACTCTGGATTCATATGTGAACCCTATTCATGGTTCCGACCGAAGACCAGAGCGCCGACACCGCTTTCCGCTCCGGACCCTGGACGACATACCGACTGGTCGGTCATCATGAACGCCGACCAGCCCGCGTCCCCGGAGGTACACACGATGAGCGCAGTCCAGCCGCCAGGTCTCGATCCCGAGCAGTTGCGCGGATTCCTCGACCGCGAGCGGCCCGGACTCGTCGGCGGCCCGCTCGACGCCCGGCTGATCGAGGGGGGCCGGTCCAACCTCACGTACGTCGTCACCGACGGCACCCGTCAGTGGGTGGTCCGCAGGCCCCCGCTCGGGCATGTGCTGGCCACCGCGCACGACATGAAGCGCGAGCACCGTGTGATCAGCGCCCTGCACGGCACGGCCGTGCCCGTCCCCGAGCCCGTGCTGCTCTGCGAGGACGACAGCGTGCTCGGGGCGCCCTTCTACGTCATGGAGTACGTCACCGGCACCCCGTACCGCTCGGCCGAGCAGCTCGCCCCGCTCGGCCCCGCGCGCACCCGCGAGGCCGTCCTCGGCCTGGTCGACACGCTCGTCGACCTGCATGCCGTCGACCCCGCGGAGGTGGGCCTGGGCGACTTCGGGCGGCCCGACGGCTTCCTCGACCGGCAGCTGCGCCGCTGGGGCAAGCAGCTCGACGCCTCCCGCAACCGCGAGCTGGCGGGCATCGACGAGCTGCACGCCGCCCTCGGGCGCGCGCTCCCCGCCTCCCCCGCCCCGACCGTCGTCCACGGCGACTACCGCCTGGACAACGTCCTGATCGGCGACGACGACCGCATCAAGGCCGTCCTCGACTGGGAGATGTCCACGCTCGGCGACCCGCTGACCGACCTCGGACTGCTCGCGATGTACAGCGCGCCGCTCGACGTCCCGCACTCCCCCGTCAGCACGACCGCCACCGCCGCCGGCCACCCCACGCCCGCCGAGCTGATCGAGCGCTACGCCGCCCGCTCGGGCCGCGACACCTCCGCCATCGCCTGGTACACCGCCTTCGCCTGGTTCAAGCTCGCCGTGATCCTGGAGGGCATCCACTACCGGTACACCCTCGGCCAGACCGTCGGCGCCGGCTTCGACCGCATCGGCGAACTCGTCCCCGTCTTCATCGAGCACGGCCTCACCACCCTTCAGGAAGGCTGATCCGCATGGACTTCGCATTCGACGCCCGGACCGAGGAACTACGGGCGAAGCTGCTCGCCTTCATGGACGAGCACGTCTACCCCGCCGAGCAGACCGCGCACGAGCAGCGGGCGCAGCTCGCCTCGCCGTGGGACACCCCGCAGATCGTCGAGGACCTGAAGGCCGAAGCCCGCCGCCAGGGTCTCTGGAACCTCTTCCTGCCCGACGCCGAGCACGGCGCGGGACTGACCAACCTCCAGTACGCGCCGCTGGCGGAGATCACCGGCCGCAGCCCCGAACTGGCCCCCACGGCCCTCAACTGCGCCGCGCCCGACACCGGGAACATGGAGGTGCTCGCCCAGTTCGGCGACGAGGCGCAGAAGAAGCAGTGGCTGGAACCGCTGCTGGCCGGCGAGATCCGCTCGGCGTTCGCGATGACGGAGCCCGAGGTCGCCTCCTCCGACGCGACGAACATCGAGACCCGGATCACGCGGGATGGCGACGATTACGTCCTCAACGGCCGCAAGTGGTACATCTCCGGGGCGATGAACCCCGACTGCAAGATCTTCATCGTCATGGGCAAGACCGACCCGGAGGGCGCCGACGTGCGCCGCCAGCAGTCGATGGTCCTCGTCCCGCGCGACACCCCCGGTGTCGAGGTGCGGCGGGCCATGCAGGTGTACGGCTACGAGGACCACTCCCACGGCGGACACGCCGAGGTGCTGTTCCACGACGCCCGGGTCCCGGTGTCGAACCTGATCGGCGAGGAGGGCGGCGGCTTCGCCATCGCCCAGGCCCGGCTCGGACCGGGCCGGATCCACCACTGCATGCGGCTGATCGGCATGGCCGAGCGGGCGATCGAGCTGATGTGCAGGCGGGCCGTGTCCCGCACCGCCTTCGGCAAGGCGATCGCACAGCAGGGGGTGGTGCAGAACTGGATCGCCGACGCCCGGGTGACGGTCGAGCAGCTGCGCCTGCTCGTCCTCAAGACCGCCTGGCTGATGGACACGGTCGGCAACCGGGGCGCGCACACGGAGATCCAGGCCATCAAGATCGCGACCCCGCGGGCGGTCGTCGACATCATCGACAAGGCCGTGCAGGTGCACGGTGCGGGCGGGGTGTCCCAGGACTTCCCGCTGGCGCAGCTCTGGGCCGCGGCGCGGACGCTGAAGCTGGCGGACGGCCCGGACGAGGTGCACCAGCGGTCGCTGGCCCGGCGGGAGCTGAAGCGGTACCTGTGAGCCGACGAGGGCGCCCGGGGCGGAATCGCCCCGGGCGCCCTCGGCCGCGCGGGACCTACGGCCGCAGCGCCCGCAGCAGCAGGTCGGCGAGCTGGTCGGCGACCTGCTGCGGGGTGAGCGGGCCGTCCGGGCGGTACCAGGTGGACAGGTGGTGGACCGAGCCGAAGTGGTAGTCCACGACCAGGTCCGCGGGGGTCGCCGCGGAGAACACCCCTGCCTGCTGGCCCTCCTCGATCAGGGCCCGGAACCGCTCGTGGTAGCGCCGCCGCTCGGCCCGCACCTGCTTGTTCTTCTCCGGGCTGAGGTGGTGCATCGAGCGGAAGAAGATCGAGGCGTCGTCGAGGTTCTCGATCGTGGTGACCACGACGTCGGCGGCGGCGTCCCGCAACCGCTGCTCGACCGGCGCGTCCGCGTCCGCGAAGGCGTCGAGCCGCTCCTGCTGGAGCCGCAGCACCCGCGAGTAGACCTCCTGGAGCAGGTCCTCCTTGGAGCCGAAGTAGTGGTAGAGCGCGCCCTTGGTGACGCCCGCCGCCTCCACGATCTCCTGGACGGAGGTGCGGTCGTAGCCACGCTCCGCGAAGAGCCGGGTGGCGGCGGCCAGCAGCCTCTGGGGGACGGGGGTACCGCTCCCGTCCGTCGTCCTGGCCATGCGCCGCCGCCTTTCCCTTGTGCTCGTCATGTGGTGCGGGAACGGAGTTCCCGCCTCAGGATCTTCCCACTTGTCGTTTTCGGCAGCTCCGCCAGGATCTCGACCTCGCGCGGATACTTGTACGCGGCCAGCCGCAGCTCGCAGTGGGCGGCGAGTTCGGCGGGCTCGGCGGTGGCGCCGGGACGCAGGCTCACGTACGCCTTCACCGTCTCGCCCCGGTAGGCGTCGGGGATGCCGACGACGGCGGCCTCCCGGACGGCCGGGTGGGTGTAGAGGACGTCCTCGACCTCCCTCGGCCAGACCTTGAACCCCGAGGCGTTGATCATGTCCTTCTTGCGGTCGACGACGTAGAGCCAGCCGTCGGCGTCCATGAAGCCGATGTCGCCGGTGCGCAGCTCCCCGTCGGGGAAGGTCTGCTCGGTGGCCTCCGGGAGCCGCCAGTAGCCGGGGACGACCTGGGGGCCGCGTACCGCTATCTCGCCGGGCTCTCCGAACGGCACCTCGGCGCCGGTCTCGTCGAGGATGCGGACGACGGTGTCGGGTCCGGGGAGGCCGACCGACAGGGTGCCGGAGGCGGGGTCCACCGGGGCCTCCAGCTCGGGCGGTACGGCGGCGCAGGGGGCGGTGCACTCGGTGAGGCCGTAGCCGTTGCGGATGTACGGGCCGAATCCGGCGCGGAACTTCTCCACCAGCGCGGGCGGCACCGGCGCCCCGCCCGAGGAGATGATCAGGAAGGAGGAGAAGTGGTCGCGGGTCGCCCCGGGATGGGCGCCGAGCGCCATGAAGGCCGTGGAGGGACCGACCGTGTACGCGGGGCGGTGCTCCAGGAAGGCGTCGAGGACGACCCCGGCGTCGAAGCGGTAGGCGAGGACGAGGGTGCCGGCGTTGCCGAAGCAGGCGGCGAGTTCGCAGACCAGGCCGGTGATGTGGAAGAGCGGGGCGAGGGCGAAGTAGCCGGCGCCCTCCGGGACCGGGTGCCCGGTGCGCTGGCGCTCGGCGTTGTAGCTGATGCCGCGGTGCAGGTTGAGCGCGCCCTTGGGGGTGCCGCTGGTGCCGGAGGTGTAGCTGATCAGGGCCACGTCGTCGGCGGAGAGCTCACGGCCGGCGGGGGCGGGGTGTCCGGCGCGGGCGACCGTCAGCAGGTCGTCGGCCTCGGTGGGCACGGGCTCGAAGGCGAGGACGCGGGGGTCGTCGCGGGTCTGGAGCCCGCGTTCGCAGGCGGTGAGCGCGATCCGTACGGAGGAGTCGGCGGCGGTCTCCCGCAGATACGCGTCCCAGGCCCGGTCGGAGCAGATCAGGGCGGTGGCGCCGGAGTCCCGCAGGGCGTGCCCGACCTCGGCCGACTTGTACATCGGGTTGAGCGGGACGACGGTCGCGCCGGCCTTCCAGGCGCCGAGGAGGGCGAGGACGAAGTGCGGGCTGTTCTGGAGCATGATCGCGACCCGGTCGCCGCGCTCCAGGCCCTGGGCGGCGAGGTGTCCGGCGACCGAGTCCGAGAGGTCGTCGGTCTCGCGGTAGGTGAGGCGGCCGTCGAAGTAGGCGAGGGCCGGGCGCTCGGGCACCCGGGCGGCGGAGGCCCGGAAGGCGTGGAGGACGGTGGGCGGAGGGGTGACGGGCCCCCGCTGGGCCTCGGTGAGCCGGCCGAGCCAGGGCTTGGCCGCGTAGAGCGACCCGGTCGGGGTCATGCGCCGGCTCCTTCCCACTTCCGCTGGATGTGGTTCATGTTGCCGAGCCATCGCTCGGGGTCGGTCGCCCTGGCCCGGTAGAACTCGGCGACCTCGGGGTGCGGGAGGACCAGGAAGCGGTCGGCCTCGATGGCGTCGAAGAGGGAGTCGGCGACGTCCTCGGGCTCGATGGCGGTGGGGGCGAGGACCAGTTCCCCGGCCGATCCGGCGGCGGTGAGCATGTCCGTGCGCACGCCCTGCGGGCAGATCGCGTGGACCTTGACCCCGCGGTGACGGTAGGTCAGGGAGAGCCATTCGGCGAAGGCGTACGCGCCGTGCTTGGAGACGCTGTACGGGGCGGCGCCGACCATGGTCAGCAGGCCGGCGGCGGAGACCGTGGAGACGAAGCGGCCGCTGCCGCGCTCCAGCCAGTCGGGCAGCAGCGCGCGGGCGGCGCGGACATGCGCCATGACGTTGACGTCCCAGGCTGCGGCCCAGACGGCCTCGTCGGCGAAGGCGTCACCGGGCGAGGCGAGTCCGGCGTTGGCGCACCAGACGTCGATCGTGCCGCCGAGGGCCTCCCGCGCCTCGTCGACGATCTCCGAGGCGTCGCCGGGGACGGCGACGGCGCCGATCTCCTCGGCGACGGCCTTCGTGCGGCCGGGGTCGAGGTCGTTGACGACGACCCGGGCGCCCTCGGCGGCGAACCGGCGGGCCAGCGCGGCTCCGATCCCGCCCCCCGCGCCCGTGACGACCACCCCAGCGCCCTGCACCGTACTCATCGAGACCCGCCTCTCCGTTGCGACAGTGCCGGCAGACTAACCAGTCGGTATGTGGCTGGGGAAGACCCCTGACGCACGCCTCGTTCCCTGGGGCCGTCAGGAGCGCTAGCGTGCGGGCCCATGTCAGGGAAGGCGATCAAGGAGGTTTCCGCATGATGCCGTCGAGCCCGTCGAACCCGTCCCGCCGGTCCAACCCCGCGAACGCGTCGGGCCTGTCGAGACGCGGTCTGCTCGCCGCCGGGGGTGCGGTCGGGCTGGGAGCCGTGGCCGCCCCCGCGGCCGCGGCGCACGGCGGCGACCACCGGGTCCGCACCGGCTTCGACCGGCTGGTCGCGGACGGATACGCCCCGCTCGCCGGGCAGAAGGTCGGCGTCGTCACCAATCCGACCGGGATCACCTCGGACGTGCGCCACATCGTGGACGTCATGCACGCGGACGAACGTGTCGACCTGGTGGCCGTCTTCGGCCCGGAGCACGGCTTCCGGGGCACGGCGCAGGCCGGCGGCTCCGAGGGCCGCTACGACGACCCGGCGACCGGGCTTCCCGTCTACGACACCTACCTCAAGAGCGGGCAGCCGCTGGCGGACGTCTTCACCGCGTCGGGCGTCGACACCGTCGTCTTCGACATCCAGGACGCCGGCGCCCGCTTCTACACGTACATCTGGACGCTCTACGACTGCATGGTGGCGGCCGCCCTGGCGGGGAAACGGTTCGTCGTCCTCGACCGGCCGAATCCGGTCAGCGGGCGGGCGGCGCTGGGCCCCGTCCTCGACCGCGCCTTCGCCACCTTCGTGGGCCGCGAACCGATCGCGCAGGCGCACGGGATGACGGTGTCGGAGCTGGCCCGGCTCTTCAACGGGGAGTTCCTGGCGAAGCCGGTGGAGCTGCGGACCGTCCAGATGTCGGGCTGGAAGCGGCGCGACTTCTTCGACACGACCGGGCTTCCGTGGGTGCCGCCGAGCCCCAACATGCCCACGCCCGACACCGCGCTCGTCTACTCCGGCACCTGCCTCTTCGAGGGCACCAACCTCTCCGAGGGGCGCGGCACGACCCGCCCCTTCGAACTGCTCGGCGCGGAGGGCGTCGACCGGCGGTGGGCGGAGGCCGCGAACGCCCTGGAGCTGCCCGGAGTGCGCTTCCGCGAGGCGTACTTCGCGCCGACCTTCTCCAAGTTCCAGGGGAAGACGGTCGGCGGGGTCCAGGTGCAGGTGCACGACAGGGACGCCTTCGACCCCGTACGGACCGGGATCGGGCTGCTGGTCAGCGCGAAGCGTTCGTGGAGCGGCTTCGCCTGGCGGCCGGACAACTGGATCGACAAGCTGACGGGCTCGACACGCGTGCGGACCCTGATCGACGCGGGGGCCGGCACCGACGAGGTGGTGGGCGCGTGGGCCGCGGACCTGGCCGCGTTCCGGGCCGTACGGAAGGAGTACCTGCTCTACCGGTGACGGGTGGCGGGTGAGGCCCGGCCCCGGCCCGCGGGTGGGGCAGACCCCCGCATGATCACGGGTGCGGGCAGGTTGGCCGCCGGGGTGCCGTCGTCGACAGGCTTGGTCCATGAAGACCTTGACGCGACATCGGTTACCGCTGGTGGGGGCGGTCGTGGCGCTCTGCCTCGCCGCCCTCGCCCCCGCCGCGAGCGCGGACAGCGGGGCGGCCCCGGACCCCGCCCGTGAACTCGCCCGAACCGCGATGCCCCTGGACGACCTGCGACCGCTGGACCGGATGATCGGTTCGGCCAGGGTGCTCGGCATCGGGGAGGCGACCCACAGCTCCTCCGAGTTCTTCGAGACCAAGCACCGTGTCTTCGAGCACCTGGTGGAGAAGCAGGGCTTCAGGACCTTCGCCCTGGAGGCCAACTGGTCGACCGGTCTGCTGATCGACGACTACGTACGGTTCGGCACGGGCGACCCACGGCGGATCCTGGACGACGAGTTCCAGAACGCCTACCGGTTCTGGAACACCGAGGAGTACCTCGACCTGATCACCTGGATGCGGCAGCACAACCTGCGCCATCCGGACCACCAGGTGCGGTTCATGGGCAACGACCTGGGCTACGCGGGTCCGAACCTGTTCGACAAGGTCACCTCGTACGTCGCCCGCACCCACCCGCGGCTGCTGCCGCGCTTCGAGGAGCTGTACCGGGCCTCGCGACCGGTCGGTGACGTCGACGCCTGGATGAACGGGTACCTCGCCCGGCCGCTGGAGCAGCGCCGGAGCATGGCGGCGGACGTGAACCGCGCCCTCGCGCTCCTGGAGCGGCAGAAGCCCGGCCGCGACCGTGAGGCGCACACCTGGACGGTCCAGCACGCCCGGGCGATCGCCCAGGTCGGCACCGAGATGGCGCACGACGCGGAGAGCGCCTCGGGCGTCGCCGACGCGATGCTCTACCGCGACCGGATCATGGCCGAGAACACGGTGTGGTGGCAGCGGACGACCGGCGACCGGATCGTGCTGTCCGCGCACAACAACCACGTCGGCTACGAGACGACGAAGCCGGACCAGTACCCCCGCCTCCAGGGGGCGTTCCTGCGGGACGCGCTCGGCCGGGACTACGTGAGCATGGGGGCGTCCTTCGGGCGGGGCTCGTTCAACGCCCATGACACCGGGGCACCGGGCGAGCCGGTCCGGGTGTTCACCGTCGGCCGGCCGGGGACGGACAGCGCCGCCGAGACCCTGGACCGGGTCTCGCCGCGCCCCTTCTACCTGGACCTGCGCGCGACCACGCCCGCCGCGCGGGACTGGCTGGGCGTGCACCGTCCGGCGTGGCTGATCGGCACGGCGTTCCCGTGGGAGGGCAACCAGGCACCGGTCCGGCTGACGACGGCGTACGACCTGCTCGTCCACTTCCCGGAGGTCTCCGCGGCGCGCCTGCGCTGAAAGCCTGGCCGTCCCTCCGTGCGCGCAGGATGCTGTCGCGGGGAGAGCCGCCTCGGCGGCTTCCCCAGGAACTTCCCCAGCACTTCCTCGACGCGGAGGGACGGGCAGAGCATGGCCGGAACGAGTGTGGAGCCGTACCGCGAGATCACCTTCGACAAGGACGGCGACGGTGCGGCCCGGCAGCACGAGGCGCTCGCGGCGCTGGGCGCGCAGGGGGTCACGGATCTGGTGATGTTCGCCCACGGGTGGAACAACACCAGGTCGGTGGCCACCCGCCTGTACGGGGCGTTCTTCGCGCCCTTCCCGGGGACCCTGAGGCCGGATGTGCGGGTGGGGTACGTGGGGGTGGTGTGGCCGTCGATGATGTTCTCGGACGAGCCGATCCCCGACTTCGAGAGCGTGGCGGCCGTGCACCCGGGCAAGGAGACGGTGGTGGAACGGCTGGCCGCGCTGCTGCGGGAGCAGCCGGACGACGAGACGGCCCTGGCCGACTTCAGCGAACTTCTGAGGCAGTTGACCGACACGGACGGCTCGGCGGGCTTCGCCCGGGACGCCCCGGAGGTGCCGGACTTCCTGCTCGCGGACCCGGTGGCGGTCTTCGCGATGTTCGCCGACGCGTTGGAGGAGGCGGCGGGGCCGGGGCGTCTCCCCACCCCGCGCGAGGCGTTCGGGGGCAGGCTGACGCGGTACTGGAAGGGTGCGCGGGAGGCCCTGCGGCAGGCCACGTACTACACGATGAAGCGCCGCTCCGGCACGGTCGGCGAGCGGGGGCTCGGCCCGCTGCTCGGTGAACTCGCCCGCTCCTCCCCCGCACTGCGGATCCATCTCGTCGGCCACAGCATGGGTGCCAGGCTCGTCTCGTTCGCCCTGCGCGGCCTGCCCGCCGAAGTCCGCAACGTGGCCTCGGTGACGCTCCTTCAGGGAGCCTTCTCCCACTACGCGTTCGCGGCCCGCCTCCCGCACGACCCGGGCAGGGGCGGTGCGCTGCGCGATCTCCAGCGCCGGGTCGACGGCCCGGTGGTCGCCTGCTACTCCCGCCACGACACCGCGCTGCGCGTGATCTACCCCCTGGCCTCCCGCCTGGCCCGCGACGCCGACTCGCTGCTCGGCAGCGACAAGCGCTGGTGGGCGATCGGCCACGACGGTGTCCAGGCGGTCCCGGGGACCCCCTCGCTCCCCCTCGCCAAGGCCCTGCGCGACGGCGTCCCCGCGGCGGGGTGCGTGAGCGTCGACGCGGCCGAGGTGGTCGGCGAGCACAGTGACATCTGCCACCCGGAACTGGCCCGGCTGGTGGCGTCGGCGGGCCGGATCGGGGGGCGGTAGTCAGGCCGGCGCACCGTCCTCACCTCCCCGGTCGATGATCCGCTCCATCACCTCCACCGGCAGGGACGGGTGGCCGGCGGCCGCGCCGGCCACCCTCCTGTCGGGATCCGTCAGCAGGCTCTCGACGACGTCCGGCGGCAGGGCGGGGTGCACGGCGATGGTGCGCAGCGCCTTGCGTACGGAGCCCGCGTCCCGCGCCATGCGGCGGAGCAGCGCTCCGGGACAGCCGGGGTTGCGGGCGACGGCGCCGTACACCGGTGGTCCGTGCCGCTCGACCAGCTCGGCGAGCCGGTGGTCGCCGAGCTCCGGGTGCGGTGCGATGCGCCGGGCCACCCCGATGTCGGGATCGGCCGCGAGGCGGTCCACCAGTGCGGCGGGGAGGTCGGGCCGGGCGGCGACGAGGGCGCGTACCTGGGCCACGCGGCTCGCGGCTAGCTCGGACAGCTCCGACTCCGTGGCGGCCAGGATGCGCGGCAGCGGCTCGTGCGGGAGGCGCCGCTCGGCCGCGAGGGCCGTGAGCCAGGGGAGGGGGACGGCGGGGTTCTCCACCACGGCCATGCGCACGGCGGGTTCGGGGTCGTCGGCGAGCTGCCGGAGCAGGGTTTCGCCGATGGTGGGGTTGCGCGCCGACGTCGCGCGCACGAAGGCGACCGGATGGGCGGCCAGGCGGGGGTGGAAGGAGGCCGGCAGGTCGGTCCGTTCCGCGATCGCGTCCACGACGTGGGCTTCGTCGGCCTCCAGGAACTCCTCCAGGCCGGGCGGTGGCACGGCGGGGTTGGCGGCGGCGGCCAGGCGTATCCGGCGCACGCCGGGCCGGTGGTGGGCGCAGCGCGCGGCCCGGTCGTGGCAGGCGGCGCAGCTCGTGGGCGCCGGCCGGCCGCCGTGGGCGAGGAGGGCGGCGAGCAGGGCGGGCGGCGCGTGCGTGTTCCTCGCGAATTCCGCCCGTACGACCACATGGGGATGGCGGGCGAGTTCCTCGGCGAGGCCGGAGGGCAGCTCGTCGGATGACGCGGCGTTCTCGGCCACGTACGGGTCGGTGTCGCGGACGAGGGCCGCGAGGACGTCCCGCGGCAGGTCCGTGACGGAGGAGGCCACGGCCCCGCGGACCTCGCGGTCGGGGTGCGCGGCGAGGTCGCGCAGGGCCGGCTCCGGGACGAGTCCGGCCGCGGCCGCGGCCACCAGGAGGTGAGGATCGTCACGTGGTACGTCGGCCCAGGTGATCCTGCCGTGGACGACGAGGCTCCAGACGTCGGCGTCGTCGTGGGCCCGCAGGGAGCGCGCCTGTGACGCGGTGAGGCCGTCGCGGCCTGCCAGGAGGAGGCCGACGTCCTCGCCGCCGATCTCCAGCAGTCGCGCGAACAGCCGCTCCGGCAGCGCCGGATTCTCCGCGAGCCCCAGTACGACGTTCCGTCTCACAGCTCCCCCGCGCGCCTCTGATGGCCCCCATCGAATTTTCGATGGAACACGAAGGGGTACTCGTTCGTCCATTCCATAACGTCCTTGACGCCGAAGTACCACCGACGGAGGTGCGAAGCGATGGCGGGTTTCCGGAGTCTTGCGAGACAGGTGCGCGATCCCGGGAGTGACACGGCGCTGCGGAGGTACTCGCTGCGCAAGTGCCTGGAGCGGTTCGCCCCGTACGGGCACCGCGCGACCTGGGACCACCTGTGCCGCAGGCACAGGTTCGGGCCCGAGGATCGGGAGCTGGATCCTGGGCGGCTGGTGGCCGCTCTGGAGGAGCTGGAGGAGGCGCGGGCGGTCTGGCTCGCGTACGAGGAGGAGTTCGCGGCGCGGCGGCGGCGCGAGAAGCACGGCGGGCTGCGGCGGCCCGGCGCCCTGGACGACTGGCACCGGCGGACCTGGGGCGGCAACGGGGTGGCCCGGTGCGACGACCCGGCGGTGCATCCCTCGGAGCCGCTGGCCGTGGTGCTGCGGCGGCTGATCACCGCGCTGCAGTCCGCGCCCGGGGAGCGTTGCCCGGTGTGCGCGGGGCCCCGGATCGAGTGGCGGCCGGATCTGGACGACGAGCCGTGGTTCGGTCCGGTGTGCGGTGACTGCGGGGTCGTGGTGCCGCGTGCGGTGCTGACGGCGAGGGCGCTGGCACGGGCGCGGGGCGAGGCGGTTCCCCGGCTGGTGTCCGCGGCGTGATGCAGGTCTGTCTGAACGGGGGCCGCGGTCCGGGGGATTCGGCGGCCGTGCCGATGTCGCCGGCCGCGATGGCGGAAGCGGCGGCACGGGCGGTCGCGGCCGGGGCGTCGGAGGTGCACGTGCACCCCAGGACTCCGTGCGGCGGGCAGACGCTCTCGCCCCGGGTGCTGGCCCAGACCCTGGCGGCGATCCGCGCGGCCGTGGACGTTCCCGTCGGGGTGACGACCGGCGTGGCGGAGGAGCCCGATCCGGTGCGGCGAGTGGAGCGCGTCCGCGCGTGGACGGTCATCCCCGACCACGCGGTGGTGCTCTGGCACGAACCGGGCGCCGAGGAACTGGCGGCCGCGCTGCTGGAGCGGGGTGTGGGTGTGGAGGCGGGCATCCGGCCGGCCACGGAGGCTCCCGAGCGGTTTCTGGCATCGCCTCTGGCGCGCCGCGTGCTGCGCGTCGTCGCGGGGGTCGGCGGCCCCGATCCGGTGGCGGCCGCTCGTGCCCTGCTCGCCGAGGTGGGTGGGGCCCACGGCCTCCCGGTCCTCCTCCACGGCACGGACGCCGGCGCGTGGCCGGTCCTGCGCCTGGCCCGTCGTCTCGGCCTGGCGGCGCGTATCGGTCTGGAGGACACGCTGTTCCTGCCGGACGGGAGCCTCGCGCGGGACAACGCCGAGCTGGTCTCCGCCGCGCTCTCGCGGTAGCGCCGTCCGCCGGGCGCGGGAGGCTACCAGCGTGAAATCCGCTGGCCCAGGGGGTTTTCGCACGGGCAGAGTGTCCGGCGACGAGAACGCCACGTGACCGTCCCCGAGCCGCCGGAGCACCGACATGTCGACCTTGCGCGTCACCGCCGAGACCCTGACCGTCCACGACCACCCCAACGCCGACGCGCTGGAACTGGCCCAGGTGGGCCTGTATCGAGCCGTCGTCGCCAAGGGCGCGTACCGCACCGGTGACGTCGCGGTCTACATCCCCGAGCAGGCCGTGCTGCCGATCGCGCTCGTCGACGAGCTGGGGCTGACCGGGCGGCTGGCCGGAAAGTCGTCGGACCGGGTCAAGGCGGTGCGGCTGCGGGGCGAGTTGTCGCAGGGGATCGTCTGCCGGCCCGAGGCGCTCGCGGATGTCGACCTGGTCTCCGCTGCCGTCGAGGGGACCGACTTCGCCGCACTCCTCGGCATCACCAAGTGGGTGCCGCCGATACCGCCGACGATGAGCGGTGACGTCGAGTCCGCGCCGGACCTGCTGCCGTGGGTCGACATCGAGAACCTCCAGCGGTACCCGGACGTCTTCGAGCCCGGCGAGCTGGTGGTCCTGACGGAGAAGCTGCACGGTACGGCGTGCCTGGCGACGTACGTCGTCGAGGACGACCGGCTGCGGGTCTCCTCGAAGGGCTTCGGCGCCAAGGGTCTCGCCCTCCAGGAGGACCCGCGCAACCTGTACTGGCGCGCGGTCCACGGCCATGGTGTGCGAGCGGTCGCGGCGCGGCTCGCCGCGCGTCTCGGCGCGAGCCGGGTCGGGCTCTTCGCCGAGGTGTACGGGGCCGGTGTGCAGGACCTCGGCTACGGCGCGAACGCCCGCAGCGAGGGGGTCGGTTACGCCGTCTTCGACGTGTCGGCCGAGATCGACGGCCAGGTGCGCTGGCTGGACCCGGCCGAGGTCCTGGAGCCCGGCGAACTGCCCCTCGTACCCAGGCTGTACACCGGTCCGTACGACCTGGACCGGGTGCTGGAGGTGGCGAGCGGCCGGGAGACCGTCTCCGGGCGGGAGCTCCATCTGCGGGAGGGTGTCGTGATCCGCCCGGTGACGGAGCGGTACAGCCCGGTGGTGGGCGGCCGCGCCATCGCCAAGGCGGTCAGCCCGGCCTATCTGACCCGCAAGGGCGGCACCGAGTTCGAGTGATCCGCCCTGCCTGAACCGAGGGGCCCGTCCACGGGGGTGGCGGGCCCCTCCTCGCACGCGGTACGGCCGACGGGCCCTACGTCCCGTGGGGCCGCGAGGGCGGTCGAGGCCGTCGGCCGCCGTGGGGCCGGGACAGCCCGCGAGGGGTCGGGCGGCTGTCAGACCGCCCCCGGTCCGGCCTGCGCCTCCCGGCGCTCCGGGAGCAGCCGCGAGCCCGTCATCTGTTCGCCGATGACGTCGTCGGGGTTGGACAGCACGCAGTTCTGCAGCGACAGGCATCCGCATCCGATGCAGTCCGTCAGGTGGTCGCGCAGCCGTCCGAGCTGCTTGATCCGCTCGTCCAGTTCCGTGCGCCAGGCGGCCGAGAGGCGTGCCCAGTCCTCGTTGGTGGGGGTGCGCTCCTCGGGAAGTTCGGCGAGCGCGTCACGGATGGTCGCCAGCGGGATGCCGACGCGCTGCGCGGCCCGGATGAAGGCGACGCGGCGCAGGATGTCGCGGCTGTAGCGGCGCTGGTTGCCGCTGGTGCGGCGGCTGCTGATCAGGCCCTTGGTCTCGTAGAAGTGCAGGGCGGAGACGGCGGCGCCGCTGCGCGCGGACAGCTGGCCGACGGTGAGTTCGTGGATCTTCTCTGGAATCTGCGGCACTCCTCGAACCCTACTGCTCGGGCCTTCCGACCCGTTGACAGAGCCCCTCGGAGGCCGCCAGACTAAGCAGTCGCTTAGATGAGCGTCGAACGACAGACGTCAAGCCGGGTGAGAGACAGGGAGCAGGGACATGGCCGAGCCGAGGATCTTCACCTCCGCCGAGGAGCTGCGCGCCGGGGTCGGCGAGCAGCTGGGGTACAGCGACTGGCTGGAGATCGAGCAGAAGCGGATCGACCTGTTCGCCGACGCGACCGGCGACCACCAGTGGATCCACGTGGACGCGGAGCGCGCGGCGGCCGGGCCCTTCGGGAAGACGATCGCCCACGGCTATCTGACCCTGTCGCTGCTGCCGACGCTGGTCCCGCAGATCATGCGCGTCGAGGGCATGAAGATGGGCATCAACTACGGCACGGAGAAGGTGCGGTTCCCCTCCCCCGTGCCGGTCGGCTCACGGCTGCGCGCCACCGCCGTGCTGACGAACGTCGTCGAGGCGGGCGGCGGGGTACAGGTCACCGCGACCGTGACAGTGGAGCGCGAGGGCGGCGACAAGCCGGTCTGCGTCGCCGAGTCGGTGTCGCGCTACTACTTCTGAGCGCCGACCATCCGCAGGACGAGGTCGGCGTAGAGCGCCCCGACCTCGTCCGGCGTCCGGCGCCCCCGCACGTTGAACCAGCGCGACACGTCGATGCAGAGCGAGAGCACGGCGACGGTGGTGCCGGCGACGTCCGGCACGTCGAACTCCCCGGCCGCCACGCCCTCGTTGATGATCCGGCGCACGGCCGCGTCCGACTCGCGGCGCAGCTCGACGATCTCGGCGCGGTGCTCGGGACCGAGCGCGTCCAGCTCGTACTGCACGACCCGCGCGGTGGTGTGCCGCTCGGCGTGCCAGCGCACGAAGGACCGTACGGCGTCGGCGAGCCGCTCCCCCGCCGTGCCCTCACCGTCGGCCGCCGCCCGGAGGATCTCCAGGGCCCGGTCGTGACCGATGCGGCTGATCCGGTGGAGCAGCTCTTCCTTGGTCTTGTAGTGGATGTAGAGCGCCGCCGGGCTCATGCCGGCCCGGCCCGCGATGTCCCGGGTCGTCGTGGCGTGGTACCCGCGCTCGGCGAACGCCTCGACGGCCGCGACGAGCAGCCGCCGGGCCGCCTCGGGAGTGACCTCGCCCCACGGCACGTCCTCGCCGCCGGGCGTCTCCTCCGCCACGCTCATCGCTCGCCCCTCACTCCAGCTGTCAGGACGAACACCATACAACGAAGCTGAGCAAGCGCTTAGAGCTTCTGGAAGGGGTCGTGCTCCGCGAGGAGCTTCTCGAGGCGGGCCTGGTCGACCCGGCTGACGATCTGGCCCGCCTCCTGGCGGTCGCGGACGACCTTGGCGAGCGTGAAGGACGAGGTCGTCAGGTAGAGGACGGCGATCGCGAGGAAGGCGCGCACCCACGCGTCGGCGTCCAGCTGATAGATGCCGATCGCCACGGCGGCGAGCGCGAGTCCGAAGGAGACGACGGCCTGCAGGTAGTAGGCGGCGGTGTTCTGCTGCTTGACGGGTGAGTCGCTCATGGACGAAGCATCGGGCGGATGTGGGCCCCGCCACATCCGCCCGGATACTCAGAGGCGCGCCGCGACGTACTCAGAACGCCGAGACGCCCGTGAGCGCGCGCCCGATGATGAGCTTCTGGATCTGGCTCGTGCCCTCGTACAGCGTCATCACGCGGGCGTCCCGCAGCAGCTTGCCGACCGGGTACTCGTCGATGTAGCCGTAGCCGCCGTAGACCTGGAGGGCGTTGTTCGCGGCGCGGACGGCGGCCTCGGAGGCGTACAGCTTCGCCTTCGACGCGGCGGTGGCGAACTCCTGGCCGCGGTCGATCAGATCGGCGACGCGCCAGGTCAGCAGCCGGGCCGCGTCGACGTCGACCGCGATGTCGCTGATCAGCTCCTGCACCAGCTGGTACGAGGCGATGGACTTGCCGAACTGCTCCCGCTCCCCCGCGTACCGGACGGCCGCGTCGAGAGCCGCCTGCGCGATGCCGACACAGCCGGCGGCGACCGACATCCGCCCCTTGGCCAGGGCGGACATGGCGACCGAGAAGCCCTTGCCCTCGGGACCCAGCATCGCCGAGGCGGGGACGCGGACGTCCTCCAGGACCAGTTCGGCCGTCGCCTGGCCGCGCAGGCCGAGCTTGCCGTGGATGGGGCGGCGGGTGAGGCCGGGGGTGTCCGTGGGCACGAGGAAGGCGGAGACGCCCTTGTGGCCGGGCGCGTCACCGGTGCGGGCGAAGAGCAGGACGACGTCGGCCCAGGTTCCGTTGGTGATGAACATCTTCGAGCCGTTGACGACGTACGCGTCCCCGTCACGGACGGCCCTGGTGGCCAGGCTGCCGGCGTCGGAGCCGGTGCCGGGCTCCGTGAGCCCGAAGCAGCCGAGCGCCTCGCCCGAGGCGAGCCGGGGCAGCCAGGCGGCCTTCTGCTCCTCGTCGCCCCAGGCGGCGACGGTCTTGGCGACGAGCCCGAGGGAGACGGAGACGATGCCGCGCACGGAGGAGTCCCCTCGCCCGAGCTCCTCCGTGACGAGGCAGTAGGTGAGGTGGTCGCCGCCGGAGCCGCCGTACTCCTCCGGGATCGTGAGGCCGAGGAAGCCGACGGCGCCGAGCTTCTTCACGATCGACCGGTCGACGCTCTCGGCGCGGTCCCACTCGACGACGTGCGGGGTGACCTCGCGGGCCACGAAGTCGCGAGCGAGCCGCCGTACGGCTTCCTGTTCCTCGCCGAGCTCCAGGTTCACGGCGCCACCTCGACTTCCGTCCACGTTAAATTACCACTGCTAGTTTTTAGCGGGCACGCCTACTATGTGGGCCATGGCCCGACCGCGCAAGCCCCTCCTCAGCCGAGACCGGATCGTCGCCACGGCGAGCGCGCTCGTGGACGCGGAGGGCCTCACCGCCGTCTCCACCCGGCGGCTCGCCGCCGAGCTGGGCGTGAGCGGGCCGTCGCTCTACAACCACTTCCGCACGAAGGACGAGATCCTCGACGCGGTCGCCGACGCCGTGAGCGCGAAGGTCGATCTGTCGATGTTCGCGGAGGACGACGCCCGCGACTGGCGCACGGCCCTGCGCGACTGGGCGGCCTCCTACCGCGCCGCCCTCGCCGACCACCCGAACATCGTCCCGGTCCTCGCCCAGGGCCCGGGCCGCCGCCCGGCGGGCCTGAAGGTGGCCGACGCCGTGTTCGGCGCGATGGTCCGCGCGGGCTGGCCGCCCGCCCAGGCGACGTACATCGGCGCGCTGATGCGCTACTTCGTCACCGGCTCGGCGCTGGGCTCCTTCGCCCGCGGCTTCGTCGACGACGAGACGGCCTACGACCCGGCGGACTACCCCCACCTGGGCCAGGCGCACCTCCTGGTGGAACACCGCCAGAAGGTCGACGAGGGCGCCTTCGAGACGGGCCTGAGGGCCCTGCTCGACGGACTGGCGATGCAGTACGAGACGGGGGTGCGGACCACCTGGACGCGCGAGGGCTCGACGAACGGCCCCTAGGGCGGGTGTCGAGAGCCGGGCGTCCCGGAGGCAAGCGGACCTTCGATACCCGCCCCGGCACCGCGCGACCGTTCGGCGGGCGCCGAACAGTGAGTGGGGCACCCTGGTGCCATGGCCGCCAAAGACCTCGCCGCCCTCGCGGCGCTCCTCGCGGACGAGACCCGCGCCGCCTTCCTCCTCGCCCTCCTCGACGGACGGGCCTGGACCGCGGGCGAGTTGGCGCGCCACGCGCGCGTGGCACCGTCCACGGCCAGTGAGCACCTGGGCAAGCTCGTCGCGGGCGGGGTGCTCGCCGAGGAGCGGCAGGGGCGGCACCGGTACGTCCGCCTCGCCGACGCCGGGATCGCCCACCTCGTCGAGGACCTCGCCGCCCGGTCCGAACCCGCGCGGACACCGCCCTCCGGCTCGTTGCGGGCCGCGAGCACCGGGCGGGCCATGGCGCGGGGACGGACCTGCTACGACCATCTCGCCGGACGGCTCGGCATCACGATCACCGAGGCGATGACGGGACGCGGACTGCTGCGCCAGGACACCGGGTTCGCGCTCACGGACGCGGGCGTGGAGTGGTTCGGGGAGCTGGGGATCGCCCTCGCGTCCGGAGGGCGACGGCCGGTCGCCCGCGCCTGTCTCGACTGGACCGAGCGGAAGCCTCACCTCGCGGGGGTGGCGGGCGCCGCGCTCTGCCGGCACGCGCTCGACGCGGGCTGGTGCGTACGGATCGGCTCCGAGCGGGCCGTGAAGGTGACCTCCCGGGGCGAGCAGGCCCTGCGGCTGGCCCTCGGCATCGAGCCGGAGACAATTCGGTGAGCGCCGAAGGGTCCAGGCCCTACGGTCACCCCATGACCGAGTCTTCCGCCACCTCCCGCCTGGCGCTCGCCGCGGCCGGTGTCACCGTCGTCCTCTGGGCCTCCGCCTTCGTCTCCATCCGCAGCGCCGGCGCCGCCTACTCCCCCGGCGCGCTCGCCCTCGGGCGGCTCCTCGCCGGGGCACTCGTCCTCGGAGCGGTCCTGCTGATACGGCGGGAGGGGCTTCCGTCGCGCGCCGCCTGGCCGGGGATCGCCGTGTCCGGACTCCTCTGGTTCGGCGCGTACATGGTGGCGCTCAACTGGGGCGAGCAGGAGGTCGACGCGGGCACGGCCGCGATGGTCGTGAACATCGGGCCCATCCTCATCGCGCTGCTCGGCTCCCGGTTCCTCGGCGAGAAGCTGCCTCCCCGGCTGATCGCGGGCATGGCGGTCTCCTTCGCCGGAGCGATCGCCGTCGGCCTCTCGATGTCCGGCGAGGGACACGCGTCCGTGCTCGGTGTCGCGCTCTGCCTGCTGGCGGCGGTGGCGTACGCGGGCGGTGTCGTCGCGCAGAAGCCCGCCCTGGCCCACGGCACCGCGCTGCAGATCACGACCTTCGGGTGTCTGGTCGGCGCCGTGGCCTGCCTCCCCTTCGCCGGGCGGCTCGTCGACGAGGCGAGCCGGGCACCGCTCTCCGCGACGCTGAACATGGTGTATCTCGGGGTGTTCCCGACCGCTCTCGCCTTCACGACCTGGGCCTACGCGCTGGCCCGTACGACCGCGGGCCGCATGGGCGCGACGACGTACGCCGTGCCCGCGCTCGTCGTCGTCATGGCCTGGGTGTTCCTCGGCGAGCTGCCGGGGCTGCTCACGCTCGCGGGCGGGGCGCTGTGCCTGGCGGGCGTGGCGGTCGCCCGCTCCCGGCCGAAGCCCCCGTCCAGGACTCCGGCCGACGGCGTCGAGGCCGGCAAGACCCTCTAGAAGACGACCAGCGCCCGGCCGCCCTTGCCCGCGAGCATGTTGTCGAAGGCGCCGGGAATGCCGTCCAGGGTGATCCGCTCGGTGACCAGGGCGCTCAGGTCGAGGCGGCCGGCCCGGACGTGCTCGGCGAGGACGGGCAGGTCCGCGGCCGGGTCGGAGTTCCCGTACACGCAGCCGGACAGGGTCCGGCCCCAGTGGAAGAGTTCCAGGGCGTTGAAGGTGACCTGCTGGTCCTTGCCGCCGATGCCGACGACCGTGGTGCGGCCGCCGCGCCGGGTGGAGTCCCAGGCGGCGCGGATCGTCGTGGCGCGGCCGACGCACTCGACGGCGACGTCGGCGCCGTGGCCGCCCGTCAGCTTCCGGACCTCCTTGGCGGTGGTCTCGGAGGCGACGACGTACTCGGTCGCCCCGGCGGCCCGGGCGAGGGCCTCCTTCTCGGGCGACACGTCGACCGCGACGACCGTCGAGGCGCCCGCGATCCGGGCGGCCTGAAGGGTGGCGAGACCGACGCCCCCGACCCCGAAGACGACGACGGACTCCCCCTCGCGCACCCGCGCCGAGTGGTGGATCGCTCCCCAGCCGGTGAGGACGGCGCAGCCGAGCAGGGCCGCGTCCGTGAGCGGAACCCCGTCGGGGACGGGCAGGACACAGTTCGCCGCGACCACGGTCTCCTCGGCGAAGGCCGCCACGTTGAGACCGGGGTGGAGGGCGGTGCCGTCCTCGGTCGTGGCGTACACGCTTCCCGCCCCGGTCAGGGCGTCGGCGCAGAGCCAGACCTCGCCGAGCGAGCAGGGGTGGCAGGAGCCGCAGGACGGCGCCCAGTTGAGGACGACGCCGTCGCCCGGGGCGACATGGGTGACGCCCTCGCCGACGGAGACGACCGTGCCGGCGCCCTCGTGGCCGAGGACGGCGGGGACGGGCACCCGCATCGTCCCGTTGGAGAGGGACAGGTCGGAGTGGCAGACCCCGGCGGCGGCGAGGCGGACCCTGACCTGGCCGGGGCCGGGCTCGGGCAGTCGGATTCCGGCTATCTCCAGCGGAGAGCCGACGGCGGGCAGGAAGGCGGCGCGGACCACGCTCATGACGCGTCTTGCTCCTCAGTGACTCGGACCAGGCTCGGAGCGGCTCGGAAGGGCTCGGAGCGGGCTCGGAACGGGCTCAGAACTGGAGGGACTTGGTCTGGAGGTACTCGGAGAGGCCGTGGGCGCCGAGTTCGCGGCCCACGCCCGACTGCTTGTAACCGCCGAAGGGGGCCAGCGGGTTGAAGCGGCCGCCGTTGATGTCGACCTGGCCCGTGTCCATGCGGCGGGCGAAGGCGACGGCCGCCTCCGGCTCGCCCCAGACGGCGCCGGCGAGGCCGTACACGGTCCCGTTGGCGATGGCCAGGGCGTCCTCCTCGTCCTCGTACCGGAGGATCGAGACGACCGGGCCGAAGATCTCCTCCTGGGCGATGGCCATGTCCGGGGTGACGTCGGCGAAGACGGTCGGGGAGACGTAGTAGCCGGTCTCTCGCGGGGCCTCGGGGCCGCCCGCAACGATCCGGGCGCCCTCCTCGACGCCCTTCTCGATGTAGCCGCGCACCCGCTGCTGCTGCTTGGCGTTGACGAGGGGGCCGACGCGCTCTCCCGGGACGTACTTCTTCACGGCCTCGGCGGCCAGCGCGACCGCCTCGTCGTAGCGGTCGGCGGGAACGAGCATCCGGGTCCAGGCGCTGCACGTCTGGCCGGAGTTGGCCATGACGTTGGCGATGCCGACGGAGACGGCCCTGCCGAGGTCGGCGCTCGGCAGGATGACGTTGGCGGACTTGCCGCCGAGCTCCAGCGCGACCCGCTTCACCGCGCCGCCCGCGAGGGCCCCGATCCGCCTGCCGACGGCGGTCGAGCCGGTGAAGGAGACGAGGTCGACGCCGGCGTGCTCGGCGAGCGCCTGGCCCGCGACCGGTCCGAGGCCGGTGACGAGGTTGAAGACGCCGCCCGGGATGCCCGCGGCGTGCACGGCCTCGGCGAAGAGCTGGGCGGTCAGCGGGGTGTCCTCGGCGGGCTTGAGGACGACGGTGCAGCCGGCCGCCAGCGCGGGGGCGACCTTGGCCACGATCTGGTGCAGCGGATAGTTCCAGGGGGTGATCGCGGCGACGACCCCGACGGGCTCGGAGTAGACGGTGGAGTTGCCCACCTTCTCCTCGAAGGGGTGGGCGGCGGCGAGCTCGGCGTAGGTGCCGGCGACGGCGATCGGCAGTCCCGCGTGGACCGTGGCGGCGAACTGCGGCGGGGCGCCGAGCTCGGCGGTGACCGTGGCGGCGATCTCCTCGGCGCGGGCCGCGAGGGCGTCGCGGAGCGCGCCGATCAGCTTGGCGCGCTCGGCCGGCGGCGTGGCGGCCCAGCCGGGGAACGCCGCGCGGGCGGCGTGCACGGCGGCGTCGACGTCCTCGACGGTACCGGCGGGCACATGGCCGATGACCTGTTCGTCCGCCGGGTTGACGACCGGAATCGTGTCGGTGGAGGCGGCGGGACGCCACTCCCCGCCGATGTACATCGCGTCATGGCTCTTCATCGGCTGTCTCTCCTCCGCACCGGTTCCCGGCCTGCCTGCCGGTTCGTCGTCCGCGACCCAAACTAGCGCTGATAGTTTTCCGGCGCCAGGGTCACTTCGTACGGTTCCCTCCATCGCACCGGTTCAGAAGTCGGCGCGGGTCGGCTCGTCGAGCCGCGCCACGGACTCCTGCCCGAACGCCTTCCTGTAAGCCTCCCTGACCCGCTCGATCCGCGCGTCGTGGAGCCCCGCCTCGGCCGCCGGATAGAAGAGGATCAGCTCGTACGAGCGCTCCCGCTCGATGGTGCCGTTCGCGTCCCGCCACTGTCCACGCCCCTCCTGGACCGTCAGGCCGGCCGGGAACCCCGGCGTGACCTCCTTGTCGACGAAGGCCATGAACTGCCGGTCGGTGACGTCCGGGCCGCCGTCGGGGCGCTCCGTCCCGAAGAACAACCGCGTCTCGACGTACGCCTTTCCCCGCGACTGCGCGGCGCCGGCCGTGACGGCGCCGGAGGAGGGCGCCTCCTCACCGAGAGTGGCGTACGCGGTGGGGGCGCCGGCCGCGATCAGCAGCCCGGCGGCGGCGAAGGCGACACGGGTACGGGTGGTCGGTGGGCGGAGGGGCATGCGCGACTTCCTCGATGGCTCGGGTCCGGGACTCGGGGCAGGGGCTCGGGGCGGGGGCTCGGGGCGGGGGCTCGGGGCGGGGGCTCGGCGGCTCGGGGGCTCGGCGGCTCGGCGGCTCGGCGGCTCGGCGGCTCGGGGCAGAGGGTTCGGGGCCGGGGCTCGGGCCTGTCGAGAGCCACGGCGCCCCAGGAGCGGACCGGTCACCCGGTCACATCTCCCGGTCGATGTCGGTGAGGTGGGCGTAGACGACGATGTTCGACTCGTACCCCTTCTTGGGGTCGAACGAGCCGCCGCAGGTGAGCAGCCTCAGTTCGGGGCGGCCCGTGGCGCCGTACACCTCCTGGTCGGGGAACTGCTCCTTCGTGTAGGTGCGGACCTTGTCGACCGTGAAGACGGCGACCCGGCCGTCGGCGCGGGCGACACGGACGGTGTTCCCGGGGGTGAGCGAGTCGAGGTTGAGGAAGATGGCCGGCCCGGTCCGGGTGTCGCGGTGGCCGACCACGATCGCCGTGCCGGCCTCACCCGGGGTCGGGCCGTCCTTGTACCAGCCGACGATCCGGGGGTCTTCGGCCGGCGGCGTGGCGAGCCGTCCGGAGGAGTCGAGTCCCAGGCCGAGCATCGGGGCCTCGATGGTGATCGCCGGGACGGCGAGGCCGGTGGGGCGCGAGCGGGCCAGGGGCGCGGGCAGCGGATCGGCCGTGGGCTTCGGCCGGGCCTTGGGCGCGGCCGGAGCCCCGGGCCGGGGCCCGGCCTTGCGCGGCGCCGAAGCCGTGGGCCGGGGCTGGGTCTTGGGCTTCTGGTCGGGGGGCCGCCCCGACCCGGCCGGGGACTGCGCGCCCGCCCCGTGCGCGGCCGGGGCGGCGATCGGCGGGTCGGACGGATCCTCGTCCTGAGCCCACCAGATGCCGCCGCCGACCAGCGACAGGGTCACCACCACCGTCCGGGTGAGCCGGAGGAGGCGCCGCTGCCTGCGCGTGAAGCGGGACCTACGCGGCGCCATCGGTGCGGCGGCGCGACCGGCGGACGAGGATCAGGCCGACCGTACCCGCGAGGGCGGCGGCGATGGCCGATCCGACCCCGAAGGCGGAGCTGTCCGTCCCGGTGGCGTCGGCACTGCCGCCACCACCCGCGCCGACCGGGCCCTGCGGGGGCTTGGTGGCGCCGCCGCCCCAGCTGCCGCTGCCGGTGGGGCCGGCGCCGGTGCCGCCGGTGGTGGCGCCGTTCCCGTTGCCGCCGGTCCCGTTGCCGCCGTTGGCTCCGTTCCCGCCGTTGCCGCCGTTCCCGTTGCCACCGTTGCCGTTGCCGCCGGTCCCGTTCGTCGGCGGGCTGGTGCTGTCGTCGCAGTCGACTCTGAAGACCTTGCTCTTCTCCGCGCCCTGCTGGCCCTCCCAGGTCCACTCGACCTTGTACCTGCCGTCGGCGAGCGTCAGGTCCGGGCTGATCCCGTGCCCCGCGGCGTCGATCGTGATCGAGCCGCTCGTGGTCACGCTGTCCACCGGTGGCTGTGGGGTGATGGCCCAGTTGATGGTCTGGAGCCCGTCGAAGTTGAAGGCGGCGAAGTAGAAGGTGCAGACCGAGGGATTGTTGACCGGGTTGTTCGCGGCCGTGCGGGGCTCCTCGCCCGGGCGTCCGGCGTGGTGGACCTTGACGTCGCCGTTGTCTCCGGGGGCGGCGACGGCCGCGGGAGCACCGGCGAGCGCGCTGCCGCCGAGGGCGAGGGTGACGAGCGCGGCGGACAGCAGGGGACGGACAGCCAGAGCGGCCATGTGGGGGTTCCTCCAGTCATGAAGACATCGGATGATCAACCGATAATCTGACTATCTGTCATGATGGAAACGCGGAGGGTGGTCGCAACGCCGTCCACCCTCCGCGTTTCACTCCCCCGGCGGAGGAGCCGACCCCCTCCGCCGCGCGCGCCGCCCCTTAGACGACCCCGAAGAGGATGCCCGCCGCGAGGACCACCAGCGAGGTGAGAGCCGCCCACTTCACCGTGAACCGGGTGTGGTCGCCGAACTCCACCTTCGCCATCCCGACCAGGACGTAGACGGCCGGAACCAGCGGGCTCGACATGTGCAGGGCCTGGCCGGCGATCGACGCGCGGGCGATCTCCAGCGGGGAGACGCCATGGGCCGCGCCCGCCTCCGCCAGGACCGGCAGCACACCGAAGTAGAAGCCGTCGTTCGACATGAAATACGTCAGCGGCAGGCTGAGCACACCCGTCACCAGGGCCATGTGCGGGCCCATGCCCTCGGGGATCGCCCCCACGAGCCAGTCGGCCATGTGCTTGACCATGCCCGTGCCGGTGAGGACTCCGGTGAACACGGCGGCCGCGAAGACCATGCCGGCGACATTGAGCACGTTGTCCGCGTGGGCGGCGATCCGGGCCTTCTGGTCGGCCATGTTCGGGTAGTTGACGGTGAGCGCGAGGGCGGCGCCGAGGAGGAAGAGGACGGGGATCGGCAGCAGTTCCAGGATCATCGCGGAGAGCAGGGCCACGGTGAGTCCGGCGTTGAACCAGTAGAGCCGGGGGCGCAGGGTCGGACGGTTCGGGTCGAGGCCCGGGAAGCCCTCCTCGGGCGCCTCCTCCGGCCGCCCCGGGGCGCCACCGGCACCCCCGGACGCCTTCTCGGGGTCCGCGCCCCGCCCGGCGCCACCCGCACCCCCGGACGCCTTCTCGGGGCCCGCGCCCCGCCCGGCGCCACCCGCACCCCCGGACGCCTTCGCGGGGTCCGCGCCCGGGCCGGCCTTCACCACGACGGTCTCGGTCCGCGCCGGCTCCAGGGCCTCGTCCAGGGTGAGGTAGCCGATGCGCTTGCGCTCGCGGCGGCCGAGGACGTACGCGAGGAGGAAGACGAAGAGCAGCCCCGTGCCGAGCGCCGGGATCATCGGGACGAAGATGTCGGCCGCGTCCAGTTTCAGGGCGGTGGCGGCTCGGGCGGTGGGGCCGCCCCAGGGAAGGGTGTTCATGACGCCGTTGGCGGTGGCGGCCACACCGGTCATGACGACCAGGCTCATCCCGAGCCGCTTGTAGAGCGGGTACATCGCCGAGACGGTGATCATGAAGGTGGTGGAGCCGTCGCCGTCGAGCGAGACGATCGCGGCCAGCGCCGCCGTACCGACCACCACGCGCACCGGGTCGGCCTTGCAGAAGCGCAGGATGCCCCGCACGATCGGGTCGAAGAGACCGACGTCGATCATCACGCCGAAGTAGACGATGGCGAACATCAGCATCGCCGCGGTGGGCGCCAGCTTGCCCACGCCGTCGAGGACGTAGTCCCCCAGCTGGGCCCCTTGTCCGACGACGACGCAGAACAACGCGGGGATCAGCACGAGCGCCGCGATCGGCGACATCTTCCTCGTCATGATCAGGACCAGGAAGGTCGCGATCATGGCGAAGCCGAGGACGGTCAGCATGGAGGACACCTCACGTTCACCCTTGAACTCCCACCGGGGCGGCTCCCACCGGTGCGGCGTTCGGATGACGTTAGGTGCCCCCTTCCGCCGTCAGCAAGATGTCGACGCGTGAGCAATACGAGCAAAACCCCAGGTCACGGCAGGGGCGCCAGCTCCACGGGGAAGCCGTTGAGCACGGCGGTACCGGACAGCGGGTCCAGCCGGGTGCCGTCGAGGAGCTGGTTCACGTTCACGCCGGGACGGGCGGCGGCGACCGTGAGACGGGTGCCCGGACGGTCGTGGCCCCAGCCGTGCGGCAGGCTCACCACCCCGCTCCGTACGGTGTCGGTGATCTCCACCTCGACCTCCAGCGCGCCCCCCTCGGCCGCGATCCTGGCGGGCTTGCCGTCCGCGAGACCGAGCCGGTCGGCGTCGTCCGGGTGGACCTGGAGGGTGCACCGGTTCGAGCCGCCGTTGAGGGACGGCGCGTTGTGCAGCCAGCTGTTGTTGGAGCGCAGGTGCCGCCTGCCGACGAGGACGAGGCCGCCCGGTTCCACGGCGAGGGCGGCGCGCAGCCGGGGCAGGTCGGCGGCGATCGGCGCGGGCAGCAGCTCGACGCGCCCGCTGCGGGTCTTGAGGACCCCGGGGAGACGGGGCTTCAGCGGACCGAGGTCGATGCCGTGGGGCGCCTGGCGGAGGTCGTCGAGGACCAGGTCGTACGGGCCGAGGCGCAGCATCATGTCGAGGCGCCGCTCGGGCCCGGTCGCGCCGCTCAGCCGCGCCGCGACGGCCTTGGGGTCGGCGCCGTGGACGGGCGAGTGCTCCTGCGCGACGGCCTTGGCGAGTGTCGTGTCGATGGCGAGGTCGTCGACGGCGGAGGGCGGCGCGCCGTGCATTCCCGAGACGGCGAGGATCAACCGGGCGTGGATCTCGCACTCGTCCATGCGCCCCTCCTCCAGCGGGACGGCGGCGGGCGTGAAGCGGACCTGGTTGCGGACGGCGAAGTTGTTGAAGGCGAAGTCGAAGTGGGCGCTCTGCGAGGGCGGCGGCGGGGGCAGCACGACATCGGCGTGCCGGGTGGTCTCGTTGAGGTACGGGTCGACGGCGACCATGAAGTCCACGGAGCCGAGGGCGGTGTCGAGGCGCCTCCCGTCGGGGGCGGACAGGACGGGGTTGGCGGCGACCGTGATCACGACGCGGATGCGCCCCTCCCCCTCCGTCTCGATCTCCTCGGCGAGGGCGGCCATCGGGATCTCGCCCTTGGCCTCGGGGTGGCCGGAGACGCGGCTGCGCCAGCGCCCCAGGGCGAAGCCCTTCCCCGGCCCGGCGGGGCGGGGCGCGGGGGAGGTCGCGGAGAGCGGGAAGAGCGCGCCCCCGGGACGGTCGAGGTTGCCGGTGAGGACGTTGAGGACGTCGACGAGCCAGTTCGCGAGGGTGCCGTACGCGACGGTGGAGCTGCCCATGCGGCCGTAGACGGCCGCCGTGGGCGCGGCGGCCAGTTCGCGGGCGACGGTACGGATGGTGGCGGCGTCCAGGTCGCAGGCGGTGGCGACCGCCTCGGGCGTGAAGTCCCGTACCGCTTCCCGCCCCTCCTCCACTCCCTCGATGTGCGCGGTGAGCGCGCCGGGGTCGGCGAGGTTCTCGGCGAAGAGGGTGTGGACGAGCGCGGCGAGGAAGAGGGCGTCGGTGCCGGGACGGATGGCGACATGGCGGTCGGCGAGCCGGGCCGTGCGGGTCCGGCGCGGGTCGACGACGGTGAGGGTGCCGCCGCGCCCGCGCAGCGCCTTGAGCTTGCCGGGGAAGTCGGGTGCGGTGCAGAGACTCCCGTTGGAGTCCAGGGGGTTGGCGCCGAGCATCAGCAGGTGGTCGGTGCGGTCCAGGTCCGGTACGGGGATGGCGAAGGGGTCGCCGAAGAGCAGTCCGCTGGAGACGTGCTTGGGCATCTGGTCGAGCGTGGAGGCGGTGAAGAGGTTCCGCGTGCGCAGGGCGCCGAGCAGCAGGGGCGGGTAGAGGGCGCCGGCCATGGTGTGGACGTTCGGGTTGCCGAGGACGACGCCGACCGCGTTCGGTCCGTGCTCCTCGATCAGGGGCCGGACCCGGGCGGCGATGGTGTCGAACGCCTCGGCCCAGGTCGCCTCCCGCAGCGTGCCGCCCTCGCGGACGAGGGGCCCGGTGAGCCGGTCGGGGTCGGCGTCGACCTCTCCGAAGGAGGCGCCCTTGGGGCAGATGAAGCCCTGGCTGAAGACGTCGTCGCGGTCCCCGCGAGCGCCGGTGACACGGGAGCCGTCGAGGGTGAGGGTCAGTCCGCAGGTGGCTTCGCAGAGCGGGCAGATACGCAGGGCAGTGGACATGACGGGCTCCCTGGGGCGGCGGCTGTGACGCGCGGGCACCAGCGAGCATACCGACCGGTACGCACGGTGGGGAGGGTCACGTCAGAGAGGGCGCGAGATAGGCGTAGAGCAGCTCGCGGGTCTCGGCGACGAGCTCGGGGTCCCCCGACGGGTCGGTACGGAAGGCGAGCTGGAGCAGCGCGTCGGCGGCCTCGACGCCGACCAGCACCTTGCGGCGCAGGATGTCGTCGGTGGTCCGGCCGAGCTGGGCGGCGAGCAGCCCGCAGAGGCGGTCCGCGACGCGATGGTTGGGGTCCTCGGCCGATTCCTCGCCGGCGGGCGGCGCCGGGACGCCGAAGTCGACGAGGGCGAAGCCGGGGACGGTGCGCTTCATGGCGATGTACTCGTCCAGGACGCTGTCGATCGCGCCGTGCGCGTCGACGTCGCCCGCCGAGGAGAGCCGGGCGGAGATCCGCTCGGCGTAGCGGTCGAGGTTGCGCTGGGCGAGGGCCGCGGCCATGGCGCGCTTGTTGCCGAAGAAGCGGTAGACGGAGCCGATGGGGACGCCCGCGCGGGCGGCGACGGCGCGGGTGCTCAGCTGCTCGTAACCGGTCTCGTCGAGGACTTCCGCACAGGCGTCGAGGATCCGCGCGAGGCGCTCGGCGCTGCGCTGCTGGACGGGGGTGCGGCGGAGTGAGGACGGGGACACGGGGTCCATGATGCCGCTCCGTTCCTGGTCGGGTCAGGAGATGGGCGGGGTCAGGCGATGAGCAGGCCGATGCCGCCGAGGGTGTACGCGATCATCAGCGCGAACAGCGGGAGTTGACCGGCCACCGCCCGGGCGGGCGGGAAGAGGCGCACGGAGCGGTCGTGGGCGGCGACGACGCCGAGGACGTGGCCGCTGACGATCGCGGCGACCTGGAGGGCGGCGAGGCCGCCGGGGCTCAGCGGTGGGGCGGGCGCGGAGGCGTTGTCGGTGCCCGCTGCCATCATGACTGTGCGTGGCCCTTCGGTGACGAGGAGTGTGAAGTAGTGGGCGATCAGGTAGCCGAGGGCGATCGGCAGGAGGGAGTGGGCGAAGGACAGGAGGGGGTGGGTGAGGCTGCGGGACATCAGGCGCAGCGTGCCGGCGCACAGGGCGTAGAGGGCGGCGACGAGGGCGACGGCGGCGAGCAGGCCGAGCGTGGCGGTGGGGGTCGGGCCGAGGGCGGAGGTCTGGAGGGTGGTGATCCAGCGGGGGTTGTCGGAGATGCCGTCGTAGGCGGTGGAGCCGAGGAGGACGCAGACGGTGGCGACCAGGCCGGGGGTCCGGGGCGTGGAGTCGAGGCCGTTGAAGGGCGAGCGCAGGACGAGTCGGCCGTCGGCACGGCGGCCGAGCGGGGAGAGCCGGGCGAGGAGGGAGGAGTAGACCTCGAAGGGGTCGGCGTGGGCGAACCAGTCGGGGCCGTGGCGGGCGGCGCCGAGGAGTCCGACGGCCGTGAGCACGGCGAGGAAGGAAAGGAGGGTGGCGGTGGACGCGGGGTCGGGTGCGGCGAGTTCGAGCCAGGCGAAGAGGAGGAGGCCCGCGGCTGCCGGGCGGATGCCGAGGGCGGCGGGCACGGGACGTGGGGCTCGGGGCGTGGGAAGCAGCGCGTGGAGGGCGCGCAGCGGGTTGAGCAGGCGCCAGACGGGGCCGAGGAGGAGGGAGGCGGGGACGAGCCCGACCCACAGCAGGACGTAGACGGCGCCGGGGGCCGGGTTGCGGTCGGGGTCGTCGGGCCCGAGGAGGAGGTGGAGCAGCACGGCGAGCCCGGCGGCGGCGCCGAGGACTCGGAGCGTCGTGCGGGTGGCCGGGGCGTCGGCGAGGCGCTGGAGGGCGACGGGCAGGGGGCGGCCCGCCCGGTCGCCGCGGAAGCGGGAGGACGACCAGAGCAGGCCCAGGGCGAGGAAGGAGACGAAGAGCGCGGCGAACGCGCCGGCGTAGGCGTAGAAGGGCGAGAGGGGGAGATCGTGCTGGGAGCCGACCCCATGGGCGAGGAGACGCGCGGGAGCGGTCACCGGACGGCGAGTTGGGTCAGGAGGAGCCCGGACCCGTGGGTCTCGACCTCGAAGAGTCCGGTGCGGTCGGCGGTCAGGGTGAGGGAGGCGGGCCTGCCCGCGGCGAGTGGCAGTTCGCGGTCGTAGCCGTGGACATGGAGGGTGTCGGCGCGGTCGCTGGTGACGCGGAGGGTGACGCGCTCGCCCTTGGACAACTCGATGCGGGAGGGGGGTGGTTGTACGGAGGTGCCGGTGACGGTGATCTCGACGGTCCGAGCGGCGGCGGTCGCGGTGGGGGTCGGTGTCCCGGTGGCGGGCGAACCGGTCAGGCGGACGGTGGCTTCGATCGGCTTGCCCGCGACGGCCCAGACGGTGTGGTCGTCCGCGTGGAGGCGGACGGTCACGGTACGCGCACCGGGTGGGACGTGGTGCCAGGGGCCGTAGGCGCGGGCGGTCTCCCTGCCGTCGACGAGGAGCCGGGCGTGCCCGCGGCCCGGGATCGCGGCGCCGCCGACGCTCTCGGGGGTGAACCGGAACCTCTCCACGGTGAGATGGATGTTCCAGCCGCCCTCGGAGTCGGGCCGCGCCTCGGCCCGGACGACAGGGGCGGCCGAGGCGGGCACCTCGCGCAAGCGGTGCCCCGCCTCGTCCTTCGCCGCGAGCAGTGTGCCGCTGCCGCCGGTCGCCTCCTGGTGGCTGGTGCCCGGCTTGTGGTGCGTGGTGGCCCGTCCGCCACAGCCGACGACGAGGGCGGAGGCCAGGGCGACACCGGCGGCGGCGGCGATCCACCGCCGCACACCACCACGCGGGACGCCGAGGCGCGGGACGGACCCGTGCGGGACGGACCCTCGCCGGGCCTCTGCGTTCGGGACGGACCCTCGCCGGGCCTCTGCGTTCGGGACGGAGCCCCGCGGGACGGAGCCCGGCGGGACGGGCACGTGCCGCGCGGCCCCGTGCCGGGCGCACTCGTGCGAGGCCGCCCCTCCACCGCCGGTGGCTCCCCCGCCCGGAGGACGGGAGGCGGTCGCCTCACGTGGCGCCGGGGCCGCGGTCCTCGGGGTGGTGGTCATGCGCGGGCTCCCGGCGTCTCGGCGGGTTCGTCCCTCGGTGCGGGTGGGACGGGCGCCGCTGGGGCGCGACGGCCGGCCGCCACGACCGCCCACAGCACCCACACCACCGCGAGCAGCCCGCGCAGCCACGCCGGGCTCAGCGGGATCCAGGGGATCATCAGGACGGCCTTGTCGAAGGCGTCGAGGAGGGTGAGGGCGCCCAGGGCGAGGGTGATCCAGGCGAAGGCGGGACGGGACGGACGCAGGGCGAGTCCGAGCGCCGTCCACCAGGCGCCGATCAGGAGCAGCGCCAGGGCGGGTACGGGGCCCGAGGACAGACCGAGGGTCGAGCCGGCCACGTCCAGCCCCAGGCCCGCGAGGCCCGCCAGGGTCGCCGCGCCCGCGAGCCGGCTGCCGCGGAGCCGGCGCCACCACAGCGCGCCGCCGACCAGGGCGAGGACGACCGCGAGCGCCAGGGCGAGCTGGGTCTCGACGCGCTGGATGCCCCGCGCCCCGTACCAGTCGCAGCCGGCCGGCAGCCGCCGCGCCTGGACGTTGTAGTCGGCGCAGACGAGGAGGTGCGCCAGCTTGGCCGGCTCCCCGACGAGCCGGTCGGTGTTCCCCGAGACGTCGCCCCGCCGGGTCCCGCACTCGGGCAGGGAGCCCGGGCTGGAGGCCCCGGCGTCGGCCTGCCAGCAGTTGCCGCCGCCCTGGCCGTCCCACCAGACGTCCGTGCGGTTGGGGCGGGAGGCGCCGGAGCGGTCGACGCCCAGGTGGTTGCCGGCGTAGCGGTTGCGGTGGGAGGTGTCGGTCTGCTTGCCCCAGTCGGACTCGCCGCGGATGAAGGCGGGCACGGCGCTCAGGAAGAAGGCGGCGCGCTGGTGCCCGTACACCCAGTTGTTCTCGTAGAGGTTCCAGTTGCCGCCCGCGGTGATGATGCCGGTGCCGGGCGGCATGGATATCTGGGGGCAGACGACGCCCTGTTCGTAGCCGCGCTCGACGGGCGGCTTGGCGCAGGTGCCGTCGGCGACGTGACGGTAGTAGTTCTGGTTGTTGTCGTGGATGAGGTTCCGCTCGAAGCGGGCGTGGTTCTGCGGCAGTCCGGGGTGGCCCGGGAAGGCGGAGTCCATCGACGCACCGCCCATGTTGTGGTCGAACTCGTTGTCGTGGACGTAGACCGAGTCCCCGGCCGTTCCCGAGTAGCCGACCATGTTGTGGTGGCTGCGGCAGCCGGTGATCTCGATGGAGTAGCGCGGGACGTCGTAGCCCCGGCCGTTGTTGATGTCGGAGGCCGAGCCGGGGTAGATCCCGGAGTCGCCGTTGCCGTAGGACTCGCAGTTCTTGTACAGGCCGTGGTCGGACGCGAAGGTCAGGAAGCCGTACTCGTCGTTCCACCGGGTCAGCACGTCGTCGATGACGAAGCCGTCGCCCGCGAGCACATAGAGGGAGTTGAAGGTGGTGCGCTGGGCGGTGAAGTTGCGGAAGTAGATCCCGTCGGACTCGTCGGCCCGTATCGCGTTGAGCTTGGTGTACTTGGCGTCGATCACGACGTCGAGACGTGAGGCTCCGGTGCCCTCGATCTGGAGGTTCTTCTTGCCCAGGATCGCGACCAGGTTCTGGTTGTGGGGACACTGCCTCTGCTGCTCGTACGACAGGATCTGGTAGCCGAGCGCGGAGTTCGGCGCCTTGAGCGAGGCGCAGGCGCCGGTCGGCGCGGGCTGCGAAGGCTCCTCCTCGTACAGGCCGGGCAGGACGGCGATGGTCATGCCGGGCCGGTCGACCGCGTCGACGGCCTGTTGGAGATGGCGGTGGCCGGACCGCGTGCAGCGCTCGAACAGGGCCAGGTTGCGTGCCTTCACCTCGGCCGGGAAGCCGGAGACGCGCCGGGCGAAGTCGGCCCGGTCGGTCTTGCAGACGAGCAGATCGGGTTCCCCGGTCCGCAGCGTGGGCACGCTGCCGGAGCCGTCGGGGAAGGTGACGGGCCGCTCCTCGTGGGCCTGGGCCACGGGAGCGGTGACGAGGGCGGCGGCGAGCGCCGCGAGAACGACCGAGAGCGCGACAAGGAGCCTACGGGTCCACGACATGCGCGAGAGAGTAGAGCAATGTTCATCTTTTGGAACCCCTTCTGCGCGCATCACGTCGAACCGTGACCCGTTGACGCGAGCGGTCGCGGAATCCTACGGTCTTCCATAGGATTCCTTATGCGGGCTCAGAACAGGAGCGGGCGATGACCACGGAACAGCCGACGGAGCAGGCCAGAAAGGTGGCCGAGGCGCTGGACTACAGCACCGGCTTCGGCAACGAGCACAGCTCGGAGGCGGTGCCCGGCGCGTTGCCGCACGGCCGCAACTCTCCGCAGCGCGCCCCCCTCGGCCTCTACGCGGAGCAGCTCAGCGGCAGCGCCTTCACCGAGCCCCGCGCGCACAACCGCCGCTCGTGGCTCTACCGCATCCGGCCCTCGGCGGCGCACCCGCCGTTCGCCCGGATCGACAACGGCGCGCTGCGCTCGGCGCCCTTCACCGAGACCGTCCCCGACCCCAACCGGCTGCGCTGGAACCCGCTGCCCGAGCCGGCGCCGGGCACGGACTGGCTCGCCGGCCTGTGGACCCTCGGCGGCAACGGGGACGCCACCCAGCGCGCCGGCATGGCCGTGCACCTGTACCACGCGAACGCCTCGATGGACCGGGTCTTCAGCGACGCCGACGGCGAGCTGCTGATCGTCCCCGAGCGCGGCGGTCTGCTGCTCCGCACCGAGCTGGGCCTGCTCGCCGCCCGCCCCGGAGAGGTCGCGCTGATCCCGCGCGGTGTCCGCTTCCGCGTCGAGCTCCTGGACGAGAGCGCCCGGGGGTACGTCTGCGAGAACTACGGGGCGCCGTTCCAGCTCCCGGACCTCGGCCCGATCGGCGCCAACGGCCTGGCCAACGCCCGCGACTTCCGCGCGCCCGTCGCCGCCTACGAGGACGTCGAGGGCCCGGTCGAGGTCGTCAACAAGTACTGCGGGAACCTCTGGTCGGCGACGTACGGCCACTCCCCGCTCGATGTCGTCGCCTGGCACGGCAACCACACCCCGTACGTCTACGACCTGCACCGCTTCAACGTCATCGGGACGATCTCGTACGACCACCCCGACCCGTCGATCTTCACGGTCCTCACCTCGCCGTCGGACACCCCGGGCCTCGCCGGTGTCGACTTCGTGGTCTTCGCCCCGCGCTGGCTGGTCGGCGAGGACACCTTCCGCCCGCCCTACTTCCACCGCAACGTGATGAGCGAGTACATGGGCCTGATCGAGGGGGCCTACGACGCCAAGGCGGAGGGCTTCGTTCCCGGCGGTGGCTCGCTGCACAACATGATGTCCGCGCACGGCCCCGACCGGGAGACCTTCGACAGGGCGAGCGCGGCCGAGCTGAAGCCGCAGCGGATCGACGACGGTCTGGCCTTCATGTTCGAGACCCGCTGGCCCGTCACCGCCACCGGCCAGGCCGCGAACGCCGACCATCTGCAGAAGGGCTACGACGACGTATGGCAGGGTCTGGAGCGCCACTTCCGGCCGTAGAGACTCGTAGCCGTCGAGTCTCGTCGTAGTCGTCGTACGGAGAACGCCGTGACCGCCTTCGCCCCCGACTCGCTGGTCCTGAACCGCAAGCTGCCGCTCTGGTATCAGGTCTCGCAGTCGTTGCGCGCCTCCATACTGGGCCGCACGCCGGACGCCTCGCTGCGGCTGCCCACCGAGGAGCAGCTCGCCGCGCACTACGGCGTGAGCGTGCTGACCATGCGCCAGGCCCTCAAGGAGCTGGAGGAGGAGGGCCTGATCAGCAGGCACCGGCGGCGCGGCACCTTCATCGAACCGGGCGCCCGGCGCTCCAGCCCGCGCCGGCTGCTCGGCTCGATCGACGCGATCGTGGCCCAGCAGTCCGGCGAGCGGACCACCGTCCTCGGCCACGGCACGGAGCCGGTGCCGGGCGAGCTCGCCGAGTACTTCCCCGACGCGACGGAGGTCGTCGCGTACCGCCGGCTGCGGCGCGACGGGGAGACCGGCGAGCCGACCAACTGGGCTCAGAACGCGGTACGGCCGGACGTCGCGGCCGGTCTCGACCCGGCCGATCTGGAGCGCTGGCCGATGACGAAGGTGCTGCGGGACGTGATGGGGGTCCGGATCAGCCGGATCACGGACACCGTCGAGGCCCGTCTCGCCGACCCGGAGACGGCCGCGCTCCTGGAGGTGCCGCTGCTCTCGCCGATCCTCCACTACACCGGCGTGACCTACGACGAGGACGGCCGGGTGGTCGACGTGGCCCGGATCCGCTATCGGGGCGACCGGTTCTCGTTCACGGTGACGGTGGAGGCGCACTGAGCCCGCTCGCTAGCATCCGGGGCGTGACCGAAGACGTACCGCTGGACGACGCGCCCCTCCTGGACGAGCTGATGCCGTGGTCCGTCGCGCCGCTGCGGCTCGGCCGCTCCTGGATCGTGGCGCCGGACGTCCGCACGCTGCGGGCCCGCTGGGACCGTCTCGTCCGGGCGGAGGGGGCCGAGCGCGAGGAGCTGTTCCGGCCCAGCCGGGCACGGACCCCGTCGAGTTCGGTGTCCGCGCTGCCCGGGCAGCGGACCGGCACGGTCCGCTTCGTCCGGGAGTCGGGGCCGTGCCCCGAGCCGGTACGGCTGGCCCACGGCCCCTTCGACGAGCAGTGGCTGCTCCCCGACCACCGGCTCATCGACACCGCCCGTCCGGAGCTGTGGCGGGTCGCCGACGACCAGCAGCTCTTCGCGGTGGAGCAGGGATTCGTACCGGGGGCGTCGGGCCCCGCGCTCCTGGTGACCTCGGCGCTCCCCGACGGCCGCTCCCCCGCGGGGCGGCCGGGGCGGATCCGGCCGCTCTTCCGGCGCCCCGGGGGCGAGGAGCCGAACCTCACGCCCGGTCTGCTCCCGCTGCTCGGCGAGCGGTACGGCATGCCGGTCACCCCCGAGTCCGTTCTGGCCTGGACCGTCGCGGCCGTCCGCCCCTCCGCGGCGGGCTGTCGCGTGCCCCTCCCGGCCGACCCGGAGCTCTGGGAGGCGGGTGTGGCGCTGGGCCGGCGGCTCACCGACATCCAGCTGCGGGGCTCCCGGGGCGGCGAGCGGCCGCGGCTGCCCGGCGGCCGCCGGCCCTACGTGCGAGCGCCGATCCCGGCCCGGCCCGCCGTGCTGGCGTACGAGCCGGCGGAGGAGACGCTGACCCTCGACGACGGCCGGATCTCCCCCGTACCGGCCGAGGCGTGGGAGTTCCACGTCGGCGGCGTGCGGATGCTCGAACAGTGGTTCACGCACCGGACCTCGCCGGCCGAGTCCGGCGGTCTGGAGGCGATCGGCCCGGCGGCCTGGCCGCAGGAGTGGACCTCGGAGCTCCTGGAGCTGATCACGGTCCTCGCCCTCCTGGCCCAGCGGGACCCGGAGCGGGAGGCGCTCGCACGGGGCGAGCCGCTGACCCGGAACGCGCTGCGGGCCGCCGGAGTGCTGCCGGTGCCGGAGGCGGCGCGCCGCCCCGCCTCCGTGCTGGACCATCGGGAAGAGGGCCCCGAGGGCCAGTTCGCGCTGCTCTAGCGACGCCCGGAAGGTCTCACCGTCCGCCCGCGGGGCGTCGCGAGCCGGGCGCGTCCGCCGGACCCGACCCGGTGCGTCCCTTCCGGATCAGGCCGGACTCGCGACACCCCGGCCGGGCACGAAGGAGTCGAGGACCCGGCCCAGCGTCAGTTCGAAGATCTGCTCGGGGTCGAGGGGTCCGGCGCCGGCCTCGCCGAACACCGCCGCCAGCCGGGGGTACGCGCCTCCCGCGAGCCGCTCCCTCAGATAGGCCCCGCGCACCGCCTGTTCCTGCTCCTCGGACCAGGGCAGTCCGCGGGCGCGCTCGGCGAGGGCGAGTTCGTTGGCGACGATCGTCATCACGGTGCCGTTGACCGTCGCGATCAGCTCCATCTTGGTGCCGCCGGGCAGGTCGAGACCGTCCAGGCAGGCCAGACACCCTTCGAGGAAGCGCAGCGCGTTGGGACCGAAGGCGTAGCCGGTCGTCATCAGCCTGATCACCCAGGGGTGGCGGCGCAGGATGCCCCGGGCCTCGCGCGCCACGTGGAACATGTCCGCGCGCCAGTCGCCGCTCGGCGGTTCGGGGAGGTCGTACTCGCCGCTGACGGCGTCGACCATCAGCTCGTACAGGTCCTCCTTGCGCGGCACGTAGTTGTAGAGCGACATCGTGCCGCAGCCGATGTCGGCCGCGATCCGGCGCATCGAGAGCGCCTCGATCCCGTCGGCGTCGGCGATGCGGACGGCGGCGGCCACGATGTCGGCCCTGCTGTACGCCGGTTTCGGGCCGCGGCCCGTGCGCTCGGGGCGCGCCCAGATCACTTCCGGTTCGGCCGCTCGGCCCGCCATTGATCATCACCTCCCCCTCATCTTAGTTACGTACAGCGTACGTAGTGGGGTATGGTCCAACCATGACTACTACGTACGCTGTACTTAGTGAGGGTCTGCGGAAACGCTACGGCGACGTCCACGCGCTGCGCGGGCTCGACCTGGCCGTCCCCGAGGGCACGGTCTGCGGGGTCCTCGGCCCCAACGGTGCGGGCAAGACGACCGCCGTCCGGGTCCTGACCACGCTGGTCGCCCCGGACGGCGGAAGCGCCCGGGTCGCGGGGTGCGACGTCGTGCGCGACCCGGCGGGGGTGCGGAAACGGATCGCGGTCACCGGCCAGTACGCCTCGGTCGACGGCGACCTCTCCGGCGCCGAGAACCTGCGGCTCTTCGCCAGGCTGCTGCGTGCCCCGCGCACCCGGGCCGACGAACTCCTGGAGCGGTTCGGCCTGACGGAGGCGGCCGGCCGGCCCGTCCGGACCTACTCGGGCGGGATGCGCCGCCGGCTCGACCTCGCGGCGAGCCTGCTCGTCCCGCCGCGGGTCCTCTTCCTCGACGAGCCGACGACCGGGCTCGACCCGCACAGCCGGAACGGGATCTGGGACGCCGTACGGGGGTTGGCGTCGCAGGGCACGACCGTGCTGCTCACCACGCAGTACCTGGAGGAGGCCGATCAGCTCGCCGACGACATCGTGCTGATCGACGGGGGCCGGGCCGCGCACCGAGGCACCCCGGCCGAGCTCAAGGCGATGATCGGCGGCTGGGCGGAGGTCGTCGTCGCCGATCCGGCGCTGCTCGACGCCGCGGCCGCCGTCCTCGACCGACTGACCGGCTCCGCACCGGCGCTGGACGCCGAGCGGCGCACGGTCGGCGCGGTGACCACGGACACCACGCTCACCCTGCCCCGGATCGTCCGGGAGATCGACGCCGCCGGGGTCCACATCGTCGACGCCTCGCTGCGTCCGCCCACCCTCGACGAGGTGTTCCTGCGCCTCACCGACCGGAAGGAGCTCGCCGCATGAGCGCGCTCGCCCTCGACGGGGCCGCGGTACTGGGCCGCCATCTGCGGAAGGTCCGCCGCGCCCCGGCGATCGTCGTGATGACGCAGACGATGCCCGTCGTCTTCCTGCTCTTCTTCGGATACGTCTTCGGCAGCGCGCTCGCCATGCCGGGCACCGAGTACCGGGCGTATCTGCTGCCCGGGCTGCTCGTGGCGACGGCGGCGGGCGGTGTGATGACGGGAATGTTCCAGGCCGCCCAGGACTCGCACCGGGGCGTCATGGACCGCTTCCGGACCATGCCGATCAGCCGGGCCGCCGTACCGCTCGGGCAGGCCCTCGCCGATCTGCTGACCAGCGCGGCCGGCATGGTGCCGATGATCCTGGTCGGTCTCGCGATGGGCTGGCGGATCGAGGGCTCCGCCGTGGAGGCGCTCGGGGCGTTCGGGCTGCTGCTCCTCTTCCGCTTCGCGGCGACATGGGTGGGGATCCTGCTCGGCCTGGCCTCGCGGAGCGAGGAGGCGGCCGGCCAGCTGGGCAGCGCCACGTTCATGCTGCCGCTCCTGTCGAACGCGTACATCCCGACCGGGAACATGCCCGGCTGGCTGCGCACGCTCGCCGAGTGGAACCCGATCTCGGCGGTCACGACGGCGGTGCGGGACCTCTTCGGCAACGCGGCCGTCCCGGCGGACGCCGCCTGGCCGGTGGCACACCCGGTGGCCGGCTCGCTGCTCTGGTCGGTGGGGCTGATCGCCGTCTTCGCACCCCTGGCGGTGCGCAGGTACACCCGCGGGTGACACGCCCGGGGTGACGAGGGTGACGGTGACAAGGCGCCGGTCACACGGTAGGCAGGGCTGTCATGAGCACTCAGCCACTCCCCCTGGAGGGGATCACGGTCGTGGCGGTCGAGCAGGCCGTCGCCGCCCCCTTCGCCACCCGCCAACTCGCGGATCTGGGCGCCCGCGTCATCAAGATCGAGCGCCCGGACGGCGGGGACTTCGCCCGGGGCTACGACACGGCGGCGCTGGGCCTGGCCTCGCACTTCGTGTGGTGCAACCGCGGCAAGGAGTCGGTGGCCGTCGACCTGAAGGACCCCCGCGGGCTCGACCTGGTCCGCCGGCTGGTGGCCGGCGCGGACGTCTTCGTCCAGAACCTGGCGCAGGGCGCGGCGGCCCGGCTCGGCCTGGACGCGGCCGCCCTCTGTGCCGCGCATCCGCGGCTGATCGCGGTGGACGTCTCGGGTTACGGGCCGGGCGGGCCGTACGCGCACAAGCGGGCCTACGACATGCTCGTGCAGTGCGAGGCGGGTCTGGTCTCGGTGACCGGGACGCGGGAGCGGCCGGTCAAGTCGGGGATCCCGGCGGCCGACATCGCGGCGGGGATGTACGCCTTCTCGGGTGTCCTCGCCGCGCTGGTTCGCCGCGGGACGACCGGGCGGGGCGGCCCGGTGGAGGTGTCGCTGCTCGACTCCCTGGCCGAGTGGATGGGGCATCCGCTGCACCACGGGATGCACGGGGGCACGGCACCGGCGCGCACGGGACTGGCGCACGCCGTCATCGCGCCCTACGACGCCTATCCCACCGTCGACGGGGGCCTGGTCCTGCTGTCGGTCCAGAACGACCGTGAGTGGCGGCGGCTCGCCGAACAGGTGCTGGAGCGGCCGGATCTGGCGGACGATCCGGCCTTCGCCACGAACACGGCACGGGTGGCCGGGCGGGCGAGGACGGACGCGGTGGTGGCCGATGCCCTGGCTCCGCTGACGGCGGCGGAGGCGCTGGCGCGGCTGGACGCGGCGGGGGTCGCGTGCGCGCGGCTGAACACGGTCGCCGACCTGGCGGAACATCCTCAGCTGGCGGCGCGGGACCGGTGGAGGTTCGTGCACTCGGCGGCCGGGCCGCTGAGGACCCTGCTGCCGCCGGTCACGTTCCCGGACGGGCCGGAAGCCCGGATGGGCCGCATTCCGACGTTGGGGGAGGACACGGACGCGGTGCTCGGTGAGCTCGGGGTGGGGCCGGCGGAGCTGGTGTCGCTACGGGGGGACGGTGTGGTGGCGTGACGGGGCCGCTGGGGTGAGCGGGGTGGGGCGGCCGCCGTCGTCGGAGGTGTGCTCGTCCGCCCCCAGGGCTTCTCCTGGGGGATCCCCAGCCCTGCGGATCGGACGCCCACGCCCCCGGAGGAACGCGGGCTAGCCGCGGCTGCCGAAGAGCGAGCGCCGCAGGCGGCGCAGAGGCGCGAAGAGCGAGACCCGCGCGCTCCTGCTGCGACGGCTGTGCGCGACATCGCGCGACGTCAGCTCCCGCATCAGCAGTGTCGCCTCGGCCGCGTCGCGCTGTGGCACGACGGGACCGCCGAGCACCGCGAGATGTCGGTCGAGTCGCGAACTGGTCGCACTGCTCCCGCATGTGATGGCAGGCACTCGCGGCCTGCTGCGCATTGCTATCTGTTCCATGTCACTCCCCACCCTAACGAGGGCACCCATCCCGGGCAGGTTAACCCTATCGCTCCGCTGTGACACTCGTGTATCCCGGCGTCAGGATTCACCGCACTCGTACGGGGGTTGACGGTTACCGTCTGAATCCATCTGATTCCAGGGCGAGTTGGACAGCGCTCGAACACCTGCCGAACCGTCACGAACCATCCTGCACGCAAGCCCGCCGACCGTCGTCGTCTGACGGTGTGTGATCTCCACCACCAAGATCGCCAGGGGCTCGCAGGGGGGTGTTCCAAGTGGCCGGGCCCGGGGCAGGAATGTTCCACCGGTGGACGACGGACGGGGACACGCCATGACCGTGATCGCGGGGCGGTACCGACTCCTCGACGTCCTGGGCCAGGGCGGCATGGGCACCGTGTGGCGGGCCAGGGACGAGCTTCTCGGCCGCGAGGTCGCGGTCAAGGAGGTCCGCGCCCCGGCGGGGCTCTCCGGGGACGACGAGCGGCGGCTCTACGCCCGCCTGGAGCGGGAGGCGTGGGCGGCCGCCCGGATCTCGCACCGGAACGTGGTGACGGTGTACGACGTGGCCACCGAGGACGGCCGGCCCTGGATCGTGATGGAGCTGATCCGCGGGCTCACGCTCTCCGACGTCCTCGACGCGGAGGGCCCCATGACCCCGCGGCGTGCCGCGGGCGTGGGCGCCGAGGTGCTGGCCGCGCTGCGCGCCGCGCACGAGGCGGGGGTGCTCCACCGGGACGTGAAGCCGGGCAACGTCCTGCTCGCCAACGACGGACGGGTCGTCCTCACCGACTTCGGCATCGCGACGGTGGAGGGGACCTCCAACCTCACGATGACGGGCGAGCTGGTCGGATCGCCCGAGTTCCTGGCCCCCGAAAGGGCCTTGGGACGCACCCCGGGACCCGCGTCGGACCTGTGGTCGCTCGGCGTGCTCCTGTACGCGGCGGTGGAGGGCGCCTCCCCCTTCCACCAGGACACCCCGCTGAGCACCCTGCGGGCCGTGGTGGACGAGGAACTGCCGCCGCCCCGCGGGGCGGGCCCGCTGGCCCCCGTGATCGAGGGACTGCTCCGCAAGGATCCACGGGAACGGATCCCGGCGGACGAGGCGGAACGGGAGCTGAGGCTGGTGGCCGCGGGCGGCACGCCGCACCCCGAGCCGACGCGCACCGCGCCCCTGCCCCCCGCCCCGCACGGACCGGGTGACCCGGCCGAGGCCGCCGGGTCGACCCCGCCCCTGCCCCTGCCGCACCCCCCGAGCCCCGGCCCCTCGCGCGAGGCGTCCCCGGAACGCCGGAAGCGGGCGGGCACCGTGCTCGCGGTGGGTGTCGCCCTTCTGGTGCTGGCCGTGGGCGGACTGACGTACGCCCTGCTGCGGAACCAGGGCGACGACGAGGACCCGGGCGGGGCGCCGACGAGCAGCGCCCCGGCGACGAGCGCGCCGGCGACCTCCTCGCCCGCGCCGACCACCACCGCCCCGAGCAGCCCGCCCACGACGCGGACCGACCCGCCGCCGGTACAGACGGTCCTGGTGCACGTGCGGGCCGTGCGCGACAGCTACAGCGGGACCTGCCCGCCGCCGGAGACCTCGGCTCCCGCCTTCACCGGAGTGCTCACCGTGGGGCGTACCCCGGTCTCGGTGGAGTACCGCTGGGTGACCGAGAGCGGGGAGAGTCCGGCGACGGACTGGCGGACGCTGGAGTTCGCCGCGGACGGCCCCCGGGAGAAGCAGGTCGACCACACCGAGCCGACGTATCGGGCGGACGAGACCCTTCGTGACCGCATCCGGCTGGAGGTGCGCGCCCCGGTCGAGAAGCGGTCGAACTGGGTGGCGTTCTCGGTGACCTGTGAGCAGGCGACCCCGACGGGCGGGGCCACCTCCCCGAGCGGATCGGCTACGCCACAGCCCTGAAGCTGGGCAGATAACCGCCGGACTGTCCGGCGGCGGTGGGGTGGTACGACTCCCCGATGTTGAGCCAGTTGACGCTGTGCAGCCATGCCGAGCCGGAGCAGATCTCGTGCCCGGTGAACGACGGGACGACGCTGGCGAAGGTGTAGCCGTGGTCGGCCGCGCGCTTGGCGGTGGCGGCGTTGAGGTAGTCGGCCGCGTCGTTGATGGCGCGGCGCTCGTTCTCGCTCAGGCCGGCGACGCAGCTGCCGCCGAGCTTGTAGAAGCGCGGGTAGCCGAGGACGACGACGCGGGCGTTCGGCGCCTTGGAGGCGATGGCCGAATACACCGCGTCGAGCTTCCCGGGCAGCGTGGTGTCGACATAGCCCTTGGCCTGATTCACACGGTTGATGCAGGTCGATTCCGACTGGAGGACACAGGTGGTCATGACGTCGGCGAAGCCGGCGTCATTGCCGCCGATCGTGAGAGAGACCAGGTCGGTGGCGGTGGAGAGGGGTCCGAGCTGCCCGCTCGTGACATCACCCGTTCGGGCGCCCGAGCAAGCCGTGAAGGCGAACGACGAGGGGGCGTTCGCGTTCTTCCAGAGGACGGGGAATGCCTTGGTGGAGCGCTTGCAGTCGCCGCTGGCGCCGTCGTAGCTCCCGGCGCCCACGCCGGAGGAGTACGAGTCACCGAGGGCCACGTAGTCGAGCGCCGCGGTTTCTGCGGCCTGTGCGGCTCCCGCCCCGGTCAGGGCGAGGACGGCACCGAGCATCAGCGAGGACGAGAAAGCCGCGAATCGGGACAGTTTCATGGAACCTCCCTGTAGCAGGATCTCTGCGTTACTTGGTAGTAGCAGCGCATCCGGCGCGCTGGAAGTGTCCATGCCAAGATTCCTTGGCGAGAAGTTGCCGATCACCCGTCAGAGACCGTCGAAATCAAGCCAGCTGATGGATCATGCGGAGCCGGCGGCGGCGCGAGGTCGAACGAATCGTGAAATGAATTCGCACGGAATTACTCAGAAGTCTCGCGAAACCTCAACGGCAACAGAGGCCAAACGGATTGTGAAAAACCGATCGTGACGGTTCCGCATCCGACCACAGAAGACTCCCCGAATAGCAGAAACGGGAGCCGTCGATCCAGGACTTGCCATACAGTCGCATTCATCAATACCGTCGTACATCTCACCCGCATCGGTCCATCGGCACAGCGGCTCAGGGGAGGGCTCTAGCGTCGCGATGGTCCCGGAGCGGGGCGCGGTAGGGGGGTGCTGTGCTCGGTGTACACAGGCGTGTCCACCGAGTCGCGTGCCGCGCGGCTTGAGATGCCAACTCACCCATGCCATGCGGCGATTGCTGCCGTGTGGACGGGGTGAGGACCCCCCTTTCGAACCGGACAGACCACCGGACAGCCCGGGGGCGGGCGGTCCACCGGACGAGAGGGAAACACCAGCCATGAGCTCATTCCTGCGCCCGGCCGTCACCGGCCATGATTCCGCGGACCGGAGTCTGATAGCCGCTCATTACAAGGCGATCACCTCGCATTTGGCGATCACGCCTCCGGTGAGTGTCGTCATCCCCGCGATGAACGAAGCGGAAAATCTTCCCTACGTCTTCAAGTCGCTTCCCGACTGGATCCACGAAGTCGTTCTCGTCGACGGAAACTCCACCGACGACACCGTCCGCGTGGCCCGTGACATGTGGCCCGGCGTCAAGGTCGTCAAGCAGGCAGGCAAGGGCAAGGGGGACGCCCTCATCAGCGGATTCGCCGCCTGCACCGGCGACATCATCGTGATGGTGGACGCGGACGGCTCCGCCGACGGCCAGGAGATCGTCTCCTACGTCTCCGCGCTGGTCGGCGGCGCCGACTTCGCCAAGGGATCCCGCTTCGCCAACGGCGGCGGCACGGACGACATGACGCCGATCCGCCGGCTCGGCAACTGGGCCCTGTGCGCCCTGGTCAACCGGAAGTTCGGCGCCCGCTACACCGACCTCTGCTACGGGTACAACGCCTTCTGGCGCCGCTGCCTCGACGAGATCACCCTCGACTGCACCGGCTTCGAGATCGAGACCCTCATCAACGTCCGGGTCGTCAAGGCCGGACTGAAGGTCCAGGAGGTGCCGAGCCACGAGTACCTGCGCATCCACGGCGTCAGCAACCTCAACGCCGTCCGCGACGGCATCCGGGTCCTCAAGGTCATCCTCAAGGAGAAGGGCGTGAGACGCTCGGCACGCCGCCGGCCCACCGCGTTCTCCGTCAACGTCCCCCGGGGAGAGACGTCTTGAGCGACCGCCGGTTCTCGGTCGTGATCTGCGTCTACACGGAGGAGCGCTGGGGGGACATCCTCGCCGCGGTCGACTCCGTACGGACACAGTCGCATCCGGCGCTGGAGATCCTGCTCGTGGTCGACCACAACGAGCGGCTCCGCGCCCGGCTGACCGAGCGGTTCGAGGACGCGTCGGTACGAGAGGAGGTGCGGGTGCTCGCCAACGCGGGCCCCCGCGGCCTCTCCTCCGGACGCAACACCGGCATCGCGGCGTCCCGCGGCGAGTTCGTGGCCTTCCTCGACGACGACGCCGTCGCCGAGCGGGACTGGCTGCGGTACTTCGCCGCCGGGTACGAGGACCCGGACGTGATGGCCGTCGGCGGCCGGACCCTGCCCGCGTGGGCGTCGGGAACGCGGCCGGCCTGGTTCCCCGAAGAGTTCGACTGGGTCGTCGGCTGCACCTACCGGGGCCTGCCGCCGGGGCTGGTCAGGGTACGGAACGTGCTGGGGGGCAACGCCTCCTTCCGCCGCACGGCCTTCGACGTCGCCGGCGGCTTCGCCACCGGCATCGGGAGGGACGGCGACAGGCGGCCCCTCGGCTGCGAGGAGACGGAGCTGTGCATCCGGCTCTCCCAGGCACTGCCCGAGGCGCTGCTGCTGATCGACGACCGGTCCGTCATCCACCACAAGGTCCCGGCGGCCCGCGAGCGTTTCGACTACTTCCGCAGCCGGACGTACGCCGAGGGGATCTCCAAGGCACTGGTGTCCAGAAGCGTCGGGGCGAACGAGGGCCTGGAGGCCGAACGGCGCTACACCACCCGGGTGTTGCCGGCCGGTGTCGTGCGCGGACTGCGCGACGCCGTGCTCGGCCGGCCCGGCGGCGCGGGCCGCGCCGCCGCCATCGTGGTGGGCGTGGCGGTGGCGGCCGGCGGCTTCGTGCGGGGCACCCTGCGGGTGCGCCGGGGCGGGGCGACGTTCTCCTCCGGTCCGATCCCGGCCCGGCCGGACTCCTCCCCGGCTCCGGAGGTGGCCGCGTGAGCGAGCGCGTACCGATCCTGATGTACCACGCGGTCGACCACCGGCCCTCCCCCGCGACGCACCGGCTGTCCGTCTCGCCCGAGGCGTTCGCCGAGCAGATGGCGGTGGTGGCCGAGCACGGTCTCACCCCGCTCACCACCGCCGAACTGGCCACGGCCTGGCGCACGGGCGGGGCCCTGCCCGCGCGCCCGGTCCTCATCACCTTCGACGACGGGTACGAGGGGGTGCACCGGCATGCCCTGCCGGTGCTGGCCCGGCACGGCTTCGCCTCGACGCTCTTCGTCTCCACGGGCTGGCTGCGCGGTGCCCACGACGAGGGCGGGGCCCCCGACACCATGCTCGACTGGGACCAGGTCCGGGAACTGGCCGCCGCGGGAGCGGAGATCGGCGGCCACACCCATACGCATCCGCAGCTCGACCAGGTCGACGACCGCCGGCTCCGGTACGAGGCCCAGCGGTGCAAGGAGATCGTCCGGGAGGAGCTGGGCAACGCGCCGGAGTCCTTCGCCTACCCGTACGGATACTCCAGCCGGCGCGTCCGGCAGGCGGTCCGGGGCGCCGGCTACGCCCAGGCGCTGGCCGTCGGCAACGCGACGGCGAAGCGCTGTCAGGGGCCGTACGCCCTGGAGCGGATGACCGTCCGGCGGTCCACCGGCATCGAGGAGTTCGCACGGCTGGTGGAAGGGCGGGCCATCGGGCGGGCCTTCGCCGCGGACCGGGCGCTGACCAAGGGGTACGCGGTGGTGCGCAGGGCGCGGGGGGCCCTGCGGGCGGCCGGCCGGCAGCCGGTCTGACCCCCGCGGGTCGCGGCGGCCGCCACCGCCGCGACCCGCGGGATCGTCCCGTTCAAAACACCGTGCACGGAATGCCCGATTGCCGGATCATGGCCGTCATGTCTGCCACCATGCCGCCGTCCGAGCCGCAGCGAGCGCTGCCGATGCGGCTCACCGTCGACGACAGCGACTCACCCGCCGATGTCGTCGACGCGCTGTTCCTCGGCCGGTTCGCGACCGGCGAGCAGCCGCACTCCCACAGCACCACCCTGGACCGGGTGAAGCCCTCCGCGACGCTTCTGCCGACCGGGGCGAAGGTGCTGCGGGCCGCCAAGGACGACGACCGCAGCGCCCTGCTGGCCGAGGGCGAGGGCTGGACGCTGCTGGTCTCCCGCTGGAACCGGGGTGCGGACGTCACCGTGACGGCGACCGGGGCGGAGCTGGCGGAGAAGGTCCTGAAGGAGGCGACGGACGGGGCGAAGGACGAGCCCGAACCGCAGCCCGAGAACGTGACCATGGGCTTCTGGTACGTGTCTCCGCGACGCGGCCCGCACCGTACGACCCGTCAGATCAGCGCGGGTACGTGGGAGGAGATCCGGCCCAACTACACGGCGCCGGTCGCCGACGCGATGGACCGGCTGATGAGGGTCACCCCGGACGACATCGCGGGGCGGCTGCTGCTGCTCCACGGCCCCCCGGGGACGGGCAAGACGTCCGCGCTGCGCACACTCGCCCGGTCGTGGCGGGACTGGTGCCAGGTGGACTGCGTCCTGGACCCGGAGCGGCTCTTCAGCGACGTCGGATATCTGATGGACATCGCCATCGGTGAGGACGAGGGCACGGCGAAGGGGCGGTGGCGGCTGCTGCTCCTGGAGGACTGCGACGAACTGATCCGCGGCGAGGCGAAGCACACGGCGGGCCAGGCGCTGTCCCGGCTCCTGAACCTGACGGACGGGCTGCTGGGCCAGGGCCGGAACGTCCTCGTCGGCGTCACCACCAACGAGGACCTGGAGCGGCTGCACCCGGCGGTCGTCCGGCCGGGCCGGTGCCTGGCCCGGATCGAGGTGGGCGGGCTGACCCGGCGCGAGGCGGTGGGATGGCTGGGCACGGAGGAAGGGGTACCGCACGACGGTGCCACGCTGGCGGAGCTGTACGCCCTGCGCCGTGGCGGGTCGGCCCCGGGGCTCCCGGAGCCCCGGATCCCGGACGCGGGAATGTACCTGTAGGGCGGCTGCCGTCCCGTTCTCGGGACGGCAGCCCGGGGCCGGTGTCCGAAAGAGGGTCAGGCGCCGTACGCCGCCCGCAGCGCGTCCGTCACCGCTGACGCCGCCGATGCGCGGGTGAGGCCCAGCCGCTTCGCCTCCGCCGCGTAGGCCGCCGCCGCGCTCGCCGCCAGGCGCTCGGCCGCGTCGCCCGCCGCGGCGACGAACGTGCCGTTGCGGCCGCGCGTCTCGATCACGCCGTCCGCCTCCAGCGACTTGTACGCCTTGGCGACCGTGTTCGCCGCGAGGCCCAGCTCCTGCGCCAGCCCGCGTACCGTCGGGAGCTTGTAGCCGACCGGCAGGGCGCCGGAGCGGGCTCGCTCCGCGATCTGGGCGCGCAGTTGTTCGTATGGGGCGGTCGACGAGTCCGTGTCCACGGTGATTCGCAATGTCACGGCCCGATTCTGCCCCCGCCCCCGGGAAAATGGGGAGGCGGCCTCGCCACTCCGGCCCGTACCGTGCGGCACCATGACTGTGATCGTCCGTGATGTACGACCCGAGGACGCCGAGGGCTTCGCCCGAGTCCGGCGCGCCGCCGTCCCGTTCATGCTGGCCAACGCCGCTCAGGTGGCCTTCGACTGGGCCCACTCCCATCCCGACGCGCATGCGCGTCCGCTGGTCGCGGAGGTCGACGGGGAGATCGTCGGCACCTCCCAGCTCCGTATCGCGCACGACGCGCCCGAGGCCGGTGTCGGTTCGCTCAACGTCTACGTCCACCCGGAGAGGCGCGGACTCGGCGCCGGGTCGCTGCTGGCGCGGGCCTCCGAGGAGCACCTCGTGGAGCACGGCGCGACCGTCCTCTACAGCTGGGTGTTCGACGAGCCGGCGTTCCGTGCCTTCGCCGAGCGGCGCGGCTACGCGGCGCGCCGTTCCGCGCACTTCCTGCGCCTCGACCTCGTCTCCGCCCCCCTTCCCCCGCTCCAGGAGCCGCCGGCCGGTGTCGAGCTGCGTTCCGCCGCCGAGTTCGCCGCCGACCCCCGTCCGCTGTTCGTGCTCGACGCGCTGACCACGTCCGACGAACCCGGCGACGTCGGCGCCGAGCTGACGGACTACGAGCACTGGCTGGCGACGACCTGGAACCATCCGCTGTTCTCCCGCGAGCTGACCTCCGTCGCGGTCGTCGACGGCCGTCCCGTCGCCTTCAGCGCCGCCCAGACCGACGGGCAGGGCCGGTACAGCACGGGGATGACGGGCACCGACCCTGCCTTCCGGGGTCGGGGTCTCGCGAAGCTGGCCAAGAACGACTCCCTGCACCGGGCGCGCGCGGCCGGCTGCACGGAGGCGTTCACCGGGAACGACACCGGCAACGGGCCGATGCTGGCGATCAACAAGTGGTTCGGTTACGAGATCTGCGCGACGGAGGTACGTCATGTCCGCACCCTCGGTTGAGGTCGTGCTCGTGAAGGCGGGGCGCACGAAGATCCGCTACCCCGCCGCCGTCCTCGCCGACGACGGCACCCGGCTGTCGGTCCGGGCTCCGTGGGCGGCGGAGGGGGTACGGGACTTCGGCTTCGTCCGCTTCGAGCCGGGAGATGTGTTCGTGGAGCACTACTGGCGGGACCGCTGGTACGCGGTCAAGGAGGTCCGCTCCGCCGACGGGACGCTCAAGGGCTGGTACTGCGATGTCGCCCGGCCGGCCGTGGTCGACGGCGCCGAGGTCGTGGTCGAGGACCTGGACCTGGACCTGTGGGTGTCGGCGGACGGCAGCGAGGTGCTGCGGCTCGACGAGGACGAGTTCGAGGCCGGTGGCCTTGCCGCCTCCGATCCGAAGGCGGCGGCCCGCGCGGTCGCGGCCCTCGACGAGCTGGAGGGCCTGGGGAGGGACGGTCTGATCGCCCTGGTCAGCGCAGGGTGACGGCCGAGTCCCGGGTGGCGACGAAGCCGGGGAGCGGGAGCCCGAGCGAGCCGGCGGGGGTGAGCTGCGTCAGGGTGGCCTTCACCCGGGCGGCGCCCGCACGGTAGGCGGGCTCCTTCACGACGGCCGAGTGGGACCAGGTGCGCGGCCGGCCGTCGCAGACGGCCCGGGTGCCGCCGATCCCGGCGGAGCGTTCCCGCTGGACGAGCGTGCTGCTGACGAAGACCGGGCCGTCGCTGTCGTCCAGGCAGCGATACGTGCCGGAGACGGTGACCGTGCCGTCGGCGGCGACGGTTCCGTGGCCGTCGACCGAGAGCCGGTCGCCGGGGCCGGCGTGGGCGGCGGAAGCGCAGGCGGCGACCAGCAGGCTGCTGGCGGTGAGGGCGAGGCGGAGGCGCATCGAGGGATGTCCCTTCCGGACGTGGGGGGGTGGTGTCGCCCGCCAGGGATATCCGATCAAGCCGTCCGCTGTCCGAAACTCACCCTATCGGGGGCGAGTTGAGGCGCTTGCGGTAATGAATACGGTCGTACGGGCCGTCCAGCCTCCGTTCGACGACCTCGTAGCCGTACCGCTCGTACATCTTCTGGTTCTCCCACATCATCGCGTTGGTCAGCAGCCGCACCTCGGGGAGCCCCAGTTCGCGGGCGCGGGACTCCACGAAGGCCAGCAGCCGACGGCCGAGACCGGTGCCCTGGGCGTCGGGGTGGACGGCGATGTTGTCGAGGTACAGATGGTCGGCCTCGGTCCTGAGGACCACGAGGCCGACCACGGGATCGCCGGCGACGAACACCCTCCCCGCGGTGACGTCCGCCGCGTGGTCCGCCTCCATCGGGCCCGGCACGAGGCCGATCCGCTCGATGTAGTGGTGGTAGGCCGCGTCGGTCACGGCCTTCACCCTTGGAACGTCGCTCGGCGCCGCGAGGCGTAGGGGGAGGATGTCCTGTGTCATGCCGCCACGTTACGGCGGCGGACGATCACCTTCTTCAGCAGGGGCCAGGCCAGGAGGACGGCGATGACGGCGTAGACGGTCACGGAGAAGGGCGTGTTCACCAGGCCCGTGAGCGCACCGTCGCTGATCTGCAGGGCGCGGCGCAGCTGCTGTTCGGCGGCCGGGCCGAGGATGACGCCGATGACGGCGGGCAGCACCGGAAGGCCGTAACGCCGCATGCCGAAGCCGAGCAGGCCGATGATCAGCAGCAGGACCAGGTCGAGCGCCTCGCCGCCCACCGCGTAGGCGCCGACGGCGGCGAAGAAGAGGATGCCGGCGTACAGGTACGGGCGCGGGATGCGGAGCAGCTTGGCCCAGACGGGCGCGAGCGGCAGGTTGAGCGCGAGCAGCAGGACCATGCCGACGAAGAGCGAGGCGATCAGGCCCCAGACCAGGTCGGGTTCGCGCTCGAAGAGCAGCGGGCCGGGCTGGATGCCGTACTGCTGGAAGGCGGCGAGCATGACGGCGGCGACGGCCGTCGTCGGCAGGCCCAGGGTCAGCATGGAGACGAGGGTGCCGGCGGCGGAGGCCGAGGCGGCGGACTCTGGTCCGGCGACGCCCTCGATGGCGCCCTTGCCGAACTGGTCCTTGTGCCGGGAGAGCCGCTTCTCGGTGACGTACGAGAGGAAGGTCGGGATCTCCGCGCCGCCCGCCGGGATCGCCCCGAACGGGAAGCCGATGACGGGGCCGCGCAGCCAGGACTTCCAGGTACGCCGTACATCGTCCTTGCCGAGCCAGGGGCGTCCGACCGGGATGGCCTCGCCGGCCGTGCGGCGCAGATGGGCGGCGACCCACAGGGCCTCGCCGATGGCGAAGAGGCCGACCGCGACGATCACGACGTCGATGCCGTCGGCGAGTTGCAGCGAGCCGAAGGTGAGGCGCTGCTGACCGGTCATCTGGTCGAGGCCGACCAGGCCGAGGGTGAGGCCGATGAGGAGCGAGGCGAGCCCGCGGATGCGGGAGGAGCCGAGGACGGAGGTCACCGCGATGAACGCGAGGACCATGATCGCGAAGTAGTCGGGTGCGCCGATGTCGACGGCGAGCGCGGCGACGGTCGGGGCGAGCGCGACGAGCAGGAGCGTGCCGATCATGCCGCCGGCGAAGTGGCCGATGGCGGCGGCCGCGAGCGCCTGGGCGCCGCGCCCGGCCTTCGCCATGGGGTTGCCCTCCATGGCGGCGACGACTGCCGCGCTCTCGCCGGGGGTGTTGAGCAGGATCGAGGTGGTGGAGCCGCCGAACATGGCTCCGTAGTAGATGCCGGCGAACATGATGAAGGCGCCGGTCGGTTCGAGTCCGTACGTCACCGGCAGCAGCAGGGCGACCGCCATGGCGGGGCCGATGCCGGGCAGGACGCCGATGGCGGTGCCGAGGAGCACGCCGATCGCGGCCCACAGCAGGTTCATCGGGGTGAGGGCCGTACCGAAGCCGTCGATCAGGGAGTTCAGTGAGTCCATGGGTCAGAGCACTCCCATCAGCGGGCCGCCGGGCAGCGGAACTCCGAGCAGGTTGTTGAAGACGACGTAGGTGAGGAGGGAGAGTCCGGCGGCGATCAGCGGGTCGCGGTGGAGGTGGCGGCTGCCGAGGGCGTAGGCCGCGCCCCAGAAGAGCAGGGCTCCGGAGACGGGGAAGCCGACCGGTCCGATGAGGACGGCGAACGCGAGGAAGACTCCGGCGAGGAGCAGGACCGTACGCCAGTCGCCGGGCTCGGAGAGGTCGACGTCCTCACCGCCCTCGGCCTCGCCGCGGCCGCCGCGCAGGACGTCGATCGCGAGGAGGACGGCGACGACGAGCAGGCCGGCGCCGACGACGACCGGGACGGTTCTGGGGCCGACGGGGCCGCGCTGGGCGATGTCGACGGTCATGGTGAGGGCGTCGGTGAGGACGAGCACGCCGATGACGAGCAGGAGGAGGCCGACACCGAGCTCGGAGTGCTCGCGCAGCCAGGACCCCTTCCCCGGGGCCGTCTCCCGGGCCGTCACCGTGTCCTTCACGGGGTTCGTCACAGTCCGAGCTCCTTCAGTACCGAGCCGACCCGCCGGTCCTGTTCGGTGAGGAAGGTCCCGAACTCCTCACCGGGCAGGAAGGCGTCGTTCCAGTTGTTCTTCCGCAGCGACTCGCGCCACTGCGGGGAGTCGTGCAGCTTCTTCGCCAGGCCGACGAGCTTGTCCCGCTCCGCGTCCGACAGGCCGGGCGGGGCGACGATCCCCCGCCAGTTGATGAACTCGGTGTCGAGTCCGGCCTCGCGCAGGGTCGGGGCGTCCAGGCCCGGGATCCGCTCGGCGCCGGTGACGGCGAGGAGCCGCAGCTCGCCGGAGTGGATCTGGTCGAGATACTCGCCGACGCCCGAGACGCCGAAGGCGACCTTGTTTCCGAGGATGGACGCGAGGAGCTCGCCGCCGCCGTCGAAGGGGACGTAGTTGACGCTCTTCGGGGCGATGCCGGCGGCCTGCGCCATCAGCATCGGGGCGAGGTGGTCGGGTCCGCCGGGCGAGGAGCCGCCGCCGACGGGCAGCTTGCCCGGGTCCTTCTTCCAGGCGGCGAGCAGGTCCTGGATGGTCTTGTACGGGGAGTTCTTGCCGACGACGACGATGTCCTGCTCCATGGTGAGCCGGGCGATCGGGGTGGTGTCGGCGAGGGTCTTCGGGGTCTTGTTGGTGTGGACCGCTCCGACGACGCCGAGGCCCATGGACATCGCGAGCCGGCCGTTGCCGTGCTCGCCGACGAGCCGGGTCAGGCCGACGGTGCCGCCGGCGCCGGGCAGGTTGAAGACCTCGATGCCGGTGGTGAGCCCGGCGTCCTCCGCGTTCTTGGCCGCGGTGCGGGCGGTGATGTCGTACCCGCCGCCGGGCGTGTTGGGAACCATGAACCGCAGGCCCGGTATCTGGGTGCCGGTGTCGGAGCCGCCGCCGGTGGAGAGCAGGGGCGGCCCCACCAACACCAGCAGCGCGGCCCCGAGCAGGGCGAGGGGGGTGCGCAGACGCACGTGTGCCGCCTCTCGATAGGTGTGTGAAGTGGCCCACATGTTGCCCGCGCGTTAAGAACCTGTCTCTCTTCCGCAATCAACGGACGTTGTGGTCCTTGTGGTCGCGACCTAGCGTGTCGGGGTGACGAAGGTGCTGGTGGTCGACGACGACTTCATGGTCGCGAAGCTGCACAGCCGTTGTGTGGCGGCCGTGGACGGCTTCTCCGTCGTGGGCGTCGCGCACAGCGGCGCGGAGGCGCTGCGCCTGGCGGACCGGCTGCGCCCGGACCTGGTGCTCCTCGACATCTTCCTGCCGGACATGGACGGCGTCTCGGTCCTGCGCGAGCTGCGCGGGGCGGGTCTCGCGGTCGACGCCCTGTTCATCACGGCGGCGCGGGACGCCGGCATGATCCGCTCGGCGCTCCGGGCGGGGGCGCTGCACTACCTGATCAAGCCGTTCAACCCGTCCGCCCTCCAGGAGCAGCTGCGTCATGTGGCCTCGCTGCGCACGCGCCTGGACGCGCTGGACGAGGCGCGTCAGGAGGACGTGGACCAGATCTTCGGCACGCGTCCGCCGGGCTCGCGCGAACTCCCGAAGGGCCTCGCCGCGCCCACGGCGGAACTGGTCGACGGCATCCTGCGCGCCCACCCGGAGGGCCTGTCGGCGACGGAGTGCGCGGAGGCGGGCTCCCTCTCCCGTGTCAGCGCGCGCCGCTACCTGGAGTACTTCGCGGAGACGGGCCGCGCGGAGATCACCCTCCGCTACGGCGGAACGGGCCGCCCGGAACGGCGCTACCGCCGGCTGGGCTAGGGCGTGTCCGGCGGACACGGGACGAGAGCGTCGCGTGTCAGGGCAGGTGGGACGACACCTGTCACGCGGCCCGGGGGCGGAGGCCCACGCCAAGCACGCGCCGGGCGGAGGCCCACGCCAAGCACGCGCCCCACCAGCCCCGCGGAGCGCGACACAGGGCCCTTCCTGAGCCCCCTCTTACCCCCGCCTTAAAGGCGTCCTAAGGATCGCCCCCACCCCCTCTCCACCGGCCTTTTCCCTCCTCGCGGCGGCTAGTTTTCTGGGCAACCCCCACATCACCCCCGTGAAGGAGTTGTCCCCCCATGACCTCTCGTCGCCGTACGGCCGCCACCGTTCTCGCCCTCGGTGTCGCGCCGATAGCGCTCGCCGGGCTCGCCGCCGCGCCGGCCTCCGCGCACGGGTCGATGACCGATCCGGTGAGCCGGGTCTCGGCCTGTTACGCCGAGGGGCCGGAGAGCCCGAAGTCGGCGGCGTGCAAGGCCGCCGTCGCGGCCAGTGGGACGCAGGCGTTCTACGACTGGAACGCCGTGAACATCGCCAACGCCGCCGGCAAGCACCGCGACCTGATCCCGGACGGCAAGCTCTGCAGCGCCGGCAACGACAAGTACCGCGGGCTCGACCTGGCCCGGGGCGACTGGCCGGCCAGCACGCTCGCCTCCGGGAAGCACACCTTCCGTTACAAGGGGACCGCGCCCCACAGGGGTTCCTTCGAGCTGTACGTCACCAAGGACGGCTACGACCCCTCGAAGCCGCTGAAGTGGTCGGACCTGGAGGGCGAGCCGTTCGCGACGGTCACCGACCCGCGGATGGAGAACGGCGACTACGTCTTCGACGGCACGGTCCCGAACAAGTCCGGCCGCCACCTGATCTACTCGATCTGGCAGCGTTCCGACTCCCCCGAGGCGTTCTACACCTGCTCCGACGTCGTGTTCGGCAAGGACAACGGCAGCGCGGGCGGCGCCCCGGCGCCGACCGCCTCCGCGCCGACCGACGAGGAGATCGAGGACGGGCAGGACAAGTCGTCCGTGGAGCACGGCGGCCACGGTGACGACAAGGCCGAGACCGGGGCGGAGGCCACGGCGGCCGCGCCGGCCGCCACGACGGCGCCCGCCTCCTCGGAGCCGGCGGCGCCGAACGCGCCCGCCGCCGCCGGCTCCGGCCCGGGCGAGAGCCTCGCCGAGACCGGGGGCGACGCCGCGACCCCCTACATCGCGGTCGGCGGCGCCGCCGTCCTGGCGCTCGGCGCGTCGCTGCTCTTCGCGGCCGTCCGCCGCAAGGCGGTCCCCGCGGGCCGGCACGGCCGCTGACCCCGCGGGGTCAGCCGATCACGGACGCGCAGGTGGTCGGGGTCGCACGGACCGGGTCGAGAGCGTTCGTCACCTCGTGGAACGTGATCCGGTCCAGCGTCCCGATCGCCACGTGCTCCGAGAGGTCCAGCGCGCACTTGTCCTGGATGACGATGTTGGTGACGTTCGGACCGTCGAGGAACCCGGACCGGTAGGGGGTGACGACCTCGTCGTACTTGGTCGTGATGACCGTGTACGTGACGCCGGGCACCGTGTCCCCGCCCTCGTTGAGCCGGGTGATGAACGGGGATCCCGCGATCTGGTCGGCGAGGCCCGGGGTGTTCGCGCTGATGAACTTCTCGACACCGGGGAAGTACGGCAGCAGCTTGGTGAGGCCGAGGAGGGTCGTGCCGTGGTTGTCGGGGGCGATCCCGACGAGCGCGTTGACCTTCTCGGCCCCGCCGAGGAACTTGATGTAGTGACGCGGCATCATGCCGCCCTGTGAGTGGCCGACGAGGTCGGCCTCGGCGGCACCGGTGGCGGCGAGCACCTTGTCGACGTATACGTCGAGCTGCTCCGCCGACTTCTCGATCGGGCCGAGTCCGTGGAAGAACGGCACGTTCGGCAGCTGGCCGTAGTCGAGCGAGAAGACGCAGTATCCGCGGTTGACCAGATAGGGCGCGAGGGCCAGCCAGTTGTCCACGGAGTTGCCGAAGGTGCCGTGGACGAGGACGACCGGACGCGGATGGGAAGCGGAGGGCTTGCAGGAGAAGTCGTTCCAGCCCCGGCTCGGGGCTGCGGCGGCCTGGGCCGACGCGGTGGGGGCGAGGGTGGCGGCGGCGGTCAGCAGGAGGACCGAGAGGGTTCTGAGCGCGTGTTTCCAGGGCAGCATCGTGCGATCTCCTTGCGGCTCAAGGGAAATCTTCGACGAACGATGGCAGTGAGCCCTGCGGTCCGGACCACAAGTGGGGATGCTCTGCTTCCAGCCAAGCTACGCACGAGTAGCCTCGACTGGGAAGTTACGCGTCGGTAAAAACTGACTTCTCGTCAATAAGGAGTAGTCATGGACGTTACGGGTGCCCGTCAGGCCGCCAGCGAGCCCGGCACGATCGCCCCCGGGCCGAACCTCGCCCGCGCCCGGTCCACCACCGCCTCGATCCTGCGGGCCTTCTCGTCCGCCGGATCGAAGGTCAGCTGACGCGCGGCCCCCTTCGCCGGCGCGAGCCCCTCCACGCGCAGCGCGATCCCCCGCACCCGGGCCCGCTGCAGCCCGAACGAGCCGTGGATCGCGTACGCGAGCGCGGTGAGCGCCGCCGAGTGGGCGGTCGGCTCGGGCAGCGTACGGGTACGGGTGGTGGTCGACCGGTCCGCGTACCGCACGGTCACCGTGAGGGAGCGGCACACCTGCTTCTCCGTACGCATCCGGGCACCCAGTTCCCCGGCGAGCGCGAGCAGCGCCCTGCGATGCGCCGAGTGGTCCAACTCGTCCTGGGAGAAGGTCTGTTCGGCCGCCATCGAACGGGAGAGCGCGTTCGGGACGACGGCGGCGCGGTCGACCCCCCGGGCCCGCTCCGCCAGCTCGCGGCCTGCCTTCGCGCCGACGAGCCGCTGGAGCACGGCGAGGGGCGCGTCCGCCACCCTGCCGATGGAGTCGAGTCCGTACGCGCAGAGGGTACGGGCGGTCGCGCGGCCGACGCCGTCGAGCGCGACGACCGGGCGTTCCCGCAGGAAGGCGGCCGGGTCGTCGACGACCAGGGTGACGCCGGGGCGGGCCTCGCGCGCCGCCATCCGGGCCAGCATCGGGTTCGGCCCGGCCCCGATGACACAGTCGACGCCGTACAGGGCGAGCGCCCTGACCCGTACCACGGAGGCCAGTTCGACGGGGCTCCAGCCGAAGTAGCGCAGCGCGCCGCGCACGTCGGCGAGCAGGGTGTCGGGCGGGGCCGCCTCGACGACGGGGGTGAACTCGGTGAGCAGCCCGACCAGCCGGGGAAGCATCGCCTCCCCGAGGGCTTCGAGCCGGAACCGTACACAGAGGATCATCCCGCGCTCCCCGGACTCTGGTGCCACAGCTTCCTGGCCGGAGTCGCCGCGCCTTCGCCGGCCGGCTTCAGGTCGGCCCAGGCGTTCATCTCGAAACCGGTCTCCATCGTGATCCGGCGGCCTCCGTCGCCGTCTCCGGTGGGCACCGGCGCGGGCTCCGCGAGCCGTGCGCCCACCGCCTCCAGCCCGCCGGTGGCCCGCAGTTCCACCAGCTCGGCGAGGTTCCAGGCCGCGGACCCGACCACGCTGAGGCTGCGCGGGCCGCGCCGCTGCACCACACCTCGGACGAGGAGCAGCCAGGAGTGGAAGACGGTGCGGGCGCAGGCCTCGTGGGAGTCGTCGAAGAAGGCGAGGTCGACCAGGCCCGTGCCGTCGTCGAGCGTGGTGAAGATGACCCGCTTGCCGGAGCGGATCGGCGGGGTCTGGGTGGCCGCCTTGGCGCCCGCGACCAGCACGGTCCGCCCGTGCGGGGCCTCGCGCAGCCGCTTGGCCGAGACCACGCCGAGTTCGCGCAGGAAGGCGTGGTGGTCGCCCATGAGGTGGCGCGAGGCGTCCATGCCGAGGACGCCCAGTTCGGCGCTGAGCCGCTCCGACTCGTCGAGGTCGGGCAGCCCGATGGGGGCGGTCTTCCGGCCCTGGGCGAGCGGGAGCTGGCCGCCGTAGGAGGCGGCTCCGCGCTGGGTGCGGTGGAGTTCGGTCACGTGCAGCAGCAGGTCACGGCGGTTGGCGCCGAAGGCGTCCAGCGCGCCGACCTGTACCAGCCGTTCGGCGACCGGCTTGCGCGGGCGGGCCCGCTCCCAGAAGTCGAGCAGCGAGGCGTACGGCTGCCCGGCCTCGATCCGCGCGCTCTCCGCCTCGCTGATGCCATGGACGTCGGAGAGGGCGAGCCGCAGTCCCCAGCACGTCGGCGGACCGGACACCAGTTCGATTCGATGGGCGGCCGCCGACCGGTTCACGTCCAACGGCAGCACCGGCACCCCGCGCCGCCGCGCGTCCGCGAGCAGCAGCCGCTTCGGGTACATCCCGGGGTCGTGGGTGAGCAGCCCGGCGTAGAAGGCCGCCGGGTGGTGCGCCTTGAGCCAGGCCGACTGGTAGGTGGGGACCGCGAAGGCGACCGCATGCGCCTTGCAGAAGCCGTACGAGCCGAATGCCTCCACGATCTCCCAGGTGCGGGCGATGACCTCGTAGTCGTACCCCCGTTTCTCGGCCCGCTGGGCGAACCAGATCTTGATCCGGCCCTGCGACTCGGGATGCGAGAGCCCGCGCCGGACCTGGTCGGCCTCGCCCCGGCCGCAGCCGGTCATGATCCGCACGATCTCGATGATCTGCTCGTGGAAGACGACGACGCCGTAGGTCTCCTTCAGCGCGCCCTCCAGGTCCGGGTGCGGATAGCGGACGGGTGCCCGGCCGTGGCGGGCCTCGATGAACGGGCGGACCATGTCGGCGGCGACCGGTCCCGGCCGGAAGAGCGAGATGTCGACGACGAGGTCGTGGAAGGTGGCCGGCTGGAGCCGGCCGACCAGGTCGCGCTGGCCGGGCGACTCGATCTGGAAGCAGCCGAGGGTCTCGGTGGACTGGATGAGCCGGTACGTCGTGGGGTCGCCGGCCGGCACCCGCGCCGGGTCGTCGAGATCCAGCCGTTCGCCGGTGGCCCGCTCCACCTCCGCGACGGCATGCGCCATCGCGGACTGCATCCGTACTCCGAGGACGTCGAGCTTGAGCAGCCCGAGGTCCTCCACGTCCTCCTTGTCGAACTGGGCCATGGGGAACCCCTCGCCGCTGGTGGGCACGACCGGGGTACGGGTGAGCAGCGAGGCGTCCGAGAGGAGCACCCCGCACGGATGCATGGCGATTCCGCGCGGCAGCGCGTCGAGGGCCTCGACCAGCTCCCAGAGCTTGCCGTACGCCTGTCTCTCGCCCGCGAGTTCGCGCAGTTCGGGCAGTTCGTCGAGGGCGGCGAGCGCGTCCCTCGCCCGGATGTGCGGGAACGCCTTGGCGATCCGGTCGATCTCGGCCGGATCCATGGAGAGCGCGGCGCCCACGTCCCGTACCGCGTGGCGGACCCGGTAGGTCTCGGGCATGGCGACGGTGGCGACCCGCTCGGTGCCGAAGCGGTCCATGATCGCGCGGTAGACCTCCAGGCGGCGGGCGGACTCCACGTCGATGTCGATGTCGGGCAGCGCGGTGCGGTTCTTGGAGAGGAAGCGCTCCATGAGGAGTCCGTGTTCGACCGGGTCGGCGTGGGCGATGCCGAGGAGGTGGTTGACGAGCGAGCCGGCGCCGGAGCCGCGCGCGGCGACCCTGATCCCCATGCGCTTCACGTCGTCGACGACCTGGGCGACCGTCAGGAAGTAGGTGGCGAAGCCGTGGTGGGCGATGATGTCGAGCTCGCGGTGCATCCGGTCCCAGTAGGCACGCCGGCCGGGACCGCGGTCGTACCCCCGCAGCACCATGCCGGCGGCGGCCCGGGAGGCCAGCACCCGCTGGGCGGTGCGGTGCGCGGCGCCGACGAGGTACGGCTCGGGGAAGTGGGCGGAGCCCATGCCGAGGTCGTCCTGGGGGTCGACCACGCAGCCGTCGGCGACCGCCATGGTCTGGTCGAGCAGCCGGTGCGCGGTGTCCCTGCGGAAGCCGGCCGCCTCGACGATCCGCTCGGCGGCGGCCAGCATGTCGCCGGCGTCCTTGAGCCAGGCCTCGCCGCTGTCGAGCTCCTTGCGGGGGTCGATGGGGACGAGGCGTCGGGCGGAGTCGAGGACGTCGGCGACGGGGCCCTGACCGGAGTCCGCGTACCGCACGGCGTTGCTGAGGACCGGGCGGACGCCCTGCTCGGCGGCGAAGCCGACGGTGCGGGCGGCGAGCCGGAGCGAACCGGGCCCGGTGCCGGAGCGGCCGTGATGGACGGCCTCCAGCCGCAGGGCGTCGCCGTACCGCTCGCGCCAGGGGACGAGGAGCCTGGCGGCCCGGTCGGGGCGGCCCGCGGCGAGGGCCCGGCCGACGTCGGAGGCGGGTCCGAGGAGCACGGTCAGGTCGTCGCCGTGGTTGGCGCCCCAGGGCAGCCGCGGCTGCTCGCCCTCCGCGTGGGCGGCGGTGATCATCCGGCAGAGCTCGGCCCAGCCGACCGCGGAGCGGGCGAGGAGGACGACGCGGGAGGCGGACTCGTCGACGAAGGCGCCGCCCCGCACGGGCACCCGCCGCGCGGAGGTCCCGGCCTCCCGGACCGGCCACCCGGCCGCGCCGGAGCCCCGGGCGGAGCCTCCGCCGGCCGCCCGTCCGTCCGCGTCCTCCCCGGAAGCGGCCGGACCGGACTCCCCGGCCGCCCGCCCCGCCGCGCCGGAGCCGGTCGCGGCGCGCCCGCCGACGGAGCCGTTCGCGCGCGCCCCGTCGCCGCCCCTGCGCCGTCCGTCCGGCCCCCGTCCGGCCGGCGCCGGGTCCGCGACCGCGAGGTCCACGCCGAACAGAGGGCGCACCCCCGCCTCCGCGCATGCCTTCGCGAAGCGGACCACGCCCGCGACCGTGTCCCGGTCCGTGAGGGCCAGGACGTCCATGCCCCGCTCGGCGGCGCGCCCGGCCAGCCGCTCGGGGTGCGAGGCCCCGTAGCGCAGGGAGAAGCCCGAGGCGGTGTGCAGATGCGCGAACCCCGGCATGTGCACCTCCCGCATCGAATTCGTACGTACGTTCCCACCCCCTCCTTCTCACCCTAACCCATTTCGAACGTGCGTACGATACGCCGCGCACATCATCCGTACGGGCCCGTCCCACCTGCGCAAACACCACCTCCCCCGGAGCGTGGAGGCATGAGTCTCGCCGCTGAACTGAAGAGTGCCGTCACCCCGCGAGCAGCCCTGCTCGTCATCGGCGTGTTCGCCCTCCAGCTGCTGTTCATCACCTCGTACGTCGGAGCGCTGCACGATCCGAAGCCGAGGGACGTGCCCTTCGGCGTGGTCGCGCCCCCGCAGGTCTCCGCCCGGCTCGTCGGGCAGCTGGAGGCACTCCCCGGCGGGCCGCTCGACCCCCGCACGGTCACGGACGAGGCGGAGGCCAGGCAGCAGATCCTGAACCGGGAGCTCGACGGCGCCCTGGTGGTGCGCCCGGCCGGGACCACCGACACCCTGCTCGTCGCCTCGGGCGGCGGCACCGTGCTCTCCTCCGCCCTGGACACGCTCTTCACCAGGCTGGAGGGCGCCGACCAGCGCACCATCAGGACCGTCGACGTGGCCCCGGCCTCCCCCGAGGACTTCGACGGCCTCTCGGCGTTCTACCTCGTCGTCGGCTGGTGCGTCGGCGGCTACATCTGCGCCGCGATCCTCGCCATCAGCTCGGGCGCGCGACCCGCCAACCCCGAGCGGGCCGTCATCCGGCTCGGGGTGCTCGCGGTGTACGCGATCCTCGGCGGCCTCGGCGGCGCGGTCATCGTGGGGCCGATCCTCGGGGCCCTGCCGGGCAGCGTCGCGGCCCTGTGGGGGCTGGGCGCCCTGGTGGTCTTCGCCGTCGGCGCGGCGACCCTGGCCCTGCAGTCGGTCTTCGGCATCGTCGGCATCGGTCTCGCGATCCTGCTGATCGTGGTCGCGGGCAACCCGAGCGCGGGCGGCGCCTTCCCGCTGCCGATGCTGCCGCCGTTCTGGAACGCGATCGGGCCCGCCCTTCCGCCGGGTGCCGGGACCTGGGTGGCGCGTTCGATCGCGTACTTCAAGGGCAACGACGTCACCGGCTCCCTGCTGGTGCTCTCCGCGTGGGCGGTCGTCGGCAGCGCGGTCACGCTGGTGATGTCCTCGCTGAGACGCGCGCCGCAGCCGACGGCCGGGGAGCCCGGCGCGGCCACGACGTGAGGGCACGCGATCGGGCCGGCCCCCCGTCCCCGCGGACGCGGTGCCGGTGTCCACACCGACGGCGACCGTGAAATCCCCTGGCCCGTGGGCCAGTCGACGGCTAGGTTCGCGAGGCAGACCAACCCCGAACCGAGAAGGCTCTCTCTGTGACGATCGTCCGTCCCGCTCGGCCCGACGAACTCCCCGCCCTGGTCGAGCACTCGGGTGACACCGAGCGCAACGCCGCCACCCGTGCGTACCTCACCCAGCTCCTCGACAGCGGGTGCACCCGGCCCGAGTGGTGTCTGGTGGCCGAGGACGGCGAAGGGCGGCCGGCCGGCAGCGTGGTCCTGTGGACCATCCCGGGGCAGGAGGTCCCGCTCGCCGTCGTGCTGTTCGAGGCCCCGGAGGACTCGCCCGAGACCGGCACCGCTCTTCTCGACGCGGCGGCCGCGAAGGCGAGGGAGCTGGGGGCGACGGAGCTGGAGCATGTCGTCGACTCCCCCGCCCAGGCCCCCCAGTTCCAGCGGAACCCGGAGCGCCGGGGCGAGCTGCTGCGGACGGCGGGCTACGAGGTGGTGCGCGACGGACGCCGGTTCACTCTCCGGGACCCCTGCGGATCCGGAGAGCTGCCGGCCGACGATCCCCGGCTGACCTTCCGCTCGCTCGCCGAGCTCGGTCCCGAGCCCTTCGTCGCCGTCCTGGCTGACCTGCTCGTGGACACCGCGGACGCCCGGCTCGCGGCGGACGTACGGCAGCACGGCGCGCGGCGCGCGGCGGAGCTGCTCTTCGAGGAGACCGCCGAGCTCACGCACGAGCCCGCGTGGTGGGAGCTCGGCTACGACGAGGACGGCACCGTCGCCGTGATCAGCCTGCCCGCCGAGAACCCGAGCGTTCCGGTGATCGGCTTCGTCGGCGTCGCGCCGGCCCACCGCGGCAAGGGGTACGCGACCTCGGTCGTGGTCCGGGGCACCCGCGTCCTCACCGCCGCGGGCGCCACCGAGATCCGCGGGGACTGCGACGCGGCCAACGTGGCGATGGCGAGGGCCTTCGAGCGGGCCGGGTACGTGAACTTCGCCGACCGGCTGGAGTTCGCCCGCACCCTCTGACACCGGGGCGGGGCGGCCGCCCCGGCGGTACGCTGCGGGCCCATGGGCAAGCATGTGCGCACCGACGACGGCCGCCTGCTGATGGCCGAGGAGTGGGGCAACCCGTCGGGAACCCCCGTACTGCTGCTGCACGGCACGCCGGGCAGCAGGCTGGGCACCGCGCTGCCCGACCTCGCGGCCCACCGTCCCGACGTCCGGTTCTTCTCCTACGACCGTCCCGGTTACGGCGGCTCGGACCGGCTCCCCGGCCGGCGGGTCGCCGACGCGGCCCGGGACGCCGCGGCCGTCGCCGACGCGCTGGGCATCGAGCGTTTCGCCGCGGTCGGACGCTCCGGCGGCGCCCCGCACGCGCTCGCGTGCGCCGCCCTGCTGCCCGAGCGCGTCCGGGCGGCCGCCGCGCTGGTGGGGATCGCTCCCCGGGACGCGGCGGGTCTGGACTGGTCCGCCGGCATGACGCCGTTCAACGTCCGCGAGTACGGACTGGCCGTCGAGTCGCCCGCGCTGCTCGACGAGGACCTCGCGGCGCGGGCCGCGGCCGTCAGGAAGGACCCGGAGGGGCTCATCGAGGATCTCCGGGCGGAGCTGTCCGAGCACGACCTGCCGGTCGTGTCCGATCCCGCCGTGCGCGCGACCCTGCTGCGCTCCTACCGCGAGGCGCTCGGCACCTCGCACCACGGCTGGACCGACGACTGTCTGGCCTTCACCCGGCCATGGGGCTTCGAGGTGTCCGACGTGACCGCCCCGGTCCTGCTCTGGCACGGTCTCGACGACGCGTTCTCGCCGCCCTCCCACACCCGTTGGCTGGCCGGGCGGATCGCCGGGTCCACCCTCGTCCTGGAGCCGCGCGCCGGCCACTTCGCGGCGCAGTACGCGCTGCCGCGTGTCCTGGAGTGGCTGCGGACTCAGGAGGACGGCGGCGCGTAGCCGCTCGCCCGGGCCCCCTCGAGGCAGTTCATGGTCCGCTCGTGACTGTCGCCCACCGTGTCGACGACCCGGACCCGGATGAAGAAGGCGTCGACCTCGGCGACGAAGCGCCGGGAGAAGGAGGCCACCGTGAGGGTGTCGTAGCTTCCGGTGCCCACCAGCGGGAACCTGCCGAAGGAGACGATCTGGAAGTCCTCCTTGACGGTCAGTCCGGCCGCGGTCAGCCGGTCCACCGCGCCGGCGACGTCGGTCCAGGCCACGGGCGTGGACTCGCCGGCGAGGACGACCCCGCACTCGTACCGCTCGATCACCGCGGTGTGCTGCCCTCCGTTGAGCAGTCCGACGCGCCACTCGTCCGCGCCGGCTCGCAGGTTCCCGCTCGCCCAGTCGGCCCGGAGCCCGAGGTAGGGCCGTACGGTACGGGCGTACTGCGCCCGCCCCAGAACCGCGGCCGCGGCGACCGCGAGCAGGCTGCCCAGCGGCTCCATGTCCAGGAGCTGCAACCGCCAGGGCCAGTCGGTCCTGGCCTCCTCGGTCATGTTGGCGCGCACGATCTCCCAGCCGAGGACGGCGGTGAGCAGGAGGAGCAGCACGATCGGCGCCGTGTAGAGCAGCGGGCTGCGCCGGACCCGGCGCTGGGGACGTGAGGCGTGCACCTCTGCCGGCCTTGACGTCACGCGCTCTCCCCCGCCACGAGTCCAGGCGTCCGGCCCCCGGGCAGGCATGCCCCGGGGCCGGACGTCGTTCGGATCATCGTGCTACGGAGGCTTCGCCTCCGGCTAGTACACGTTGACTCCATAGGCGCTCAGCGCCTCGGTGACGGGCTGGAAGAAGGTCGTGCCGCCCGAGGAGCAGTTGCCGCTGCCGCCGGAGGTGAGGCCGATGGCACGGCTGCCGGAGTAGAGCGGGCCGCCGGAGTCGCCGGGCTCGGCGCACACGTTGGTGCGGATCATGCCGTACACGATGTCGCCGCCGCCGTAGTTGACCGTGGCGTTGAGTCCGGTCACGGAGCCGCTGTGGGTGCCGGTGGTGGAGCCGCGACGCGTCACGGACATGCCGACGGTGGCGTTGGCGGCGCTGGTGATGTCGACGCCGCCGACCGTGCCGGACTTGGTGACGGAGCTGTTGGTGTAGCGGACGATGCCGTAGTCGTTGGTCGGGAAGCTGGATCCCGAGGTGGAGCCGAGCACGGTGGTCCGGCCGGAGTTGGAGTACCAGGTGCCCGCGCCGTCGGTGCAGTGTCCGGCGGTGAGGAAGTAGTAGTTGCCCGCGCTGTCACGGACGTTGAAGCCGAGGGAGCAGCGCCAGCTGGTGGCGTAGATCGCGTCGCCGCCGGAGATCAGCTTGGTGAACGTGCCGGGGGTGCGCTCGACCCGGAGCGCGCCGGCGTTGGCGCCCGCCTGGCGCTTGATCTTGGCTATCTCCGCCTGCGACACGGTGGAGTCCGCGGTCACGACCACGCTGTTGGTGGCCTGGTCGACGTGCCAGGCGGTGCCCGCCACGTCGGCGGCGAGCACGGCGTCGCCCGCGGCGGCGAGCTGCGTCGCGCCGAACGTCTGCGCGGTGTCGGCGTTCGCGGCGGGGACGGCGACCGCTGCCGCGGCGGCGAGGCCGGTGGCGACGGCGAGCAGTCGGACGGTTCTTGTGGGGGTGGTGCGCTTGGTCCTCACTTCGCGTTCCTCCAGAGGGGAATCGGGGGCCCGACGTGGGGTGCGGGCCCGTGAGGCGCGGCCCGGGGCCGGCGCTGTGGGGGAGTCTCGGCCCGCCCGCACCACTGCCGCAAGGGCGCCTTTCGGCCGAACCGTACGATGCTCAACTACCGTGCGGGGCCTGGCACTTGCGAAGATTTCGGTCAGCCCTCGACCAGCCGCCGCTCCCCCGCGGGCACCGCGGTGTCCAGAGTGTTTCCCGGTGGCGGGAAGGGGCAGATGAAGTGGTCCACGAAGGCGCACGGCGGCAGCAGCGCACGGTTGAAGTCGACCGTCACCGTGCCGTCCTCGGCCGGCGCCTGGGGACGCAGGAAGCGGAACCGGTAGCTGTCCCGCCCGCTCGTGAGGTCCGCGAAGACCGCCCACAGCGTGCCGTCGTCCTCCACCGCGACCTGGAGCGCGTGTTCGACGCCGTGCAGTTCGAAGGCGAGCTCACCGGCGAGACCGAGCCCGCGCTCCTTGCCGTCGGCGTTCTCCACCCGGACGCTGCGGGAGTGCTCGTAGGCGCGGAAGGTGCCGGGCACCACCCAGCGCTCGTCGTACGGTGTGGCCTCGATGCCCCGGAAGGTCCGGCGCGCCCGCGACTCGGGGTCGAAGTCCCGTACGGCCCAGAGTCCTTCGCGGCGCAGCACGACGAGTCGTCGGCCGGCGGACTCGGCCCGGGACTCGTGGATCGGGGCGTGGTCCGCGGTGAGCCGGACGCTGCCGATCAGGGGCTTGCCGTCGACGGTGATCGCGTCCTCGGCGTCCGCCGTCAGGACCACCTCGTCGCCGCTGTCGTGCCACCGCCCGGGAACGGCCGGAATTCGCCCCTCCGGGTAGTCGGAGAGCCAGTACGTACCGGTGAGGGAGAGCGGGCCGTACGACGAGGAGACCGCCGCCGTGCGCTGTTCGTGCCAGTGCTGCCAGTCCTGCTGTGCGCCCTGTCGGGGATCCGTGCTCATGGTGTTCCACCTTTCCACAGGGCGTCAGCTCCTGATGCGTGGCTGGCCGTGCGGGTCGTCGGGTACGGCTGGTCAGAGGACCTTGGAGAGGAAGGCGCGGGTGCGTTCGTGGCGGGGGCTGTCGAGCACCTCGGCGGGCGGGCCCTGTTCGACGATCCGGCCCTCGTCCATGAAGACGACCGTGTCGGCGACCTCGCGGGCGAAGCCGATCTCGTGGGTGACGACGATCATGGTCGTGCCGGCGGCGGCGAGGTCCTTGATGACGTCGAGGACCTCCCCGACCAGCTCGGGGTCGAGGGCGGAGGTCGGCTCGTCGAAGAGCAGCAGCTTCGGTTCGAGGGCGAGCGCGCGGGCGATCGCGACCCGCTGTTGCTGACCGCCGGAGAGCTGTCCGGGATACGCGTCCGCCTTGTCCGCGAGACCGACCCGGTCGAGGAGCCTCCCGGCGGCGGCGACGGCCTCCTCGCGCGGGCGCTTGAGGGCCGAGACGGGGGCCTCGACGATGTTCTCGACCACGGTGAGGTGCGGGAAGAGACGGAAGTTCTGGAAGACGAAGCCGATCCTGGTGCGCTGCTTGAGGATCTCGCGTTCGCGCAGCTCGTAGAGCTTGTTCCCGGAGCGGCGGTAGCCGACGAGGGCTCCGTCGACGCTGATCCGGCCGCTGTCGGCCTTCTCCAGGTGGTTGATGGTCCGCAGCAGGGTGGACTTGCCCGAGCCGGACGGTCCGAGGACGACGGCGACCTCCCCCGCGCGGACGTCGAGGTCGACGCCCCGGAGCACGTCGAGCGCGCCGAAGGACTTGTGGACGGACCTGACTTCGACCATGGAGCTCATCGGACGGTGCCTTTCGGGTGGTGGCGTTCGGCGGATGCCGCGGGAGGAGGGCGCGCCGGAGCGGACTCAGGCGCTCAGCGGGGCACGGCGGGACAGGTCGCGCAGGAACGCCAGGGCGGCGCGCGCGGTCGCGTCGTTCTGGCGGAAGGCGGCGCCTCCGGTGCGCGGCCGGGTGAAGGCCCCGCCGGCCCCCGCGGTGGTGTGCGGGCCGAGCGCGAAACGGCGCGGGTGCGGGCCTCCGGCGCGCTCCAGGATCCGCCCGTCGGCGGGGTCGACGGCCAGTAGCCCGGCCGGGGTGGCCCGGGCGCCGTCCCGGTGGAGGGCGCGGAGCAGCGGACTGCCGGTGCGTTCCAGGGTCGGGCCGGGAAGCCGGGCCTCGACCAGGGCACGCGCCTCGGTCCACCGGCCCGGCACACTCGTGGAGTGGGCCCGGAAGACCCCGCGTTCCTCGTCGGTCAGCACGGTCAGGCCGGCGCCGAGGAAGCGGACGATCCCCGCCCGGGAGAGAGCGAGCAGCTGGTGGAGCCGGGGGCCGGGCGGCCCGGAGGCGAGGAAGCTGAAGAACCCGTGCCACCAGCCGTGCGGGTCGCCGGTGTCGCCGAGCCTGACGAGGTGCCCGTAGACCGAGAGCAGCGCGGTGAAGACCGCCAGGTCCGGGCTGTGTCCCGGGTCGTGGCTCCGCGCCAGGTCGCGGGCGATGTGGCGGCGCAGGCCGTCCTGCAGGGCCTCCGGGGAGCCGAAGCGCACCCCGTCCAGGGGATGGTCGAGGGCGTCCAGGCGGAGCCGGTCGGCGGGGTCGGGGACGGCGGCGGCGACGAGGGCGTCCAGCTCGGCCCCGCCGGGCGCCGCGGCGGCGTACTTCTCCTCGAAGTCGGTCCACGCGCCGCTGGTCCGCTCGGGGTGGGCGGCGAAGAGGCGGTGGTAGTGGGCCCAGCCGAGCTCCTTGTCGACGAGGGGTCGGATGTCGCGGCGGAAGTCGAGCCGCCCGGGCCTGCGCAGCAGCGCGTCGACCTGGGCGGGACCGAAGAACCGGGGCAGCGGGGGCTGTTCGCCCTCCAGCGGGTACCCGATCTTGGCGTGGTAGGGCACTCCCCGCCGGGATCCGACGTACAGGACCGGTTCGCGCCCGGACGGTAGGTACTCCAGCCGTTCGCCCCGCTGCTCGTACCGCCCGCCGCGCCCCTCGGTGACCAGCACCATCAGGTCGACGAAGGCGAGCCCGAAGCCGCGCACGATCACCGGTTCACCGGCGGGCAGCGGGGACAGATCGGCGTCGGCGGTGAAGTCGGGCGGCAGGTGGACGAGCCCGTGCCGCTCGGCGAAGTCGGCCGACCGGCGCTGCTCGTCGTCGGGTTCGGCGTCGAGATGGCCGAGGGAGAGCACGACGAGGTCGGCGAGGAGGGGTACGGAACGGTCCTCCAGCCAGACCCGCTGGCGCCCATGGCGCGGGCCGCCGACCCGGACCGCTCGGGTGCGGTGCTCGTGGACCGTGACGGACGCGGGCAGCGCGGCGCGGGCCCGCTCGTACACCCAGCGCAGATAGGCGCCCTGCCGGGGGCGGCTGGGGAACGTGCGACCGTCGATTCCGGCCCACTCGGCGAGGGTGGGTCCCGGTCGCACCGGGCCGTCCATGTCCACCGTCTCGTCGGTGAACATGGTGACGTCCTCGGCCCGCGAGTTCATCCGGAGCAGCGGTGACTGCGCGGCGCGCCAGACACGTCCGCCGCCGGCCGGGTGCGGGTCGACGAGATGGATGTCCAGGGGCCGGTCCCCGTACAGCTCCGGCAGGTTGGCGGCGAGTCGTTCGAGGAGGCCGGTCCCCCGCGGCCCGGCGCCCACGATCACGAGGGACGCGTTCCCCGTCATCGCGCACCGGCCGTGCCGCGGGCGTAGTACCGCTCGACGTAGTGCTGTCCGACGCTGAGGACCGAGGTGACGACGACGTACCAGACCGTGGCGACGAGGAGGAGCGGCACGACCTGGTAGGTGCGGTGGTAGACGAGCTGGACGGAGTGGAGCAGGTCCTGGACGGCGATGACGGAGACGATGGAGGTGCCTTTGAGCGTGCCGATCAGCATGTTCCCGGCGGGCGGGACGATCGAGCGCATCGCCTGCGGCAGCACGATCCGGGTGAGTCGCCTCCACCGCCCGAGGCCGAGGGACTGGGCGGCCTCGATCTGGTCGTGGTCGACGGAGAGGATGCCGCCGCGCACGACCTCGGCGGCGTACGCGGCCTCGTGCAGGGTGAGACCGATGACGGCGACCGCGACGGGGCCGAGCAGGTTGACCGTGTCGATGCCGAGGATCGTCGGGTAGAGCGCCCCGATGTTGAACCAGAAGAGCAGCTGGACCAGGATCGGGGTGGAGCGGAAGAACCAGATGTAGCCCCAACTGACTCCGCGCAGAACGGGGTTGGCGGAGAGTCTGCCGACGGCGAGCAGCGTGCCGAGGGCGAAGCCGAGGAGCATCACGAGGGCGGTCAGCCACAGGGTGAGCCCCAGTCCGCGCAGGACGGCGGCCGAGGTGAAGTAGTCGGCGACGACGTCCCATTGGAAGGCTCTGTTGCGGACGACCGAGACGACGCCGAGCGCGAGCAGCGCCAGGACGACGACGGCCGCGGCCCGTTGGCCGGTGCGGCGGGCGGGGACGATGCGGAGGGGGGCGGCCGACGGGGCCGTGGAGGGTGTCTTGGTGAGGGTCGCGGACATGCGAAGGCTCCGTGGATTCCAGAGACGGATCGAACACGGGTGTGCGCCTTCACGCGCGGTGAGCACGGATCCGAGCCCCTCAGCTCGATCCGCCCCCCTGAGGCTACGGCGACGGAGCGCCGCCTTGTCAAGGCTGTCCGAAGGATGAGCCGTACGTCTCACCGCGGTTGACGGACAATCGGATACCTGTTCCACTTGGCCCATGCATTCGCAGCAGTGGCTGGTCACGCGCTCCCACATCGACTTCGGTCGCGTGTGGTCCTCTTCCTGTTGAGCCGACCTCCCGCGTTTCGCCTGCCCGCACTCTTCCGCGCGGCGCCTTCACCCGTGTGACCGAGCTCGACTCCCCTCGCTCCGCCCTGCCTCGTCCTGCTCCTGAGGGACACGTACGACTCCCTTCCCCGCCGTGGATCCGCGCTGCCCGCGCGTCGGACACGGCCGGCCCCTTTGGCGCGCCCGCCTTCTCGGCCGAGAGACATCTGGAGACCCCGAAGCCATGAGCCTCACCCGTACACGGCGCCACACGGTCGCCTTCGCCCTGATCACCGCGACCACGCTCGCCCTCACGGCGTGCGGCTCGGGCACTCCCGCGACGACGGCGCCCGCGGCGGGGGCGGGGAAGGGCGCGGTGCCGACGGCCGACGTGGTGTCGACGATCGCCAGGGACGAGGCGGCGGCGCGGCTGCTGCCCGCCGAGGTACGTCGCGGCGGCACGATCTCCGTCGCCTCCGCGACCGGCACCCTGCCCGGCGCCGCCTACCTCCCGGACGGGAGGACACTGGTCGGCGCGGACGTCGACGTCACCGACGCGGTGGCGAAGGTGCTCGGACTCCGGGTGAAGCGCGAGGTGGTGAGCTGGGAGGCGATCCTGCCGGCCCTCGGCAGCGGGAAGTACGACGTCGGCACGGGGAACTTCGGGGTGACGGAGGAACGGCGCAGGACGATCGACTTCGTGACCTACGTCAACGACGGGCAGGGGTTCGCGACGCGCGCGGACAGTCCGCTGAAGAAGGTCACCGACCTGACCCAGCTGTGCGGCCTGAACGTGGCGACGGGCGGCGGCACGACCTTCGAGGCGACGCTGGAGCGGAACCGTCCGCGGTGCGCGGCGGCCGGCAGGAAGCCGTACGAGGTCCAGGTCTTCAACGACCTGGGCGCCCAGTGGATGTCGCTCCAGCAGGGGCGCAGCGATGTGCTGATGAGCACGGTCAACGGCCTGCGGTACGCGGTGACCCAGCAGGAGAACGTCAGGTTCCTCAACGAGTACCGTCGGCTGGACGTGGGCTTCGCCTTCACCAAGGGCACGCCGCTCGCGCCCGCGTTCCGGGCGGCGGTGAACAGGCTGAAGGCGGACGGCACGTACGACCGGATCCTGAGGAAGTGGGGCCTGACGGACTCGGCGATCGCCGAGTCCCGGATCTCTCCTCCGGAGATCCCGGCACCGGAGAAGTGAGGGGAGCGGGGCGGGCGGTGGGGCTCAGCACCCGCAGTCGCACCCGCAGTCACAGCCGTCGCAGCAGCCCCCGTCGCCGCCCTCGCCACCCCCGCAGCAGTTGCCGCAGTTGCCGCAGCATTCACAGCAGTCGCAGCAGCTGCCGATGTCATGGCAGAGCCCCTCGCGGCGCTCGCGGCTCCAGGGGTCCTCGTGCCCGCAGCACAGCTGGCACGTGCATGCCAGCCCCATCCAGACGGCGCAGCCGGCCATCAGGCCGCGGCGCCGGTTCGGCGGCTCGGGCGGCAGCGGGTCTCCCGGCCCGCCGGGACCGGGGGCGTACGGGTTCCCCGGCACGGGACCGGGCGCGTACGGCCCCGGTGAGTACGGGCCGGGCTGGTGCGCTCCCCCGGGAGCGGCCACACCGTGGTCACAGCTGGTCGTGCCGAAGGCGCGCTCCACCGACCTGCGCAGCTCGTGGGCGAGCAGCACGTGCGCGAGTCCGCCGTTCACGAACTCCGCGTCCCGCAGCGCCAGCCGGATCCCGTGCAGCGCGTCGTCCGCGAGCCTGCGCGCCTCCTCCCGCGAGGTGCCCGTGGCGGTGAGCGGGTTCCAGGCGCCCGCCGCGGCGTCGGCCTCGCGGTCCTCCACGGCGTCCAGCAGGTGCGCGAGCCTTCCGAAGAGCCTGCCCGCCTCGGCCAGCGGCTCCACGTTCCCCGGCCGGCCCGCCAGGATCGCGGTGTGGGCGAAGGCCGCGGCCGTCGCCGTCTCGGTCGGTTCGGTCACGACGAGGAGCGGTGTGCCGGGTCCGGCGAGTTCCTCGATGCCGGTCTGCCGGTCGACGGCGTCCACCAGGACCGCCGTGTCGAAGCCGAGCTCGCGCCCGGTGCGCGCGCCCGCCCGGTCCCAGGACCTGGCGACCCGGCGGGCCGCCGCGGCGACCGGCCGGCGGGCCAACAGCCCGTCCCGGTCGGCGACGTGGTCCCGGACCTTCGCCGAGGCGAGGACGAGCGAGACCGCCGCCGCGAGGCGGGCGCCCTCGCCCTGGGCCACCGGCGCGGTCCGCATCTGGCGCAGCGGGCAGGGTCCCGCGGTGCGCCTCCCGCCCGGGACCGAACCGGTCTGAGCCTCGGTCAGAACGGAGACTATGAGGCCGTCGTAGTTGGTGACCACCCTGGCGAACTGCCCGTGGTCGGCCCGAAGTGCCAGGCAGAGGCCGCAGAGATGGGCCATCCACTCGGTCTTGAGACCCTCCGTGAGCCGATGCGTGCAGGGCCTGACGATTCCGAACAAAGAGACTCCCCCGTGAGTCGTCGCGCGTGCTTCGGCGCTCCGCGGACATCGTATCCAGCCCGCTCGTTCACCCGGACGCTCCGACCGTCACCCTTCTGGACCGACTTTCATATTTAAGTTGCCCACGCCCTCCGGAACCTCCGTCAGGCCCCGTATACCGCAATATTCCTGACGATTCGCCAGAAAACCGACCTCACGTTCTGCACCAGTACCGTCACGAAACCCGCGCGCGCCGACTATCCACTTGGCGCGCGATCCGCATCATGGACGACGATAGGGATATGCGGAACCACAAGTGACCGCGTCGAAAGGAGGCGTCCATGGGATCGGTGCGCAAGGCGAGTGCCTGGCTGGGACTCGTCGAGGACAGCGACGAGCGTTACTACGACGACGAGTACGCCGAGGGTGCCGAGAACGGCGACGCCTGGGTGACGGACCCGCGGGTCCGGGTGGCGTCCGACGCGGCGCAGGAGCACGGCCGCCGGATCGCGACCGTCTCCCCGGACGGCTTCCGGGACGCCCGGGGCATCGGCGAGCTCTTCCGGGACGGCGTCCCGGTCATCGTGAACCTCACGGCCATGGAGCCCTCCGACGCCAAGCGCGTGGTGGACTTCGCCGCCGGTCTCGCCTTCGGCCTGCGCGGGTCGATCGAGCGGGTGGCGACGCGGGTCTTCCTCCTGACGCCCGCCGACACCCAGATCATCAGCGGGGACCCCGCGGGGCGCGCACAGGACGGCTTCTTCAACCAGAGCTGAGCCGCGGGCGGCTCCCGTCGGCGGCGACCGGGCGGGGGCTTCCCGACGGCGGCACCGGGGGACGGCTCACCGTTCGCCGGGACGCGGCACGCGGGGCGTCTCAGCGCGCCGTGCGTCCGGAGCGGGCCGGCTCCGCGGGCTCGCGGGTGGCAGGCACCCGTACCTCCTCGGGAGCCGAGGCCGCCGGGCCCTTCGGAGCCGCCGGGCCGCCCGCCTGCTCCACCAGATCCTCCGGATCCACCGGGCACTCCATCACCCGCGGCAGCCGGAGCGCCATCAGCGCGCCGAGCAGCAGCAGGCCGGCGCTGACGAACAGCGTCACGTGCAGTCCGTCCACGAAGGCATGCCGGGCCGCGTGGTACAGCGCGGTACCGGCCGCGCCGCCCAGCTGGTCGGCCACCTGGTACGCCTCCCCCAGCGAGTTCGCGGCGGCCCGGCTCGCCTCGTCCGGAACACCGGGGACGGCGGAGAGGCCGGGGGCGTACGCCGCGTTCATCACGCTGCCGAGCAGCGCGATGCCCATGCCCGCGCCGAGCTGGTACGAGGTCTCGCCGATGGCCGCCGCGCCGCCCGCGCTCTCCGGCGGGGCCTCGCTGAGCATCGACTCGTAGGCGGAGAAGAGCGTCGTCTGCAGCCCGAAACCGAGCAGCACGAAGCCGCAGGTGAGCAGGAGCGGCCGGTCGTCCTGGCCCATGAGGACCAGGAGCAGCACGGCGGCGGCGGTGAGCACGAAGCCCCAGCCGACCATGCGGCGCGGGCCGATCCTGCGCAGGGTGTACGAGCCGGTGGCGCCCGCCGCCATGGCGGCGAAGGTGAGCGGCAGCAGCCGCAGCCCGGTCTCCAGGGGGCTGAGACCGAGGACCAGCTGGAGGTACTGGACGGCGATCAGCTCCAGGCCGACCAGCGCCAGCATGGCGAGCACGATGCAGCCGACGGACGTGGTGAACGCGGCCCGGGAGAAGAGCCGCATGTCGATCAGCGGGTGGGCCCGTCGCCGCTGCCTGCGTACGAAGAGGACCAGCAGGGCGGCGCCGATGAGCAGCGGTCCGGCGGTCGGGTACGTGAGGAGGTCCTCGCCTGCGCCGATCCGCTTCACCCCGAGGACCGCGCCGAGGACGCCGGCCGCGGCCATCAGCGCGCCGAGCACGTCCCAGGGGCCGTCGCCGCGGCCCTTGGACTCGGGCAGCAGCCAGCGGCCGAGCGGCAGGATCAGCGCCATCAGCGGGATGTTGATCAGGAAGACCGAGCCCCACCAGTAGTGCTCGACCAGGAAGCCGCCGAGCACGGGGCCGGTGGCGGCGCCGATGGCGGCGACCGCCGTCCAGATGCCGATGGCCGTGGCCCGCTCACGCCGGTCGGGGAAGACCGCCCGGAGGATCGAGAGGGTGGCGGGCATGATCATCGCGCCGCCGACGCCGAGCAGGGCACGGGCGGCGATCAGGACCCCGGGGTCGGTGGCGAGGGCGGCGACCGCGGAGGCGACCCCGAACAGCGCGTAGCCGAGGAGCAGCACCTTCCGCCGTCCCACCCGGTCACCGAGCGTGCCGAAGAGGATCAGCAGCGAGGCGCAGATGAGGGGATAGGCGTCGACGATCCACAGCAGCGCGGTGGAGCTGGGGCGCAGGTCCTCGGTGAGGGAGGGGACGGCGACATGGAGCACGGTCGCGTCCAGCGCGACCAGCAGCAGGCTGACGCAGAGGACGACGAGGACGACCCAGCGGTTCGCTCCGCCGCCGGCGACGCGGAGCCGAGCTCCGGCCGTGATCGTCCGCTGCATGTACGTACCTCCCAAGGAATCCCTCGCGCTCGGTGGGCACCGGCCGGGGCGTGGGGCCTCGGGGCGGCCCGGCATCGACGGGCGAGTGAGCCGTCAGCGTACGCGAGTTCAGTGCCCGAGCGCGTGGTGCAGCTCTCACCCCGGCGGACCGCGGAGTGTGGCGTACGCCACTCCGACCTCGCCGCGCGTCGCATGGAATTGCACACGCACAGGTGTTTGAAGCATTTCCGTGGCGTACAAACAGACTTCCGGAAAGTCACCTGGCGGCAAAAGGGCAGAAGGTCATCGGATTCTCCGACGTACGCCAGGAATAAGTACCGGTCTGAGACCTACTCCACATCACATCGTCATCACGAAGACACCGGATCGACCGAGGTCGCTACTCACTCCCTGTAACGTCGATTGGGTGCGAACCGACATCTTTGCCCGGCTGGACCGGGAGCCGGAACCGCCGAAGATAGAGGTCCCGGGGATGACCCGCACGCGTCTCGCCCTCTTCGGCGGGACGCTGGCGTTCTATCTCGCCATCGTCGTGGCCGTGCTCCTGTCGACCTGGCTGGTGACCCTCGACTGGAAGATCATGCTCTTCCGGCCGTACCAGCAGTGGCCGGAGATCCACGGCTTCCTCGACTACTACGTGGTCCTCGGTCAACGCGGTCCCACCGCGGTGATGGTGGCGGCCTGGCTGGGCTGGCGCTCCTGGCGCCAGCACACACTGCGACCCCTGCTGTCGCTCGGCGCGGCGCTGCTCCTGCTGAATGTGACCGTCGGCGCGGTCAAGCTCGGGCTCGGCCGTCTCGGGCCCCACTACGCGACGCAGGTCGGCTCGGCCGAGCTCTTCGCGGGCGGCGATATATTTCCGTCGGGGCACACCGCCAACGCCGTCGTGACCTGGGGAATCCTGGCCTATCTGGCGACCACTCCGCGGGCCCGGCGCTACCTGTCGGCCCTCTCGGCCGTGGTCGCGCTCGGCGTCGGTCTCACCACCGTCTACATCGGTACGCACTGGCTGAGCGATGTGCTGCTCGGCTGGGCCGCGGGACTCCTCATCCTGCTGGCCCTGCCGTGGTGCGAGGCGCCGATCGCCCGGGCCGAGACGATGATCCTGAGCCTGCGCGACCGCCTGCGCGAGCAGCTGCGGGCCCGCCGCCGGCTGGTGCCCTCGCTGCCCGTCGCGACCGGTGGACCGCGCCCCGCGGTGCACCAGCAGCGGCCGACCGGAGCCGAGGAGCCCGTCCGGGAGATCATCGGCGTCAGGAGCGGGCGGTCCGCCGCCGGGCACGGCGAGGGGCGGCTGGCGTCGCCGCTCACCACCCCCCGCGCGCACTCCGCGCACGCGACCCACTCGACGCACTCCGCCCACGCCGTGCGCTCCGAGCGGACGCCGGTCACCCCGACCGGCAGCCGCCGCCCGCCGCACTCGCGGCCGGTCACCGGAGGCTGACCCCCGTCACGACCGCATGAGGAAGGGCCCCGGCACCCGCGCCGGGGCCCTTCCTCATGTCCTCGTGCGGCGGCCCAGGACGTTCCCTCCGGATCACCCCGCGCTTCCCGATCGAGCCCGGCACGATCCGGAAGGGGCGCCCTAGCCGAGCCAGCAGCGGGTGACGGTGCCCTCCGTCACCTCGAAGTTGATGCGCCCCTCCAGGTACTCCATGGTGATGATCGAGCCGGGCGGCAGGGACCGCACCACGCTCCAGCCGTGGTCCCGGGCGAGCGCCTCGGCCCGTTCCCGGGCCATCCCCACATAGTCGTCCGGCGGTACGGGAGAGCTCTGCTTCGGTGTCATGCAACTCACGTTAGTCCCTTACCGGTCACGCTTGTGTCACAGCTTCTCGACATACGTTTGACACGAGCCCCGTCACCCTGGAGGACGCTTTCCTGCCGAATCCCCGGCAATTACCGGCGCACTCCGACAGCGGGAACAAAGCCCTTCGAATTCCCTCTCCACGCCCCTCCCAAGGGAATTGAGAGGGCGCGTGACGGCCGTCCGGCATTCACGATTTCCCCGCACGATGCGCACACGTTCGGCCGATCGGAGCAGCGTCGTCGGCCCGCCTACCGAGCTCCTGGACCGCAGGCGCGCATCATGTCCGGACGATTCGGAACCGGAGGCATCGATGGGCACCGACACCGCGCAGGCGGCCGTCGAATCACCTCGGGAACGGCATGGGCGGGTCCTGATCGACTGGCTCACGACGACCGACCACAAGAAGATCGGCCACCTCTACCTGGTCACCTCGTTCGTCTTCTTCCTGGCCGCCGGGCTCATGGCGATGCTGATGCGGGCCGAGCTGGCCCGCCCCGGACTCCAGCTGATCGACAACCAGCAGTTCAACCAGGCGTTCACCCTGCACGGCACGATCATGCTGCTGCTCTTCGCGACGCCGACCTTCGCCGGCTTCGCCAACGAGCTGGTGCCGCTGCAGATCGGCGCCCCCGACGTCGCCTTCCCCCGGCTGAACATGTTCTCGTACTGGCTGTTCCTCCTCGGCGGACTGATGGTGATCGGCTCGCTCCTCGTGCCGAGCGGGCCCGCCGCCTTCGGGTGGACCGCCTACGCCCCGCTCAACAGCCTGGAGCGCTCCCCCGGCATCGGCGCGGACCTGTGGATCATGGGGCTCGCGCTCTCCGGCTTCGGCACGATCCTGACCTCGGTGAACTTCCTCGCGACGATCGTCGGGATGCGCGCGCCGGGCATGACCATGTTCCGGATGCCGATCTTCACCTGGAACATCCTCTTCACCGCGATCCTGGTGCTGATGGCGTTCCCCGTGCTGGCCGCGGCGCTGCTCGTCCTGGAGTCGGACCGGCGGTTCGGCTCGCTGGTCTTCCAGCCGGAGAACGGCGGGGCGCTGCTGTGGCAGCACCTCTTCTGGTTCTTCGGTCATCCCGAGGTCTACATCATCGCGCTGCCGTTCTTCGGCATCGTCAGCGAGATCATCCCGGTCTTCGCCCGCAAGCCGATCTTCGGCTACGCGACCCTGATCGCCGCCACCATGGCGATCACCGGACTCTCGGTGGTCGTGTGGGCGCACCACATGTTCGCCACCGGAGCGGTGCTGCTGCCCTTCTTCTCCCTGCTGTCGTTCCTCATCGCCGTGCCGACCGGGGTCAAGTTCTTCAACTGGACCGGCACGATGCTCAGGGGCTCGCTCTCCTTCGAGACCCCCATGCTCTGGTCGGTCGGGTTCCTGGTCTCCTTCCTCTTCGGCGGACTGACCGGCGTCATCCTCGCCTCGCCGCCGATGGACTTCGCCGTGACCGACTCGTACTTCGTCGTCGCCCACTTCCACTACACGGTCTTCGGCACGGTCGTCTTCGCGACGTTCGCCGGCTTCTACTTCTGGTGGCCCAAGTTCACCGGACGGCTCCTCGACGAGCGTCTGGGCAAGGTCCACTTCTGGACCCTCTTCGTCGGATTCCACCTGACGTTCCTGGTGCAGCACTGGCTCGGCGCGGAGGGCATGCCACGGCGGTACGCCGACTACCTGGACGCCGACGGGTTCACCGCGCTCAACACGGTCTCCACCATCGGGGCGTTCCTGCTCGGCGCTTCCACGCTGCCGTTCCTGTACAACGTCTGGCGCACCGCCCGATACGGGACGAAGGTCGACGTGGACGACCCGTGGGGGTTCGGCCGCTCGCTGGAGTGGGCGACCTCGTGCCCGCCGCCCCGCCACAACTTCGACGCCGTTCCCCGGATCCGCTCCGAGTCGCCGGCCTTCGATCTGCACCACCCGGAGTTCGCGGACTTCGAGCGGGCCCGGATCAGTCCGCCGGGCGCTCCGAACGTTCCAGAGCGCGGGAAAGCCGGTCCCTGACGGTACGGATCCAGTCGACGAGCTCGGGGGGCTCGACGACCTCGAAGTCGAGGCCCAGCGTCATCACGTGGATCACCAGGTACTCCAGGCTCCCGGCGCCGGTGCGGAGCAGGCAGGAGCCGTCCCCCTCCGCCTCCAGGACGCCGTCCATGGGTCCGACGGCCTGGAGGGCGTCGGCGAGCGGGACATGGAGCCGGATCGTCGCCCCTGCCGCGTAGGCCGCCGTCGAGACGCCCTCGGAGACGAAGGCGGCCAGGTCCTCGGCGGGGGGCTCGCGGGGCGGGAAGCGGGGGCCGTGCGGCGGCCTCGGCTCGATCCGGTCGGCCCGGAAGGTCCGCCAGTCGGCGCGGTCGAGGTCCCAGGCGACCAGGTACCAGCGGCGCTCGGTGCACACGAGCCGGTGCGGCTCGACCGTACGGCGGGTGGCCGTGCCGCCGTGGTCGCGGTACTCGAAGCGGAGCCGCTCGCTGTCCCGGCAGGCGTTCGCGAGCTCGGTCAGCACGGCGGGATCGACCTGCGCCCGCGGCGTGCGCAGCATCGGCACGGTGAAGGCGTTGAGGGTGCCGACCCGGCGCCGCAGCCGTCCCGGCAGGACCTGCTCCAGCTTGGCCAGGGCGCGTACGGAGGTCTCGCCGATGCCCTCGACGCCCTGGCCCGCCGCCGTGCGCAGCCCGACCGCCACCGCGACGGCCTCGTCGTCGTCGAGCAGCAGCGGGGGCAGCTCGGCCCCGGCACCGAGCTGATAGCCGCCACCGGTACCGGGGCTGGCGTTGACGGGATAGCCGAGTTCGCGCAGCCGGTCGACATCGCGCCGCACGGTGCGCGGGGTGACCCCGAGCCGCTCGGCGAGATCGGCACCGGACCACTCGCGATGGGCCTGCAGCAGCGAGAGCAGACGCAGCAGTCGTGCGGAGGTCTCCAACATGGACCCGAGTCTGCCAGCGGTCGAGGACAGCCACGGTCCTCGACCGCGCGCCGGTTCCGTGCGGCGCGACCGCCGTCCCGGGGCGGCGGGTGGTCAGCGGAAGCGGCGGACCAGCACCCCGGCTCGGCGCTTCAGCTCGTACACGGCGTCGATGGCGCCGCCCACCGCACGGTGCACGGCCTCTCCGAGACCGCCGTGGGTGCGCCGGCTCGCGCCGCGCGCCACGAGCTCGGACCAGATCTCCTCGTGGCGGGCGGCGATGCGCACCGGGTCGAAGCGCTCGGACGCCGTCAGGGCGGCGCGCGCGGTCTTCGCGCGCAGCTCGTCGTCCTCGATGAGGTCGAGCAGCGCCCGGGCGATCGCGGCCACGTCGTCGACGGGCACCAGACGGCCGTCGACCCCGTCCGCGATGATCTCGCGGGGACCGTGGCAGTCGGTGGAGACGACCGGGAGCCCGCACCGCATCGCCTCGACGATGGTCATGCCGAACGACTCGCGCTGGGAGGTGACGGCGGCGATCGAGCCCTTCGCCCACTCCGCCTCCATCGGGTTGGCCCAGCCCATGAGGAAGACGCTCTCCTCGAGGCCGCGGTCCTTGATGCGCCGCGCGAGCGTGGCCCTCATGTCGTCGACGGCGTCCCCGGTGCCGTAGATCCGCAGCTTCCAGTCCGACCGGGCCGCCACCACCTCGGCGAACGCGTCGATGAGCACGTCGTACCGCTTGACGCGCGTCAGCCGGCCCGCCGCGACGACGGTCTTCGCCGCGGGGTCGGCGGGCGCCACGCCCGGCGCGGGCACGCTGTTGGGCACCGCGTCGATCCGCACCCCCGGCAGCTTCAGCCGGGACCGGTAGGCGCGGGCGTCGGCCTCGGTGACCGTCGTGACGGCGTCCAGGAGCGCGTACTGGTGGCGGATCTCGCGGCGCAGCCGGAACGTGTGTCCGGCGAGCACCAGATGCTCCTGGCCGACCAGGACCGGGCCGCGCCGGGCCTGCTTGGCGAGGTGGACGTTGAGCCCGGGGCGGGTGGCGATGAGCACGTCGGCCTCGACGCCCGCGAGATGTTCGCCGATACGGGCGTCGGTCAGCGCGCTGTACTGCTTCCACCGGCCGTCGCCGCGCGGGAAGACCGTGGCGGGGCGGGCGAAGTCCGGGTGCTCCCCGTCGTAGCCGGGGCTGTCCTTCCGCAGGTCCACGAGGTGACGCAGGGTCACACCCGGTGGCAGGCCGAGGATCGGCTCGTCGCGGTGCCGGAAGACGGACACGATCTCCACCTCGTGACGCTCCGCCAGGACCTGGGCCAGGGTGAACGTCGTCCGGATGGTTCCGCCGATGTGGTAGGCGTTGTGGAGCAGAAAGGAGATGCGCATCGGGCTGCCGGTTCCCCCCGGTGAAGTGGTCGGACGGTGGCGACTGTACTGCCCGCCGGGCTCCCGCTTCACGGTCGGTAGCCGAGCTGCGGAACGGTGGCGCAGTTCGTGGTCATCTCTCCCTGGCTCACCCAGCCCCTGCCGTCCTGCCAACGGGCCACGGACAGACAGGTGTGACGGTCCTTCGGCGGCTCGGCGAGCTTCTCGAAGCGGACCGGCAGCAGCAGTCCGCGCGCGGTGTACGGCTCCGGCCGGTCGACGAACTCCTCGACGCAGGCGCGGCTGAGCCGGTCGCCGCAGGACAGCGCCGCGTCCGTGAACCACATGGCGGCGGCCCAGCCCTCCAGCTGCCACTGGGAGAGCGGCCGGTCCCCCATGGCCGCCCGGAACTCCCGTACCGCCGGATGCCCGGTGTCCTCGTAGTTCCGGCTGGCTCCGGTCACGAAGAGCGCATCGCGGCAGGCGGGGGACGCGGCGTAGTCGCGGGGCACGGTGGAGGACCAGTTCTGCACGTTGGTCACCTTGGCGGTCACGTGCACGTCCAGCGCCTCCATCGCCTCGCAGAGCCGGGCGTTGCCGTGCGTTTCCATGGCGTCGAAGACGAGGTCGGCTCCCTGCGCCTTCAGATCCGCCGCCACGGCGCGGAAGTTGGGGAGAGCGAAGTCGACCTGCTCGTCGACGACGTTGTACCCCTCGGCCCGCAGACCGTCGGAGATCAGCCGGGCGTACGCCGTCGACGCGGCCTGGTTGTAGGCGACGACCGCGGCGGTACGGGCGCCGTGCTCGCGCTTGAAGTAGCGGTAGACCTCGGTCCCGCCGTACAGCACCCCGTCCCAGCCCGGTGCCTGGCCGGTGCGCGGGGCGAGGCTGCCGTAGATCCCGTACAGATGCGGATAGGTGTCGTAGGCCGGGGTGAGCGGCTGTCCCCCGATGTCGGGGACGCCGGCCTTCGCGACGAGCGGTGCTCCGGCGTAGTCGAGCGCCGTGGTGGCGACCAGGGCGAAGACCTTCCGTTCGTCGATCAGCTTGTGCACGCACTCGTTGTTGCCGACGCCGCTGCCGCCGTCGTCGCAGGTGATCACCTCGACGCGGCGTCCGTTCAGGCCCCCGCGGGCGTTGAGGGCGTCGAACCAGGCGCGGGCGCCGTCCCGCGGGCCGGTGAACGCGTCTCCGCCGACGGGGCTGGTGGCGCTGGTGATGACGCCGATCCGGAGCGGCTCACCGCCGGAGGGGACAGTGGCGGTGGGCCGCGTCTCGAACGCGCGCTCCGGGAGCCTGCTGCCGCATGCCGCGGTCAGGGCGAGCAGTCCGGCCAGGAGCAGCGCCGCGGCGGTCTCAGCAGCCCGGAACGGTCGCACCGCTGAGCTGCGCCAGGCCGCAGAGGGTCTTCACGGACACCTTCCAGGTGCCGTCCTGGTAGACCGACGTGCCCTTGGAGTCGGGCACGGCCGGGGCGCCCGCGACCAGCAGGTCGTAGGTCACGTCGGCGTTGTTCGGCGAGGTGAACTGGATCGTCTTGACCTGCGCCGTGGCCTGCGACGCCGCGTCGTTGGTCAGGAGCGCCTCAAGGGCCGGGCGCAGCTGTTCGCCGTTCTCCAGCAGCTCCGCCCGCTCCGCCGCAGGGGTCTTCGGGTCGAAGAAGGCGGTCCAGTTCTCGGTGATCTCCGCCCTGGCGGCGGCGGGGTCGGCCGGCGCTGTCGCGGCGGGCGACGGGGAGTCCGACTCACCGCCCCCGTCGTCTCCACAGGCCACGAGGACCGGTCCGAGCACCAGAACCGACGCGGCCGCCAGGGCCACGAGACGCGAGCGAGGGCGAGTGGGTCCACCGTGTCGCTTGAGAACCATCTGGCTCACCACCGGGTGTCCGTCGAGGCCGGGTGGCCTGATGATTCCAGGGTGGTCCGGTTCCGGGCATAGTGCAAAGGAAGAGGGCATACGGGGGCATGACGGTCGGGGGGCCGAGGCGAGGAGGCCCCGTGCCGAGATCACGGGAACTGCTGTGGGGCGGCCTCGCGGCGGTCGCCGGGGGCGCGGTCCTCTGCGTCCTCGGGTGGTACGGAATCTCCGGCGAACGCTTCGCCGAGCGCCAGCTGCCCTACCTCGCCTCGTGCACGGTGCCCGGGGCCGCGCTGATCGTGGCCGGGGCCGTCCTGGTCGGGGCGGCGGGGCGGCTCCCGGCGCGCGGGCCCGTGCCCGCTCCGGAATCCCCGGAGGAACCCGGGCCGCCGTCGTCGGACGATCCGCCGGTACGGGTGTCCGGCGGGACGCTGGCGCACCGACCCGACTGCCCGCTGGTGGCCGGCCGGGGGGACGCCGAACCCGCGGGTGACGCGGAGCTCGCCCCCTGCCCGGTGTGTGAGCCGCCGTGGCCTCGCTGACGTACGACCTCACCCTCGCCGGACTCGCCGTCGGCAGCGCCGCCGCCCTCACCGGCATCGGGCTGATCGTCACGTACCGCGCCACCGGCGTGCTCAACCTGGCGCACGGCGCGATCGCGATGGTCTGCGCGTACGTGCTGCGGCAGCTGGTGGTCGAGTGGGGCTGGCCGCTGCCGTGGGGCGCGCTCCTGACCCTGCTCGTGGTCGCGCCCGGGATCGGCCTGGCCCTGGACCGGGCCGTCTTCCGGCCCCTGGCGCTCCTCGGCTCCAACCCGGCGCAGACCCTGGTGGCCTCCATCGGCGTCTTCGTGCTGCTGGTCGGCGGGGCCGCGCTGGTGTGGGGCGGCGGGGCGCGCGCGGACGCGCCGGTGCTGCTGGGCGACGATCCGTGGGCGCAGCTGGCGGCGGTGGTCCTGCTGGCCCTGGCGGTGGGGGCGGTGACCCGCTGGACCCGCTTCGGACGCGAGCTGCGGGCGGTGGTCGACAACCGGCCGCTGGCGATGCTGGGCGGGATCGACGCGGACCGGGTGTCGGCGGCGGGCTGGGCGTTCGGCTCGTTCACCGCGGGACTGACGGGGGTGCTGCTCGCCCCGTACGTCCGACTCGACCCGTACGGGATGCCGCTGCTGGTCATCGAGGTGATCGCGGTCGCGGTGGCGGCCCGGATGCGGAGCCTGCCGGTGGCGATCGTGACGGCGCTCGCGCTGGGCGTCGCGCAGGCGCAGCTGGCCCGCTTCCACCCGGAGGGGTGGGCGGGGCCGCTGGTGCAGGCGGTGGGGGCGAACCTCTTCGTCCTCGCGCTGCTGGTGGCCGCGCTGGCGCTGCCGGGGGTCGGCGGGCGGGGCCAGGACGCGCTGCCTCCGCCCGCCGACGCGCCGCGGACGCCACCGGGGGTGTGGCTGACGGTCGCCGTGCTGTTCCTCCTGCCGCTCGGCTTCGCGGGCACGGATCTGCACACCGCGGTCCAGGTACCGGCGCTGGCGATCGTGCTGCTGTCGCTGGTGGTGGTGACGGGCCGGGGCGGGCAGATCGCTCTCGGGCAGGCGGCCTACGCGGGTCTCGGCGCCCTGTTCACGGCGCTCCTCGCGGCCGGGGGGCTGCCCGAGCTGGTGGCGCTCGCGCTGGCCGTGCTGCTCGTCGCCCCGCTGGGCCTGGCCACCGGGTGGCCGGCGATCCGGCGGCACGGTCTCGCCCTGGCACTCGCGACGCTGGCGGTCGGGGTGGCGGTGAGCCGGTTCGTCTTCGCCCAGCCGTACGCGACGGCCGGTCTGGAGCTCGCTCGCCCCGCGGGCTTCTCGGACGACCGCGGCTACTACGCCCTGGAGCTCGTCCTCCTGACCGGCTGTCTGCTCCTGGTCGCGACGCTGCGCCGGGGCCGCACGGGCCGGGCGCTCGCCGCGCTGCGCGACCACGAGCCCGGCGCGGAGGCGGCGGGGGTGCGGGTGAGCCTCCTCAAGCTGCTGGCCTTCGTCCTGGGCGCGGCCCTGGCGGCCCTGGGCGGCGGCCTGCTGGGCATGGGGCTGCGCGCCTTCGACCCGGAGGCGTACGACCCGGTCCGCGGGCTCCTCTGGTTCGCCGCGATCATCGTCCTGGGCGCCGACAGCCTCCTCTCCCCCCTCGCCGCCGCGGCCCTCCTGGTGGCCCTGGACGCCGGCACGCGGGGCGGCGTGGCCGCGGCGGTGGTGGGCGTCCTCGCGGCGCTGGTGGGCCGAGTGCCCCCGCTGACGTCCTGGCTCCCGTCCCGGCGAGCGCCCTCGGTCGCCGGCGGCGCCCTGCCCGCAGCCGGCGGGCCGGCCGGTGACAGGGCGGGCCCGGGCGATGCCCGGCCACGGCCCCGCCGCCCCGCACCCGCCCGTCGGCCGCCGCCGATGCCCCGCCTCGCCGCCCACCACGTCAGCCTCACCTACCCCGGCGGACTCACGGCCCTCAGCGACGTCAGCCTCGCCCTGATCCCCGGTCGTGTCACCGCCCTCGTCGGCCCCAACGGCGCCGGCAAGAGCACCCTCTTCGACTGTCTGGCCGGCACGCTGCGCCCCACCGACGGCCGGGTCGTCCTCGACGGCGCCGACATCACCGCCCGCCCGGCCCACGCCCGCACCCGCCTCGGCGTCGCCCGCTCGTTCCAGCAGCTCGCCGTCTTCCCCTCCCTCACCGTCGAGGAGAACGTCCGTCTCGGCGCCGAGCAGGGCCACCGCCGCTCCCCCGCCACCACCGAACAGGCCCTCCGCCTCCTCGGGCTGGCCGGACCGGTCCGCCACCGTCCCGCCGCCGGCCTCCCCACCGGGACGCTGCGCCGGGTCGAACTGGCCCGCGCGCTCGCGGGCGGCCCGCACACCCTCCTCCTGGACGAGCCCTCCGCCGGACTGGACTCCGCCGAGACCGACGCCCTCGCCCGGGTCCTCGCCGCCCTCGCCGCCGACGGCCTCACCGTCCTCGTCGTCGAGCACGACCCCGACCTCGTCGCCGGCATCGCCCACACCGTGCACACCATGGAGGGAGGCCGGATCGTGTCATGAGCGTCGAGATCGCCCTGCGCGCCGCACGTGTCCGCTACGGGCCCCTGGAGGCCCTGCACGGCCTCGGTCTGCCGGTGCCCGCGGCCACCGTCACCGTCCTGGTCGGCCGCAACGGCTCCGGCCGTACGACGGCCCTGCGCGCCCTCGCCGGGACCGTGCCCCTGGCCTCCGGCACGGTCCTGTGGCGCGGTACCGACGTGACCCGCCTCCACGCCCACGAACGGGCCCGTCGCGGCCTGTGCTTCGTACCGGACCTCCGGGCGGTGTACGCGGCGCTCACCGTCGCCGAGAACCTGGAGCTGGCTCCCGGGGACCCCGACCGGGCCCTGGAGGCGTATCCCGAGCTCGCCCCCCTGCTCGCCCGCCCCGCCGGCACGCTCTCCGGCGGCGAACGCCGGATGCTCGCCGTCTCCCGGGCCGCGCTGACCCCCGCCCGCGTGGTCCTGGTCGACGAGCCGTCCCTCGGGATGTCCCCTGCGGTCTCCTCGCGTACGTACGCGCTGCTCGCCGCCCTCGCCGGGGCGGGCGCGGCCGTGGTGCTCGCCGAGCAGCGCCCCCCGCCCGGGCTGCCGCCCGGCACGCTGCTGCACGAACTGCGGCGCGGCTCCCTCGCGTTCAGCGGGGAGGCCGCGGAGTTCACCGCCGGGCGGTGAGGGGGGCGATGCGGAGCATCATCCCGATCATGATCCGGTTCGGATCCGGCCCGATCACGCTCCGGTTCGCCGCGTACAGCGCCTGCCAGCCGCCGGCGATCCCGAACCGCTCGGCGATCGTGTTCAGCGTGTCGCCGGGCTGGACCGTGTGGACCCGCCCGCTCAGCCCGTACCGCGCCGAGCAGACCGGCCAGGCGTCCCAGCCCTGGTTGCGCAGGACCTCCTCCGCGACGGTGATCTGTTCCTGACGCGTCGCCAGGTCGGCGCGCGGGGCGAAGCCCAGGCCCCCGTGCTCGATCCAGGTCGGCTGCCAGAACTGGAGTCCGCCGTAGTAGCCGTTGCCGGTGTTGAGGTTCCACCGGCCGCTGCTCTCGCACTCCGCGACACATCCCCACGGCCACTGGTCCGCGGCGCAGGCGGGGGCCGCCGGCAGCTGCGGCACCCCTGCCTGGGCCGGCGCCGGGACGAGGGCCATGAGCGCGGCGGCCGACGCACCGGCTGCCCACCATCTGATCTTCGACATCGCGGCAGGCTAGGCAGCACGCACGGGCACCGGCGCCGTGCCGCGCGGGGCGACCCGCATCCCCCACCCGGTCGGAGTCACACAAGTTGCCGGACCCGTACGCGTGACCCAGGCCGATCCTTCCCCGTTGAACTCGGCATGAGACGAGCCGGGAACCGCCCGGCGTCGCAGGTAACGAGTCCAGGGAGTCCCCCGTGCCGCGCATGCTCGACGTCAGCGAGGACGTACGCGCCGAGATCGGCGACGAAGAAGCGGACCGGCTGCTCGCCGGCGACAACGCCCCGGGCAGCTACGACTGCACCTCCTGCCGCACGCCGGGCGACTCCGAGCAGGAGCGTACGAGCACGGTGCTGTTCGTCGGCGAGGAGACCGCCGTCCTGGCGTTCGCCCACGCCAGCTGCATTCCCTCCCAGGTCGTCCAGGTCGCCGAGGAGCAGCTCCAGGGTGCGGTCCGGTCCATCGCCGCGACGGACGCCGCGGACGCGCTCGGCGCGGCCCACCCCGAGCAGGCCGTCCTCGGGGTCACCAGCGGCCTGGTGCTGATCGAGGGCGAGCTGCACCCCGCGCTGGTCGTCGAACCGACCGCCCCGGTCGCCCGCCCGGGCTCGGACGGGCTGAGCGACGAGTTCCTGCCGCTCCTGATCGAGCAGGGCTTCATGCCGATCTCCGACGTGAACCAGAAGCCGGGCGTGCTGCCCGGCTGGTCCGTGCTCGTCGCCATGGGTCAGCTGCACTCGGTGCTCCAGCCGGGTACGGGCGGCACCGGCCAGGCCGCCTGGTGGCAGGCGCACCAGCCGCTCCAGGTGACCGAGGGCTGGCGTGCCGCGGCCAACAAGTCGCACACGGTCCTGGTGTTCGCCGCCCCGGTCGGCTCGATCGGCCAGCAGCCGCGCGAGGACCTGCTCCGCGACGCCCTGGAGAAGGCCGCGGCCAACGGCCGGCTGGTGGCTGCCGCGATGCCGCTGGCCGGCACGTGAGGGAACACGGGCGTACGGGCATAGGGGCGTCGGGGTACGGCCCCTGGGTCCCGGTCGTGCCCCGCCCCCGGCGGCCACCGGTTTCCGAGAGCCGCCCGCATCCGACGGACCACGAGGTCGTTGGCACGTACGTGCACACATACGACCCACTCCGCCCGCAATATCCGAGTCAGATCCCCTCCATGCGCCCGGCGCAGGACGTCACGGCGGGCCAGTCGGCCACACCGATCTACGACGCCCTGTACTCGGAGTACCGGCGGTCGTTCCGGACTCTCCCCGGGGATCGCAGCGGGGAGGACGATCTGGGCTTCCGGCCGTTCGGTACGCCGGTGAGTTCGGGCCTCTACGGCCACGGAGCCGGGCACGGCTCCGGGTCCTCCAGGTCCGGCGGAGCGTCCGGGCACGGGTCCGGAGCGGCCGGTTCCGGCCAGGGGGCCGCGCACGGCAGTCGGTACGGGACCTATCCGTCGGCGTGGTCGGCCCAGCACCACACTCCGGCGGCGCTGCCACCGGGGCCCCGCAGGGGGCTGTAGGACGGAGCACGTACGGCGGAGGGCCGGGGCACATCGCCCCGGCCCTCCGCCGTACTCACGCTCGCGCGACGACTACTTCTTGCGGCCGCGCTTCTCCCGGACACGGACCGAGATGTGGATCGGGGTGCCCTCGAAGCCGAACTCCTCGCGCAGCCGGCGCTCGACGAAGCGGCGGTAGCCGGCCTCCAGGAAGCCGGAGGCGAAGAGCACGAACCGCGGCGGCTTGGTGCCCGCCTGCGTGCCGAAGAGGATGCGGGGCTGCTTGCCGCCGCGGATCGGGTGCGGGTGGGCGGCGACGAGCTCGCCGAGGAAGGCGTTCAGCCGGCCGGTGGGGACGCGGGTCTCCCAGCCGGCGAGCGCGGTCTCGATCGCCGGGACGAGCTTGTCCATGTGGCGGCCGGTCTTGGCGGAGACGTTGACCCGGGGGGCCCAGGAGACCTGCTGCATCTCGGTCTCGATCTCGCGCTCCAGGTAGTAGCGCCGCTCCTCGTCGAGCTCGTCCCACTTGTTGTACGCGATGACGAGCGCGCGGCCCGACTCGACCGCCATCGTGATGATGCGCTGGTCCTGGACGGAGATGTTGTCGGTGGTGTCGATCAGGACGACCGCGACCTCCGCCTTCTCGACCGCGGCGGCGGTCCGCAGGGAGGCGTAGTAGTCCGCGCCCTCCTGGAGGTGGACCTTCTTGCGGATACCGGCGGTGTCCACGAACTTCCAGGTCTTGCCGCCCAGCTCGATGAGCTCGTCGACCGGGTCGCGGGTGGTGCCCGCGAGCTCGTTGACGACCACGCGGTCCTCGCGCGCGACCTTGTTCAGGAGCGAGGACTTGCCGACGTTCGGGCGGCCGATGAGGGCGACGCGGCGGGGCCCGCCGACGGCGTTGCCGAAGGTCTGCGCGGGGGCCTCGGGCAGGGCCTCCAGAACGGCGTCGAGCATGTCGCCCGTACCGCGCCCGTGCAGCGAGGAGACCGGGTACGGCTCGCCGAGGCCCAGCGACCACAGAGCGGTGGCGTCGGCCTCGCCGGAGGGGCCGTCGACCTTGTTGGCGCAGAGCACGACGGGCTTGCCGGCGCGGCGCAGCAGCTTGACGACGGCCTCGTCGGTGTCGGTGGCGCCGACGGTGGCGTCCACGACGAAGACACAGGCGTCGGCCGCCTCGATGGCGTACTCGGCCTGGGCGGCGACGGAGGCGTCGATGCCGAGGACGTCCTGCTCCCAGCCGCCGGTGTCGACGACCTTGAAGCGGCGGCCGGCCCACTCGGCCTCGTAGGTGACGCGGTCGCGGGTGACGCCGGGCTTGTCCTCGACGACGGCCTCACGACGTCCGATGATCCGGTTCACCAGGGTCGACTTGCCGACATTGGGACGGCCGACGACGGCGAGGACGGGGAGCGGGCCGTGCCCCGCCTCCTCGATCGCGCCTTCGACGTCCTCGATGTCGAAGCCCTCTTCCGCGGCGAGCTCCATGAACTCCGCGTACTCGGCGTCGCCAAGTGCCCCGTGGTCGTGCTGGTCGTTCATGAAGTCCGTTCCTTGATCATTCGTGGTCGGTGGGCGCGAACCCACTACTCAGAGTCTCACTCAGCGCCCGGTGAGGCGCCTGGCGTTCTTCAGGTGGGCGGTCAGCCGCTCCTGAATGCGTACGGTGGCGTCGTCCAGCGCCTTGCGGGTGCGCCGGCCGCTGCCGTCGCCGGCATCGAAGGCGTCACCGAAGACGATGTCGACGCGAGAGCGCAGCGGGGGCAGCGCCTTGATCAACCGTCCGGGGCGGTCGGAACTTCCCAGGACGGCCACCGGGACGATCGGCGCGCCGCTGCGGACGGCGAAGTAGGCGAGGCCGGCCCGCAGCGAGGCGAAGTCGCCCTCGCCACGGGTGCCCTCGGGGAAGATCCCGAGGACGCCACCGTTCTCCAGGACCGAGAGGGCGTTGCCTATGGCGTTCCGGTCCGCGCTGTGGCGGTCCACCTTGAGCTGCCCGATGCCCTCCAGGAAGGGCCCGAGCGGGCCCACGAACGCTTCCTTCTTGATCAGGAAGTGCACGGGGCGGGGCGCGGTCCCCATGAGCATGGGGCCGTCGATGTTGTGCGCGTGGTTGACGGCGAGGATGACGGGGCCGGAGGCCGGCACCCGCCACGCGCCGAGGACGCGTGGCTTCCACAGGCCGTACATCAGCCCGATGCCGATGCCGCGCCCGACGGCGGCACCTCGCTCGGAGGGCTGGGTCACTTCGCGGCCGCCCTCTTCTCCTCCACCAGGGTCACGACGCACTCGATGACCTGGTCCAGGGTGAGCTCCGTGGTGTCGACCTCGACGGCGTCGTCGGCCTTGGCCAGCGGGGAGGTCTTGCGGCTGGAGTCGGCCGCGTCGCGCTTGATCAGGGCCTGCTGGGTGGCGGCCACGTCGGCGCCCTTCAGCTCGCCGGAGCGGCGTGCGGCGCGGGCCTCGGGGGACGCGGTGAGGAAGATCTTCAGGTCGGCGTCGGGCAGGACGGTCGTGCCGATGTCACGGCCCTCGACCACGATGCCGCCCTCGGCGTTCCTGGCGATGGTCCGCTGGAGCTCGGTGATGAGGGCCCGCACCTCGGGGACGGCGCTGACGGCGCTGACCTTGGAGGTGACCTCGTCGGTGCGGATGGGCCCGGCGGCGTCGGCTCCGTCGACGGTGATCGTCGGACGGGCCGGGTCGGTGCCGGAGACGATGACGGGCTTGGCGGAGGCGTTGGCGACGGCGTCGGCGTCGTGGACGTCGACACCGTTGCTGATCATCCACCAGGTGATCGCCCGGTACTGCGCGCCGGTGTCCAGGTAGCTCAGCCCCAGCTTGGCGGCAACCGCCTTCGAGGTGCTCGACTTGCCCGTGCCGGAGGGCCCGTCGATGGCGACGATCACGGTTTCCACGGTGGGGAACACCTTCCTGAGGTGAGCGATGTAGGCCACCCGGGACGCGGGGGCCACCACAAGGTTACCGACTGACGACCACCCGTTCGGCCCCCACCGCCACGGGCGGGCGCACGACAGGCCGCACGGGGCGGCAGGACCGGGCCGACGGGGCGGGGGCTACCGGCCCGGCGGGGCGGCCAGCCCGGCTGGGCAGGGTCGCACGGCCCGGCGCGGCGGGGCGGCACGGACCGGGGGCAGGGCTACCGGCCCGGCCTGGCGGCACGGACCGGTGGGGCGGGGCCGCACGGACCGTGGGCCTGTACGGCCGCGCCCCACGTGACGGCGCGAGCCGCGCCGGCCGCGGGGGCCGGTCGGCTCCCGCTCCTGGGCCGCTAGCCGGTCCTGAGGGCCCAGCCGCGTTCCTTCAGCGCCTCGCCGAGGACCGGCGCCGCCGACGGGGTCACCATCAGCTGGACCAGACCCGCCTGCTGGCCGGTCGCGTGCTCGATGCGGACGTCCTCGATGTTGACGCCCGCCCGGCCCGCGTCGGCGAAGATGCGGGCGAGCTCGCCCGGCTGGTCGCTGATGAGGACCGCGACGGTCTCGTACTGCGCGGGGGCGGCGCCGTGCTTGCCCGGCACCCGGGCCCGCCCCGCGTTGCCGCGGCGCAGGACATCCTCGACGCCGCTCGTGCCCTCCCGGCGCTTCTCCTCGTCCGTGGACTCCAGGGAGCGGAGCGCCCGGACCGTCTCGTCCAGATCGGCGGCGACGCCCGCGAGGACGTCCGCGACCGGCCCGGGGTTCGCCGACAGGATCTCGACCCACATGCGCGGGTCGGAGGCGGCGATCCTGGTGACGTCGCGGATGCCCTGCCCGCAGAGCCGTACGGCCGTCTCGTCCGCCTCCTCCAGGCGCGCGGCGACCATCGACGACACCAGCTGCGGGGTGTGGGAGACGAGCGCGACCGCGCGGTCGTGGGCGTCCGCGTCCATGACGACCGGGACGGCGCGGCAGAGCGCGACCAGTTCCAGGGCCAGGTTGAGGACCTCGGTGTCCGTGTCGCGACCGGGCGTGAGGACCCACGGCCGCCCCTCGAAGAGGTCCGCCGTGGCCGCCAGCGGGCCCGAACGCTCCTTCCCGGACATCGGGTGCGTGCCGATGTACGCGGTGAGGTCGAGCCCCAGCCCCTCCAGCTCGCGCTTCGGCCCGCCCTTGACGCTCGCCACGTCCAGGTAGCCGCGTGCGAGGCCGGCCCGCATCGCCTCGGCGAGCGTGGCCGCCACGTGGGCCGGGGGTACGGCGATGATCGCGAGGTCGACGGGGCCCTCGGGCGCCTCCTCGGTGCCGGCGCCGAGCGACGCCGCGATCCGGGCGCTGGCCGGGTCGTGGTCACGGAGGTGGACGGCGATGCCCCGCCCGGCGAGGGCGAGCGCCGCCGAGGTGCCGATCAGGCCGGTTCCGATGACGAGTGCGGTTCTCACCGGGCGACGCCCTCGCGCCGGGCGGCCGCGGCGGCGGGGGAACCCGCGCGGGCCCGCCCCGGGGCGCGCCCGTACGTGTCCCCGGACCCGGACCCGGACTCGTGCCCGGCCGGCTGGACGGCGCCTCGGACCGCTCGTACCGCCACCTGATGCTCCTTACCCGACCTGCGAAACCTTGCGAGACCTGCTGCGATCAGCCTAGTCAGCGAGGCGGACACACCGTCACCGGCGACCGCCCTGCGAGACGTGGGGCCGCCGGTGCGCCGGGCCGGTGTCAGATGTTCTGCTGACGGATCAGGTCCTCCAGCGACTCGCCGCTCTGCGGCAGGGAGCCGCTCGGGGTGAGTTTGTCCACGACCTGCGGCAGGGACCTGGCGATCTCGTCGGCGGCCTGCTGGGGGCTGACCCCGGCGTCCTGCGCGACCTTCTGCAGGGTGTCGTCCGGCAGCGCCTGGGCGATCTCCGGACCGCTGACCGGCTGGTTCTGGCCGGGGCCGACCCAGGACTGGGCCTGGTCGACCAGGCCCGACCTGGTCAGCATGTCCATGAGGCCGCCGAGAGGGTTGCCGCCGTCGGCGCCTCCCTTGCCGGCCATCAGGGCGCCGAGCAGCGAGCCGATGATGTTCCCGCCCGCGCCCTGCCCGGAGCCGCTGCCGCCGAGGAGGCCCCCGAGGAGACTGCCGAGATCGTTTCCTGCCATCGCTCCGCCTTTCATCCGGTACGAAACACGGACAATGTCACGCAAACCGAATGGTGCCGCCACTCGGGGTATCCACGGTGCGCGACGGCCGCGATACAACTGTCGGCATGCTGCTGCACGTCGTACCGCTGGACGAATGGTCCGCCGATCCCGACCTCCCCTACGCGCCGCCGTCGCTGACCTCGGAGGGCTTCGTCCACTGCTCGCCGGACGAGACGGCCGCGCTGACCGTCGCCGACGCCCACTACCGCGGCGCGCACGGCCCTCTCCTGGTGCTCGTCCTGGACGAGTCGAGGCTGAGCGCGGAGATCCGCTGGGAGGGCTCGGAGGACATGCTCTTCCCGCACGTGTACGGGCCGATCGAGCGGGCGGCCGTCACCGCCGTCCTGGAGGTGCGCCGGGACCCGGACGGCCGTGCGAGGGAGCTGACGCCCTGGGTCTAGGGGTGTCCCGCCGACGAGCCCGGTCGGATCGACGAGACATCCCCTCGGGCGTGTTTGCGGGCCGCCGGAGGGATGCGCCACCAAGCTGTACGGCATGAATCCACAAGCCACGCCCCGCCGTGCCGTGCTGCTGGCCGGCGCGGGTTCCGCCGCCGCCCTGGCCACGGGCTGCGGCTCCGACGGAGACGGCGACGGCGACGCGACCGCCTCGCCCGCGCCCCCGGACACCACGGAACCCACCGAGTCGGAGGCCACGACGGAGCCGACCGCCTCCGCGCCCGACGAGGAGTCCCTCACCGAGACGTCCGACATCCCGGTCGGCGGGGGGACGATCTTCAAGGAGGAGAAGATCGTCGTCACCCAGCCCACGGCCGGGGACTTCAAGGCGTTCTCGGCGATCTGCACCCACCAGGGCTGCATCGTCGCCAAGGTCGAGAACGGCACGATCGACTGCGCGTGCCACGGTTCCACGTTCCGCATCACGGACGGCTCGGTGGTCACGGGCCCTGCCACACGCCCCCTCCCGGCCGAGGAGATCACCGTGTCGGGGGACTCGATCAGCCTCGCGTAGCCTGTCGCGCATGAACCCGACGGACCTGGTGCGCGACCACACGATCTACTCCTGCGTCATGGGGTCGCGCGCCTTCGGTCTGGAGACCGAGGAGAGCGACACCGACCGCCGGGGCGTCTTCCTCGCCCCCACCCCGCTCTTCTGGCACTTCGACAAGCCGCCGGCGCATGTCGAGGGGCCGGGCGAGGAGCAGTTCAGCTGGGAGCTGGAACGCTTCTGCGAACTGGCGCTGCGCGCCAATCCCAACGTCCTGGAGTGTCTGCACTCCCCCGTGGTCGAGCACATCGACGACACCGGCCGCGAACTGGTCGCGCTGCGCGAGGCGTTCCTGTCCCGGCAGGCGCACCAGACCTTCGTCCGGTACGCGGGCGGGCAGCGCAGGAAGCTCGACGCGGACGTCCGCCAGTACGGGGCGCCGCGCTGGAAGCACGCCATGCATCTGCTGCGGCTGCTGATGAGCTGCCGCGACCTGCTGCGGACCGGGGAGCTGACGATCCATGTCGGCGACGAGCGCGAACGCCTCCTCGCGGTGAAGCGCGGCGAGGTCCCGTGGCCCGAGGTCGAGTCGTGGATGGCCCTCCTCATTGAGGAGGCCGACCGGGCCTCCACCACGAGCCCCCTTCCCGCGGCCCCGGACCACGCACGGGTCCAGGACTTCCTGGTCCGCGCCCGCCGCGCCTCGGCCCTGAGCGTGCTCTAGGGGTGTCCTGACGGTCGGGCCGGGCTCGCGGCGCCCGAGCCGGCCGGGGCGACACCCTCCAGCCGGGTCCGTACGACGAAGTCGTGCAGCGCGTCGTGGGCTCGCGGGGCGTCCCCGAGGGCCGACGCGGCCTGCGCCGCGTCCAGGACGCCGTGCAGCGCCTCCACGTCCGCGCGGACGCGCGCCGGGTCCACCTCGGCCGGCCCGTGTTCGGCCGCCTCCTTCGCCGCGATCAGCTCGGGGACGTACGCGGGGGCCTCCGCCACCTCCCCCGCCAGCGTGGGCAGATGCGCCTGGATCCCGCCGGACCGCATCAGATGGATGCCGGTGAGCAGCGCCCGAAGGGTGTAGAGCAGCGGCTTCAGTTCCTCCGTCTTCTCGAAGAGGCGCCACTGCGTGGCCGCGAACCCGCGGTAGTGGTGCGCGTGGTGGGTGGTGAGGACGTCCGGCGCGAGGGCGACCAGCTCGGCGTGGGTCTCCGAGGTGTGGACGACCAGCGGGGAGAGCAGCTGCTCCAGTACGTAGCCGTTGCGCCGCAGCATGAGCCGGACGAACTTCCGCAGGTCGTGCGTGACGAGGTCCATCTCGACACCGTCCCGGTCCCACATCCGGGACCGGGTCTCCTCGGGTTCGCGCAACCCTATGAGCCCCTCCACCGGCAGCAGATGGACGCCCCGCAGGTCCACGTCCGAGTCCCGGGACGGGAATCCGTACAGATGCGCCCCGGAGACGGTCGCGAAGACGAGGGGGTCGGGCTGTTCGGCCACGACGGCGGAGAGGTCGGTTTCGGGTACGAGAGCCACGGTCATGGACCGAGTCTCCCAGGTGCGGTCAGAGGTCCCAGAGGGCGCCGAGCGCCACCAGTTCGCTGCGGTGCTCGATCCGCTCCTCCCACTCCTTCGGCCACGCGCCGGCACCCAGGTGGGCGCCCGCGAACGCGCCCGCGAGGCAGGCGATCGAGTCCGAGTCGCCGCGCGTGCAGGCGGCTCGGCGCAGGGCGGTGACGGGTTCCTCGGGGAAGAGCAGGAAGCAGAGGAGGCCGGTGGCCAGGGCCTCTTCGGCGATCCAGCCGTCGCCGGTGTAGGCGCAGGGGTCCAGCTCCGGGTCCGCGGTGCGCTGGGCGGCGTCCAGCCTCTCCAGGACCGCCAGGCACTCGTCCCAGCCGCGCTCGATGAAGTGGCGGGCCGAGGGGTCCTGGGAACGGGTCCACAGGTCGCCGAGCCAGTTCTCGCGGTAGACGGAGCGGTTCTCGTAGGCGTACGAGCGCAGGTGGCCGACCAGGCCGGTGGGCTCGATGCCCTGGGCGAGCAGGTACACGGCGCGGGCCGTCAGGTCGGAGGCGGCGAGCGCGGTCGGGTGGCCGTGGGTGAGCGCGGACTGCAGCTGGGCGGCGCCGGACCGCTGCTCGTCGCTCAGTCCGGGTACGAGGCCGATGGGCGCGACCCGCATGTTGGCGCCGCAGCCCTTGGAGTGGATCTGGCTGGCGTCCTGCCAGGCACGGTCGCCGTCGAGGAGCGCGCAGGCGCGCAGGCAGGTGTTTCCGGGGGCGCGGTTGTTCTCCGGGGAGTGGTACCAGTCGACGAACTCCTCGCGGACCGGCCCGGCGAGCCGCTGGGGGGCGAGCACGCCCCGGTCCATCGCCGTGCGGATGCCGCGGGCGAAGGCGAGGGTCATCTGCGTGTCGTCCGTGATGTACGCCGTGCCCTGCTTCTCGCCGGGCAGCTCCATCTCCCGCCACGGTCCGCACTTCGCCAGGATCGCGGGCACGTCGTGGAACTCGGTCGGGAAGCCGAGCGCGTCGCCGAGCGCGAGTCCGATGAGGGAGCCGGTGGCGGCCTGCTTGGTGGTCATGGGGTGGGTCGTCCTTCCGGTCGCAGCAGTGGCGGGTGCAGGGCCGTGGCCTCGCCCGCCCGGTAGAGAGCGGCCGGTTTCCCCCGTCCGCCGGTGAGGCGCGGTGGTCCTGCGACGGCCTGGACGAAGCCGGGCGTGGCGAGGACCTTGCGTCTGAAGTTGGGGCGGTCGAGTTCGACGCCCCAGACCGTCTCGTACACCTGGCGCAGCTCGCCGAGGGTGAACTCGGGCGGGCAGAAGGCGGTGGCGAGACAGGTGTACTCGAGCTTGGCGCCGACCCGTTCGTGCGCGTCGGCGAGGATCCGGTCGTGGTCGAAGGCGAGCGGCCCGTAGGCCGTCCGCTCCCCGTACGGCATCCACCGCGCGCACGCCGCGTCGCCGCCGCCGCGCGGCTCGGGGGCGTCCGGGACGAGCGCGGCGAAGGCGACCGAGACGACCCGCATCCTCGGGTCGCGGTCCGGTTCGCTGTACGTCCGCAGCTGTTCGAGGTGGAGTCCGGAGACGGTGTCCACGGAGAGGCCGGTCTCCTCGGCCAGTTCGCGGCGGGCCGCGACCTCGGCGGACTCCCTGGGCAGGACGAACCCGCCGGGCAGCGCCCATGATCCGGTGTACGGCGCCTGGCCGCGCTCGACGAGCAGGACGTAGAGCCGGTCCTCGCGGAGGGTGAAGACGGCGAGGTCGACGGTGACGGCGAAGGGCTCGAAGGCATGCCGGTCGTAGCCCGCGGGGGTCCGGTGGGGGCTCATCGGCGCTCCGGGAGGGGGTCGGCGAGGTCCCAGCCCTCGGTGAGCAGCGCGTCCACGGCGGTGACGGCCGCCGCGAGCCGCTCCTCGTGCGCTCCGCTGAGGACGGCGGTCCTGCGGCCGGTGTGGGCGAGCTGGGTGACGAAGCGGGCGGTCATCCAGGGCCGCAGGTGCTCTCCGTCGCGCAGTCCGTCGTCCTCGAAGTCGACGCCCCGGTGGTCGGTGAGGAGCCAGAGGTGCTGGCGGCCGCGGGCGGCGATCTCGCCGACGGCGGGGTTGGCGGTGCCCATGTACCGCTCGTGCCAGATGGTGGTGGCGAAGGCGTCGGTGTCGCAGAAGAGCACGGGCGATCCGGCGCGTGCCGCCTCCTCCTCCAGTTCGGCCTGGCGCAGCGCGATCAGGGGGAACTCCTCGGAGCGGAAGGTGACGTCCGCCCAGGTGGCGTCGGGGCGCGCGGCACGCAGTTCGGCGAGCTTGAGTTCGCTGAACTCGCGCCCGTACTCCGGTACGTAGCGGGTGCGGGCCCAGACGCCGCCGCGCTTGCGGTAGTGCTCGGCCAGGGCGCGGGCCATGGTGGTGGTGCCGGTGGACTCGGCTCCGAGGACGACGACGCGGCGGGTGAGCGCGGCCCGCACCGGGGGTTCCAGGTAGTCCCAGCAGCCGACGGGGTCCTTGCGGACGGCGGTGCCGGAGACGGGGAACAGCGTGCGGTCGGGGTCGACGCAGACGGATTCGGCGCCGAAGCGGCGGCCGAGCTCCTCGCCGTACGGTTCCGAGGTGAAGACGGCGTCGACCTGTTCGGGCACCGCGGCCCGGAAGACGGCCATGTGGGCGGCCCAGACGTCGGGGTCGTGGAGATCGACGGGGATGTCGTCGACGGCGCCGACGACCAGGGCGTCGGGGTGGATCTCCCGCATCCAGGCGACCCGTTCGGCGAGCGGCACGGATTCGACGGAGGAGGCGCAGACCAGCACGGTGAGGCGCTCGCAGCGGTCGCGGGCGGTGCGGACGAGATGGTGGTGGCCGGCGTGCGGCGGGTAGAACTTGCCGAGGACCAGTCCGTGTCCGTAGCGCTTCATGCCGCCACCTCCACGGGCAGGGCGCGCCGCGCCGTGAGGTCCCGGCTCCAGCCGCGCAGGCCGAGGACGCAGAGGGTCAGGAAGCCGACGTACAGCAAGGAGGTCAGGTACAGCTCCTTGTACGCGTACAGGGGGACGTACACGAGGTCGGCGGCGATCCATAGCCACCAGGACTCCAGGCGCTTGCGGCACTGGCCGTAGGTCGCCATCAGGGAGAGCGCCGTCGTCAGGGCGTCCCAGAAGGGGACGGTCGAGTCGGTGGCGTGGGCGAGGAGCAGGGTCAGTGCCGTGGTCCCCACCGCCCCCGCCGTGAGCAGCCATGCCCACTCGGTGCGCGAGGTGCGGCGCACCGGGAGGGAGTCGGAGCCTGGTCCACCCCCGTGGGTCCAGGTCCACCAGCCGTACACGGCGAGGGCGATGAAGACGATCTGGAGGCCGGCGTCGGCGTACAGCCCCGCCTGCGAGAAGAGCAGGATGAAGAAGAGGTTGTTGGCGATGCCGAGGGGCCAGTTGGCGAGGTGCTGGCGGGCGACCAGCCAGACGCAGAGCGCACCGCTGCCGAAGCCGAGCACCTCGGTCCAGCTGACCGGGGTGCCGAGCAGGGTGAAGAGCGGTTGCTGCAGGGGTTCGAGCAGGTTTGCGAGGCTCACGCCCACCTCCTTAAGAGTCATCATGACTATAAAGTGCGGCGGGTGTCGGCCACAAGTACGAACGCGCATGATCGAACGCTGACGCGCGCGGCGGACACGGAGAAGCCCGTGACCGCCGTCGGGCGGATCACGGGCTTCTCCGTGGAGCGGTGGGGCGGGACTACATGCCGACTTCCTTCATCAGCATGCCGACCTCGGTGTTGGTCAGCCGGCGCAGCCAGCCGGACTTCTGGTCGCCCAGGGCGATCGGACCGAAGGCGGTGCGCACGAGCTTCTCGACCGGGAAGCCCGCCTCGGCGAGCATCCGGCGCACGATGTGCTTGCGGCCCTCGTGCAGCGTGACCTCGACCAGGTAGTTCTTGCCGATCTGCTCCACGACGCGGAAGTGGTCGGCACGGGCGTAGCCGTCCTCCAGCTGGATGCCGTCCTTGAGCCGCCTGCCGACCTCGCGGGGCAGCGGGCCGGTGATGGCGGCCAGGTAGGTCTTCTTCACGCCGTACTTCGGGTGCGTGAGGCGGTGGGCCAGCTCACCGTGGTTGGTGAGGAGGATGATGCCCTCGGTCTCGGTGTCCAGGCGGCCGACGTGGAAGAGCCGGGTCTCGCGGTTGGTGACGTAGTCACCGAGGCACTGGCGGCCGTCGGGGTCCTCCATGGTGGAGACGACACCGGCGGGCTTGTTCAGCGCGAAGAAGATGTGCGACTGGGTCGCGACGGTGAGGCCGTCGACCTTGATCTCGTCCTTCTCCGGGTCGACGCGCATGCCCTGTTCGAGCACGATCTCGCCGTTGACCTCGACCCTGGCCTGCTCGATCAGCTCCTCGCACGCCCGGCGCGAGCCCATGCCGGCGCGGGCGAGCACCTTCTGCAGCCGCTCGCCCTCCTGCTCGGCACCGGGGAAGGTCTTCGGGGTCTTCACCTGCGGCTTGTTCGCGTACCGCTCCCGGTTGCGCTCCTCGGCGCGGGCGTCGTACTCGCGCGAGCGCGCCGGGGCCGTACGCCCGCCACCGCGCTGCGGCGACTGCTTCGGTCCGCCCTTGGCGCCTCCGCGGGCGGCCGCGCCGCGGCCCTTCCTGGGGCCGTCGGAGGGGCCGCCCACGTCGTAGCTGCGCTCCTCGGGGCGCGGCCGACGCGGGTTGCCACCACCCTGCCGGTCGTCACGGCTGTTGCCGGCGCCCCGGTAATTGCCGCGGCCACCGCTGTTGCCACCACGGCTCCCGCCGTTGTTTCCGCTGTTCCTGCCGCTGCTGCTTCGCATCAAATGTCCGTCGTCTTGTCGTCTGCGTCTTCGCGATCCGGGAGATCCGGATCGAACGACGGGACTCCCTCCAGCGTGTCCGCCTCGATCGCGTCCGCCTCGGGGAGGAAGGGCGCGAGCTCCGGGAGCTCGTCCAGGCCGCGCAGGCCCATCCGCTCCAGGAAGTAGTTCGTCGTCCTGTACAGGATCGCACCTGTTTCGGGTTCCGCGCCCGCCTCCTCCACGAGACCGCGCTGGAGGAGGGTGCGCATGACTCCGTCGCAGTTCACTCCGCGGACCGCGGAGACCCTGGAGCGGCTGACCGGCTGGCGGTACGCGACGACGGCGAGGGTCTCCAGGGCCGCCTGGGTGAGGCGGGCCTGCTGTCCGTCGAGGACGAACGCCTCGACGGCGGGGGCGAACTCGGCGCGGGTGTAGAAGCGCCAGCCACCGGCGACGAGGCGCAGCTCGAAGCCCCGGCCCTGGGCGGTGTACTCGTCGGCGAGCTCGCGCAGGGCGTCGCCGACCTCGCGCGGGGTCCTTTCCAGGACCTTGGCGAGGTGGGTCTCGGTGGCCGGCTCGTCGACGACCATGAGGACGGCTTCGAGGGCGGGCTTGAGGTCGCTCATGCCTTCTCCTCCACGGGTTGATCGAACTCGTCGGTGACCTGGGTCTCCCGCTCGCCGCCGACCCAGGTGACGGTGAGCTCGCCGAGGGCGTCCTCCTGGTCGAGGGCGACGGCCTTCTCCCGGTAGAGCTCCAGGAGGGCCAGGAAGCGGGCGACGACGGTGAGGGTGCCCTCGGCGCCGTCGGTGAGCTCCCGGAAGCTGACGCTCCCCCGCTCGCGCAGGAGGGCCACCACGATGCCGGCCTGCTCGCGGACGCTGACGAGGGGGGCGTGGATGTGGTCGACGTACACCTGCGGCTTGGCCCGGGGCTGCATGGCCTTCACGGCCAGCTTGGCGAAGCCCTCGGCGCCGATGGAGATGACGACCTCGGGGAGCAGTTCGGCGTGGTGGGCCTCCAGGCCGACGGTCCGGGGGTAGCGGCGGCCCTCGCTCTCCCACCGGTCCTCGAAGATCGAGGCGACCTGCTTGTACGCGCGGTACTGCAGGAGGCGCGCGAAGAGCAGGTCCCGTGCTTCGAGGAGCGCGAGATCGGCCTCGTCCTCGACCTCGGCGGCGGGCAGCAGCCGGGCGGCCTTGAGATCGAGCAGTGTGGCGGCGACGACGAGGAACTCGGTCGTCTGATCGAGGTCCCAGTCGGGTCCCATGGCCCGGATGTGCGCCATGAACTCGTCGGTGACCTTGGAGAGGGCGACCTCGGTGACGTCCAGCTTGTGCTTGGAGATGAGCTGGAGGAGCAGATCGAAGGGGCCCTCGAAGTTCGCCAGCCGCACGGTGAAGCGGCCGTCGTCCGGCGCGCCCGCGCCGGCCTCCTGGCCGGACCCCTCGCCGGGAGGGCTCGGGGCGCCGGTGGCACCGGGAGCCTCGTCCGGCTCGGCGGGGCTCCCCGGACCCGAGCCGGCCGGCGCTTCGGGAACCTCCCGCCGCGCGTCGGCGCCCCGGCCCGGGGCCACCGGCTCACGCTCCTCGGCGGGGCCCGCCGCGGCCTCCGCGGGGCCGTCCGTCCGGGCGTCGGGCTCCGCCTCGGCGAGGCCCGCCGCAGTCTCCGTCAGGCTGTCCGCCGGGGCGTCCGCCGAGGTGTCGGCGGTGGTCGCGGGGTGGGACGCCGCCCCGCGCGGTCGCGTCGGATCGTCCGCCACGGACTCCGGGACCGCGGGCGAGGCCGCCTCGGGCGCGGTCCCGGAGTGAACCGCGGGCGAGGCCGCCTCGGGCGCCGGGGCGGAAGGCGAAGGCGCCTCGGGCGGCTGGGCGGCCGTGGGCGGTGTCCGGGTGCCCGGTCCCCTGCCCAGGGCGCGGCGGTGCGGTGGGCGGGACGTCTCGTCGGGCGGGGGCATCGGGGTCCAGGGAGGAGCAGGGGCGCGGCAGCCCGCAGGCTACCGTCAGCGGCCGCGCAGGCGGCGCACGAGGATGCTCGCGTCGCCGCGGGACTCCAGGTCCGCGAGGACCACCGCGACCGCCTCGCGGACGATCCGGCCCCGGTCCACGGCGAGCCCGTGCTCGCCACGGAGCACCAGGCGGGCGTGCTCCAGGTCCATCAGCTCCTCGGCGGAGACGTAGACCGTGATCTTCTCGTCGTGCCGCTCACGCCCGCTCGGCCGCCGGTTCGGCGACCGGCCTCGGCGGCGCGGCTGCGCCGCGGGCTCCGCCGTGCGGGCCCGGGGCTCCCCCTGCTCCGCGGACTCCGCCGCCGAGTGCTCGGCGGTGGCCGAGGCCGAGGCGGCGGGAGAAGCGGGCGCCGGCGACGGGCCGGATCCCTCCGCCGCCTCCGTGTCGCTCTCGCCCGCCGGAGCCGGTACCCGGCCACGGGGCGAGGAGGACTGCAGCGCCATCCCCCCGGTCGTACGGAACAGTTCGTCGGCGCCGGGCAGACTCACTCGGCGTGACACCGGGCGAGCACCTCCCTGGCGAGCTGACGATAGGCGGCGGCACCCACCGAGTTCGACGCGTACGTCGTGATCGGCTCACCGGCGACCGTGGTCTCCGGGAAGCGCACGGTACGGCCGATGACGGTGTGGTAGACGTGGTCGTCGAACGCCTCGACGACACGTGCCAGCACCTCACGGCTGTGCACCGTGCGGGAGTCGTACATCGTGGCGAGGATGCCGTCGAGCTCCAGCTCGGGGTTGAGCCGCTCCTGGACCTTCTCGATCGTCTCGGTCAGCAGGGCCACACCGCGGAGCGCGAAGAACTCGCATTCCAGCGGCACGATGACCTTGTGAGCCGCCGTCAGGGCGTTCACGGTCAGCAGGCCGAGCGAGGGCTGACAGTCGATCACGATGTAGTCGTAGTCGTTCATCAGCGGCTTCAGCGCACGCTGCAGCGTCGACTCGCGCGCCACCTCGCTCACCAACTGCACCTCGGCGGCCGAGAGGTCGATGTTGCTCGGCAGCAGGTCCATGTTGGGCACGGCGGTCTTGAGCAGCACCTCGTCCGCCGACATGCCCCGCTCCATGAGCAGGTTGTAGACGGTGAGGTCGAGCTCCATCGGGTTCACACCGAGTCCGACCGACAGGGCTCCCTGCGGGTCGAAGTCGACGAGCAGCACCCGCCGCCCGTACTCCGCGAGCGCGGCACCCAGGTTGATGGTCGACGTGGTCTTGCCGACGCCGCCCTTCTGGTTGCACATCGCGATGATCTTCGCGGGTCCGTGATCGGTCAGCGGACCCGGGATCGGGAAGTACGGCAGGGGCCGTCCGGTCGGGCCGATCCGCTCGCGGCGCTGACGGGCAGCGTCGGGTGCGAGGGTGGCCGCGTACTCCGGGTCGGGCTCGTACTCGGCGTCAGGGTCGTAGAAGTGCCCCTCGGGCACCTCGTCGTAGGCGGCGAAGTGGGTGGACTCTCGGCCACTCTCGTTGCCGGCCGTGGCGTTCACGTGTAGGCCGTCCATCATCTTCATCGTGTGGGCTGTCGTCATGGGCTGATGCGTCGCGTCGGTCGCGAAGGTGCGGACGGCGACGGAGCCGACAGGGATTCCTGGCTGTCCGCCCCCGGGAGTAAATGTCGACTCATTCACAAGTCGTCTTACCTCCTTGGATGTGACCAGGAACATTTATCGATAGGTCAGCGTGGCACCATGCCGACGGTTGGCGACTCTATGGCGTGTCACCGCTCCGCAGCAACACAATCCGCCGGACCCGGCCCGATGTGTCGGCAACCGAACACCCCTCTGTCAAGGGTGCGCGGCGATACATCCGCACGTTTCAGGGCTGCGCGAAACGGTTAAAGGGTTACGTTCGAGGCGAGTTGAACAAGGCCCCCGGAGTGGCCGGAAGCACATCCGGCCGGACCTTGGTGCCCAAGGTCCGGCCGGATGTGTGAGGTTGACGGCGCGGGTTGACGCGACGTCTAAGGAGCTCAGCCCAGCAGGCTGGCCAGCTCGACGTGGTCGAGGCCGTGCGCCTCGGCGACCTCCTTGTAAACGACCTTGCCGTCATGGGTGTTGAGACCCAGGGCGAGCGCGGCGTCGCGGCGCAGCGCCTCGACCCAGCCGTTGTTCGCCAGCGACACGATGTAGGGCAGCGTGGCGTTGGTCAGGGCGTACGTGGAGGTGTTCGGCACCGCGCCCGGCATGTTGGCGACGCAGTAGAAGACCGAGTCGTGGACCTGGAAGGTCGGCTCGGCGTGGGTGGTCGGGTGCGAGTCCTCGAAGCAGCCGCCCTGGTCGATCGCAATGTCGACAAGGACACTTCCGGGCTTCATCTTGGCGACGAGCTCGTTGGTGACCAGCTTCGGGGCCTTGGCGCCCGGGATGAGGACGGCGCCGATGACGAGGTCGGCCTCGACGACGGCCTTCTCCAGCTCGTAGGCGTTGGAGACGATCGTCTTCACCTTGGTGCCGAAGATCTTGTCGGCCTCGCGGAGCTTGTTGATGTCCCGGTCGAGCAGGGTCACGTGGAAGCCCATGCCGACGGCGATCTGCGTGGCGTTCCAGCCGGAGACGCCGCCGCCGATGACGACGCACTCGCCGGCGTGGGTGCCGGGGACGCCGCCGGGGAGCACGCCGCGGCCGCCCACCGAGCGCATCAGGTGGTAGGCGCCGACCTGCGGGGCCAGGCGACCCGCGACCTCGGACATCGGGGCGAGCAGCGGGAGCGCGCGGTTGGCGGTCTCGACGGTCTCGTACGCGATGGCGGTGGTGCCGGACTCCAGGAGGGCGTCCGTGCACTCCTTGGAGGCGGCGAGGTGCAGGTAGGTGAAGAGGGTCTGGTCCTTGCGGAGGCGGTGGTACTCCTCGGCGATGGGCTCCTTGACCTTCAGCAGCAGGTCGGCCGTGGCCCAGACCTCGTCCGCGGTCGGCAGGATCTGCGCACCGGCGGAGACGTACTCCTCGTCCGTGATCGAGGAGCCCGCACCGGCGTTCTGCTCGACGAAGACCTGGTGGCCGTTACGGACGAGCTCGTGGACACCGGCGGGGGTGATGGCCACGCGGAACTCGTTGTTCTTGACCTCGCGGGGGATGCCGACCTTCATCGTCGATCACGGTCCTTGACTCAGGGGAAACGGGGGTGCACTGCGATACATACCCGGATGCACTACCGCGCACCAGGACAGACCGCGTTCGATCGCGGCGCACCCAGTCTAATGAAGGAGTTCCCCGTGTCTAGCCTTGCAAAGCATTAATCTTCGTTCGAAGCACTACGGATTTCGCAGGCAGAGGGTTCTGTTCCCCGGCTGATTTCCTCATCCGTCCCCAGCAGACGCCCGGCCGCGGCCCGGTGCAGCCTGGCAGCGGCGGGGTCGCCGAGCCGGTCGAGCGTGTCCGCCAGCCTGAGCTGGAGCGCGGCCTGGAGACGCACGTCCTGGGCGCGCCGGGCCCAGTCGACCGCTTCCTCGCAGGTCCGCAGGGAGTCCTCGGGCCGGCCGGCGTACTCCTGGACGCGGGCGGCCTCGCTCAACGCCCGCGCGTAGCCGGGCAGATCGGCGAGCCTCCGGTAGCCCGCGGCGGCTGCGCGCCAGTTCCGCAGGGCCTCGCCGTAGCGGCCGGCATAGGTCTGTACGGCGCCGAGCCGTCCGTACAGCCGGGCCTGGTCGGCCCTCTCGTCACGGGCGAGTCGCTGGGCGAGCGCTCGGCCGTACCAGTCGCCGGCCCGCTGCCAGTCCCCCAGTTCCTGGTAGGAACCGCCTACGGATTCCATCGCCCGGCCGATCGCGTAGGGATCGTTCGCGGCCCTTCCGGCGTCCAGAGCGGCCCGGTAGCGCTCCAGGGCCTCCTGGGTACGACCCGACCCGGCGTCCAGATCGGCGAGGTTCAGCAGCGCGGCGGCCCGCTCCCGGTGCAGTCCCCGGCGCTCCGCCACGTCCAGGACCAGCCGGTGCAGGCCGTACAGGACGGGGGCGGCGGCCTCGGCGCCCCGGTGCGCCGTCTCCGCCCTGACCAGGGCGGAGACGAGCCGGCGGGCCAGGGTGTCGAGCTCTCCGTCGGCGACGGCGAGGCGGGCGGAGGCCAGCAGGACGGGCCTGCGGGCGGTCAGCCATTCGGCGGCGGCGGGCACGGTCGGGAACCGCAGGGCCCGGGGCAGCCCGGCGAGCTTCTTCCGGGCGGCGGAGCCCTCGGGCTCCGTGACGGCCCGGCAGGACTGCAGGAGCCGTACGGTCCGCTCCAGCATCCGGGCCCGGGCGAGCTGTACCTCGGCCGGCCGGTCGCGCTCCTCCATACGGGCACGCAGGAAGGGGACGAGATGGCCCGGAACCTCGTACTCCCCGTCTCCGCGGTCGGTGACGAGGCCCAGCTCGACGAGGCCGGTCAGCGTGCCGGCCGCCGCCGAGACCGAGCAGCCGGCCAGGGCGGAGGCGGTGTGGGCGTCGGCGCGGCCCAGGGGGGCGAGGGAGAGGTATCGCAGTATCCGGGCGGCCGGCTGGGCCAGCGCGTCGTGGGCCAGCTGGAACGCGCGGGCGACCGGGTCGCCGGGGAGGGCGCGGAGCCGTTTGGCCAGGTCCGCGACGGACGCCTTCGGACGGGCGGCGAGCCAGCCGCCGGCGAGGACGACGGCGGCCGGCTGGCCGCCGCACTCCTCGGCGAGGGTCTCGGCGGCCTGGGGGTCGACCGTCACCCGGACGGATCCGGTGTACGTGGTGAGCATCTCGATCGCGGACTTGGGGTCGAGGCCGCCCAGGGTGCACGGACGGACGTCGGGGATCCCGGTCAGCGGTCCCCGCGCCACGGCGACGACGAGGGCGTCGGGGTTGTCGGGGATCAGCGGATCGACCTGCTCGGCGTCGACGGCGTCGTCGAGGACGAGGACGCAGCGGCGTTCCGCGAGGGCGTCGCGGACCAGCTCGGTCAGCTCGTCCTCGGCGGCGCCGGGCGGTTCGTCGATGCCGAGGTCCAGGAGCAGCCCCTGCGCGACGCGCCCGGTGGGGACCGGGTCGCCGCCGGGCTCGGTCAGCCGGGCGCGGAACACCCCGTCGGGGTAGGCGGCGGTGAGTCCGGTGACGAGCTCCTCGGCGAGCGCGGTCCGTCCCGATCCGGGCCGGCCCGCGATCAGCAGGACGCGTGCGCGGGGTGCCTTGCGGCCGGCGAGGGTGTCGAGTCCGGTCCGTTCGATGTCGGCGCGCAGGGCTTTCAACTCCCGCTGCCGCCCGAAGAAGTTCCGCACCCCGCCCGCTGCCACCGCCTGATCCGTCACGGGCCACACTCCCGTCCACCTGCGCACGACCGATCCCGCGGGGGTCTCCGCACGGGTGATCCCGAGCGTAGTTCAGGGCGGGTGCCTCACCCCGCCGGGCAGGGCGGACAGATCCCCCGATCGGATCAGCAGATGTTCAGACCGCAGACCGGTTTGGGTGGGCACCCGATCCGCAGGACCGGATCGCCTGCCCGACACCCGCGGGTCACGACGCGAACGGCCGTGCCGGCCAGGGGGCGTCCGCCGGGCGCAGCGCGTCGAGGCCGTCGGCCGCGCGGGCCGCCGCCAGCGAAAGGACGCCGACCACCAGGCAGTTGTTGTGCAGCTCACCGGCGAGTACGCCGCGTACGAGCTCCGCCAGCGGGACCCGGGCCAGCTCCATGTCGGCCTCCTCCTCCGAGACCTCGAAGCGTTCGCCCTCCGCCTCGGACAGGTGCCGCGCCAGGAAGATCCGTACCGCCTCGTCGCAACCGCCGGGCGTGGTGTAGACGTCGGCAAGCACCCGCCAGTCCTCGGCCTTGACGTGCGCCTCCTCGTACAACTCCCGCTCCGCGGCGTGCCAGGGGTTCTCCCCCGGCACGTCGAGGAGTCCGGCCGGGATCTCCCAGAGCTTCTGGCGCACCGGGTGCCGGTACTGCTTGAGCAGCAGCACCCGGTCCTCGTCGTCGAGGGCGAGGACCGCCACCGAGCCGGGGTGGACCTGGTAGTCGCGGCGGGCGACCGTGCCGTCGGGCATGACCACGTCGTCCGTACGGACACTCGTCTTCGCTCCCTGGAACGGGGTCGTCGTCGCGACGACCCGCCACTCCTCAGGGGTGTCCTGCAACTCCATCTGCGTCCTCCCACACACGAACCACACACGAAAGCCGGGGTACCGGTCCCGGCAGGACCCGTACCCCGGCAACGTTAACGCCTGGTACTACTTGCCCGTCTTGCGCTCCACGGCGGCCTTCACCAGGCCGGCGAAGAGCGGGTGCGGACGCGTCGGACGCGAGCGCAGCTCCGGGTGGGCCTGGGTGGCGACCAGGTACGGGTGCACCTCGCGCGGGTACTCGACGTACTCGACGAGCTTGTTGTCGGGGGACGTGCCCGAGAAGACGAGGCCGGCCTTCTTCTCCAGCTCCGCGCGGTAGGCGTTGTTCACCTCGTAGCGGTGGCGGTGGCGCTCCTCGACGTACGGCTGGTCGGCGTAGACCTCGCGGACGATCGAGCCCTCGGCGAGCTTCGCCGGGTAGAGGCCCAGGCGCATCGTTCCGCCCAGGTCGCCGGCGCCCTCGACGTACGCGAGCTGCTCCTCCATCGTCGAGACGACGGGGTGCGCGGTGGCGGCGTCGAACTCGGTGGAGTTGGCCTCCGGGATGTCGGCCAGGTTCCGGGCGGCCTCGATCACGATGCACTGGAGGCCGAGGCAGATGCCGAGCAGCGGCACCTTGTTCTCGCGGGCGTACTGGATCGCGCCGATCTTGCCGTTGACACCGCGGTCGCCGAAGCCGCCGGGGATCAGGATCGCGTCGACGTCACCGAGCTGCTTCGCCGCGCCCGCCGGGGTCTTGCAGTCGTCGGAGGTGACCCACTTGACCTTGACCCGGGCCTTGTTGGCGAAGCCGCCGGCGCGCATGGCCTCGGTGATGGAGAGGTACGCGTCGGGCAGGTCGATGTACTTGCCGACGAGCGCGACGGTGACCTCGTGCTCCGGGTTGTGGACGCGGTCCAGCAGGTCGTCCCAGGTGGACCAGTCCACGTCGCGGAACGGCAGGTCGAGCTTGCGCACGACGTAGGCGTCGAGACCCTCGGTGTGCAGCACCTTGGGGATGTCGTAGATCGACTTGGCGTCGATGGCGGCGACGACGGCGGCCTCGTCCACGTCGCACATCAGCGAGATCTTGCGCTTGATGGCGGTGGGGACCTCACGGTCGGCGCGCAGCACGATCGCGTCCGGCTGGATACCGATGTTGCGCAGCGCGGCGACGGAGTGCTGGGTCGGCTTGGTCTTCAGCTCGCCGGACGGGCCGATGTAGGGCAGCAGCGAGATGTGCACGACGAACACGTTGTCGCGGCCGACCTCGTGGCGGACCTGGCGGACGGTCTCCAGGAACGGCAGGGACTCGATGTCACCGACCGTGCCGCCGACCTCGGTGATCACGACGTCGACGTCGTCGGTCGCCATGCGGCGGATCCGGGACTTGATCTCGTTGGTGATGTGCGGGATGACCTGGACGGTGTCGCCGAGGTACTCGCCGCGCCGCTCCTTGGCGATGACCTGCGAGTAGACCTGGCCGGTGGTGACGTTGGCCGAGCCGTCGAGGTCGACGTCGAGGAAGCGCTCGTAGTGGCCGATGTCCAGGTCGGTCTCGGCGCCGTCGTTGGTGACGAACACCTCGCCGTGCTGGAAGGGGTTCATCGTGCCGGGGTCGACGTTCAGGTACGGGTCGAGCTTCTGCATCGTGACCCGCAGGCCCCGCGCCTTGAGGAGCGCACCCAGGCTGGAGGCGGTCAGGCCCTTGCCGAGGGAGGAGGCGACACCCCCGGTGACGAAGATGTGCTTGGTCGTCGTGGTTTTGGGCGGCATCGCCAAGAGGGGGCTCCCGTGGTCGCGTTCTGGAGGTGCGTTCCGGCGTGCCCTCCGGAAGAATCGGGGGGTGCCGTCGCTGCGGTTGCGGGGGCTCGGCTGTCGCCGTTTCCCACCGGTCCACGGGGTACCAGGGTATCAGCGACAACGGGAGACCGCTTCCGGCCACACGGGGCAGTCGGGTGCACACGGACGGCGACCGGCCTCCGTCACACGGCCGCACCGGGGTGGTCGCGGCGTCAAGCCGTGCTCACCCGATCGGCGCAATGGCGTTACAAGTAAGTGCTGCTCCGCGTCGTATCCTGCTCGGACACTCGCCGCCGATCGTCAACATCAGTTGACCGCTGATCTGTAGCAAGCGCCCTGCGGGGCGGACGTGGCCGTTCGACTGGAGAGAGCACGTGGCCGGGCGCATCGAGGATTACGCACTCATCGGGGACATGCAGACCGCCGCCCTCGTCTGCCGGGACGGCAGCGTCGACTGGCTGTGCCTCCCCCGCTTCGACTCCCATGCCGTCTTCGCCGGGCTCCTCGGCACGGAGGAACACGGGTTCTGGCGTGTCGGTCCGGCCGTGCCGAACGGCGCGGCCCCCGCGCCCGCCGACCGCCGCCGCTACCGCGGCGACTCGCTGATCCTGGAATCCGAGTGGGACACCCCGCGCGGCACGGTCCGGGTCACCGACTTCATGCCCCCGCGCGACGGCGCGCCGCAGCTGATCCGGATCGTGGAGGGCGTCTCGGGCCGGGTCCAGATGCGCTCCGCGCTGCGGATGCGGTTCAGCTACGGCCGGGTGGTGCCCTGGGTCCACAAGGTCGGGGACCGCACGGTCGCCGTCGCGGGTCCCGACTCGGTGTGGCTGGACATGGACGCCGAGACGCACGGCAAGGACCTGACGACGTACTCGGACTTCACCGTCACCCCGGGCGACCGCGTCACCTTCACGATCAGCTGGCAGCCCTCGCACAAGGAGCCGCCCGCCCTGCCGGACCCGGAGGGTTCGCTGGAGGCCACCGTCGACTTCTGGCGGGAGTGGGTCGAGCACTGCACGTACCACGGTCCGTACCGGGAGGCCGTCGTCCGCTCGCTGATCACGCTGAAGGCGCTGACGTACGCGCCGACGGGCGGGATCGTCGCGGCGCCGACCACCTCGCTGCCGGAGGAGATCGGCGGCGTACGGAACTGGGACTACCGCTACACCTGGCTGCGCGACGCGGCGATCACGCTGTCGTCGATGCTGCGCACCGGCTACCGCGAGGAGGCCCGCGCCTGGCGGGACTGGCTGCTCCGCGCGGTCGCGGGCGACCCGGAGAACCTGCAGATCATGTACGGGATCGCCGGTGAGCGGGAGCTCGGCGAGGCCGAGCTGGACTGGCTGCCGGGGTACGAGAACTCGGGACCGGTCCGGGTCGGCAACGGCGCCGCCAACCAGCTCCAGCTCGACGTCTACGGCGAGGTCACCGAGGCGCTGCACCTGGCGCACATGACGGGCCTGTCCCGCAACGACTACGCCTCGCTGCTCCAGCTGAAGCTCATCCGGTACCTGGAGACCCACTGGAACCAGCCCGACGAGGGCATCTGGGAGGTGCGCGGCCCGCGCCGGCACTTCGTGCACTCCAAGGTCATGGCCTGGGTCGCGGTCGACCGCACGATCAAGCTCATCGAGTCCGGGGACGCCGACGGCCCGCTGGAGCGCTGGCGCGAGCTGCGCGACGACATCCACCGGGACGTCTGCGAGAAGGGCTACGACAAGGAGCGGAACACCTTCACGCAGTCGTACGGCTCCAAGGAGCTGGACGCCTCGCTGCTGCTGATCCCGCAGATGGGGTTCCTGCCGCCGGACGACAAGCGGGTCATCGGCACGATCGAGGCGATCCAGCGGGAGCTGTCCACGGAGGACGGCTTCGTGCTGCGCTACCCGACCGCGGGCGAGGAGGCCGGCGTGGACGGCCTGGAGGGTGACGAGGGCGCCTTCCTCGCGTGCTCGTTCTGGCTCGCCGACGACCTGGCGATGATCGGGCGCGTGGACGAGGCCCGCAAGCTCTTCGAGCGGCTGCTGGCCCTCCGCAACGACCTGGGGCTCCTCGCCGAGGAGTGGGACCCGCGACTGCAGCGGCAGGTGGGCAACTTCCCGCAGGCGTTCAGCCATGTTCCGCTGATCGACACGGCCCTGCGGCTGACCGCGAGCGGCGCGTACGGCGGCTAGGACGCGTAGCGAAGTCCCGCCTGCCCCGGGGCGCCTGGCTCACGCGCTCCGGAGGGGTCGGCCGGGACGCGGGAAAGGGCGCCCCGGAATACGCTGAAAGGGTCCTGTCCCCCCGAGGAAAGGGGGGCTTCCCCATGGCTCCCCAGCACACCGTCCCGGACAGCGCCCTGGCCGGGCTCCGCGAGGATCTGGCCGGGGAGGTGTACGTCCCGGGCGATCCGGACTACGACGCGGCCCGGGCCATCCACAACGGCATGATCGACCGCCGTCCTGCGGTGATCGCCCAGTGCGCGACGGCGGAGGACGTCTCCAACGCCGTCCTCTTCGGCCGGGAGACCGAGCTGCCGATCGCCGTGCGCGGCGGCGGGCACAGCGTCGCCGGGACCTCCGTCGTCGACGACGGTCTCGTCGTCGACCTGCGACGGATGCACGCGGTCGTCGCCGACCCCGAGCACATGACGGTGCGCGTCGAGGGCGGCGCGACCATGAGCCACCTGGACCACGCCTGCCAGCCCTTCCACCTGGCCACGACCGGCGGACGGGTGTCGACGACCGGGGTCGGCGGCTTCACGCTGGGCGGCGGATCGGGCTGGCTGGAGCGGAAGTTCGGGCTGGCCTGCGACAACCTGCTCGCCGCCGAGCTGATCACCGCCGAGGGCAAGCACGTGCACACGGACGCGGAGGAGAACCCGGAGCTGTTCTGGGCGCTGCACGGCGGCGGCGGCAACTTCGGCGTGGCGACCTCGCTCACCCTGAGGCTGCACGAGCTGCCGCAGATGAGCATCGCGATGCTGTTCTTCCTGCCCGAGTCGGCGCCCGAGGTGATCCGTACCTTCCGCGATCTGGCGGGCACCGCCCCGGACGAGGCGGGCGGCGGGGTCATCTACTTCCCCGCGCCCCCCGAGCCGTTCGTCCCGGAGCACCTCGTCGGCGAGCTGCTCTGCGGCACGCTGCTCACCTACACCGGCCCGGTCGCCGAGGTACGCGAGCTCTGCGCGCCGCTGTTCGCGCTGAAGCCCGTGATCGAGGTCGTCACCGACATCGGGTACGCGGATCTGCAGTGCATGCTCGACGACCCGCCGGGGCTGCGGAACTACTGGTCGGCGGAGTACCTGCGCGAGTTCCCGGACTCGGCCGTGGACCTCTTCTGCGAACGCGCCCAGAGGATTCCCATGCCGACGGCCACCCAGCACGTGCTCTTCATGCTGGGCGGCGCCGTCGCGGCCGGGCCGGCCGGCCATCCGATCCCGTGGCGCTCGGCGCCCTGGGTGGTCCATCCGTTCGCGACCTGGGAGGACCCGGCCGACGACGAGCGCACGAGGCAGTGGGTACGGGACGTGCGGGCCGACGCGGAGCCGTGGTCGACCGGAGCCGTGTACCTCAACTTCATCGGCTCCGAGGGCGAGGAGCGGGTCGTCGCGGGCTTCGGCGCCGAGAACTACCGCCGTCTCGCGGCGGTCAAGGCCGCCTACGACCCGGACAACGTCTTCCGCTTCAACCACAACATCACGCCGGCCCGCTGACTCACCTCAGGGCGGCGATCACCTCCTTCGCGGCCCGCTCGCCCTCGGTGGCGCCGCCCTCCATGAAGCCCTGGAAGTCGTAGCTGCAGTGCTCCCCTCCGATGTGGACGTTGCCCTGGGCGGTGCCCTCGTACCCCGCGTAGCGGTGCACGTAGCCGACCGGCCAGCAGGAGTACGCGCCGAGGGCGTGGGGGTTGCGGTGCCAGGCGGAGAGCTGGGCCCGGCCGGTGTACGCCTGTGAGGTGCCGGGGAAGAAGGCGTCGATGCCGCTCAGGTACCGGGTCACGAGAGCGCGAACGTACGGGTCGGACTCGGTGGAGAACGGTCCCGCCGGCGTCAGGGACTCGGCGAGGCTGCCGCTGCCGTACTGGATGAGGATGCCTCCCGTGCCTCCCTGGATCTTGGTGGTGTCCCAGGTCTGCTGGACCTCGCTGTCGGTGAAGCAGTCGCCGGCCGACACCCCCGGCCAGGCTCCCGTGCCGCGCCACGGGCGGGTGCCGAACTGCATGTTGAGCTTGGTGCAGTGGCCCATCCGGGCATCCCGCAGCAGGTTCTTCATCAGGGGGTCGAATCCGGCACGGGTGAGGTCGAGCCGCTTGAGGATCGGCAGCGGCAGGCACAGGACGGTGTGGTCGGCGGTGACGGTGCGGGTGGCTCCGGCCTCGCTGAAGGTCAGGGTCTGCGTGCCGTCCGCGTTCGCGCGCACGGCGGTCAGGGACCAGCCCCTGCGCAGGGTTCCGGGGGCGAGGGCGCCCGCGATGGCGTTCGGGAGCCGGTCGTTGCCTCCGGTGATGTGGTAGCGCTCGTTGGACAGGCCCCAGACGTTGAAGTTGCCGGGATTGGTCTGGTAGCCCATGAGCAGGACGAGCGCGAGCGAGGACTGTTCGGTGGTGTCGGCGCCGTACTCGACGTTGTAGGCGACGTCGATGAAGCGGCCGAGCGGCGAGGAGTGCCCGCCGGGGACCCGGGACTCGATCCACTCGTACACCGACATGGTGTCGAGTGCGGTACCGGTCGGCGTCGTCCGGTTCCAGGTGACCTCCCCCGCCTCCGACAGGTCGCGGCGCAGCGACTGGTAGACGGCGTTGAAGTCCTCGTCGGCCTGATGACGGGGGTAGTACGCGCCGCCGAACCAGAGGACCTCCTCGGCTCCGTTGGGTCCGCCGCCGAGGAAGTCCTCGGTCGGCAGGTCGAAGCGGCGGCACAGTTCGAGGATCTTCTTGTGTCCGGTGTCGATCAGCTCGCCGCCGATCTCGGACGTCTGGCCGTACGCCCAGTGGCTCCGCTGGGTCCACATGCGGCCGCCGACGCGCGCGGGGTCGGCCTCGTAGAGCGTCGGGCTCAGGCCCGCGTCCTGGAGGGTGAGCGCGGCGGTGAGGCCGGAGATGCCGGCCCCGACGACGGCGACGCGGGCGGGGGTCACCGCCCGTGCCACCGCGGGCCGGGCGACGGCCGTGCCCGCGGAGACGGCGATGCCGGCCGCGGCGGCGTACTTCAGGAGGGAGCGCCGTCCGACGGCGTCGGACCTCATCCCTCTCAACTCGTCGACGGGGATGTTCAGCCGGCGGGCGTCGGCGTGCTCGGCGGCGAGGCGGTTCAGGAGGTGCATCGGGTTGCTGCGTGCCATGAGGCGCTCCTGGAGGGTGAGGGGTCAGCTCTGGGGTACGGGGGCGGGGGCGGGGGCGGGCTGCTCGTCGTCGCTGCGCTCGGTCGCGTCCTCCAGGACGATCCGGCCGATGATCTCGTACCGCTCGGGCCGCCGGGCCCTGAGGTAGAGGCCGAGACCGAGGCCGCCGAAGAAGACGGCGCCGACGATCCACGGGATCGCCTTGAAGAGGAGGGAGTCGGCGGCGAGCCCCGCCGCGGTCTCCATGTTCATGATCAGCAGCACGACCACGGCGGCCATCCCGATGCCGCCGAGCAGGGGCGCGGTGAGCGTTCTGAACCAGTGCCGGTCCTCGGGGTGGTTCCTGCGGAAGTACCCGATGACGGCGAAGGAGCAGAGCGTCTGGACGATGAGGATCGCCATCGTGCCGAGGATCGCGAGCAGCGTGTAGAGGTGGATGTACGGGTCCTGGCCGGTGAGCCAGAAGGCGCCGACGAGGAGGACGGCGATCGCCGTCTGCACGTACGAGGCGATGTACGGCGAGCCGTGCTTCACGTGTGTCCGGCCGAGCGCGGGGTGGAGGAAGCCCTCGCGGCCGATCGCGTACAGATAGCGCGAGGCGCACTGGTGGAAGGCCATGCCACACGCGAAGGAGCCGGTGAGCAGCAGCCACTGGAAGGCGTCGACGGCCCAGGCGCCGATGAAGCTCTGGGTCGGGGCGAAGAAGAGGTCGAGCGGCGAGGCGGAGGAGGACAGTTCGACGGAGCCGGTGAGGCCGTTGCCCGCGATCGTCATCCAGGAGACGTAGATGTAGAAGAGGCCGACCCCGATGACGGAGATCAGGGTGGCGCGGGGGATGACGCGCTTGGGGTCGCGGGACTCCTCGCCGTACATCGCGGTCGACTCGAAGCCGACCCAGGACCAGAACGCGAAGAAGAGACCGAGCCCGGCGGATGCGCCGGTGAAGGCGTTCTCGGGGTTGATCGGCTCGACGGGGATGCCGTCGGGGCCGCCCCCGGAGATCAGCACGGCGGTGGCGACGGCGAAGAGGACGGCGATCTCCGCGATCAGCATGACGCCGAGCGCCTTGGCGGTGAGGTTGATGTCGAAGTACGCGAGGACGGCGGTGACCACGAGCATCGCGGCCGCGTACACGATCCACGGCAGGTCCACGCCGAGCTGGTCGGCGACCGTCGTCTTGGTGAAGTAGGCGAACACGCCGACGATCGACGCCTCGAAGACGATGTACGCGAGGACGGCGAGCATTCCGGAGGCCATGCCCGCGATCCGGCCGAGGCCGTGCGAGATGTAGCCGTAGAAGGCACCGGCGGCGGTGATCCGCTTGGCCATGGCCACGTAGCCGACCGAGAAGACCGTGAGGACGAGCGTCGCGAAGAGATATCCGGCGGGGGCGCCGGTGCCGTTGCCGAAGCCGACGGCGATGGGGAGGTTGCCGGTCATCGCCGTGATCGGGGCGGCGGTGGCGACGGCCATGAAGACGACGCCGACGAGACCGACCGAGTTCGCCTTGAGGCGGTGCACCTCGGGGGCGGAGCCAGGGGTGGAGCCACGAGTGGAGTTCTCTGCCATGGCGGGAGAGCATCCTCCGGGGTGACGTACGCCACAATCGACATGCGGTCGCACAATTGGACTGTCAGGGCGACGAGTTGTCGACGAGATGGACGATCTGTCCTGTCCCGTTACCGCCGGATGATGTCGCCGCAACATGTCCGGAGGTAGCGTCCGGCTCCATGGAGAATCAGGGCGGGATCACCGTGCAGCGGGCGCTGGAGCTGCCCGGGCTCCGCAGCGGGCTCCCGGAGGTCGTCGCCGGCGCGGACCGGCTGCACCGTACGGTGCGCTGGGTGCACGCGGGCGAGGTCCCGAACATCGCGTCCCTGCTCAAGGGCGGCGAGCTGCTGCTGACCACCGGTCTGGGCCTCGGCACGCGCCCGGCGGAACAGCGGGCCTTCGTACGGCGGCTCGCCGAGCGGGGCATCGCGGCGCTGGTGGTGGAGCTCGGCCCGCGCTTCTCGCGTCTGCCGGCGACGATCGTGGAGACGGCGCGCTCCGCGGGCCTTCCGCTGGTGCAGCTGCACCGCGAGGTGCCGTTCGTGGCCGTCACCGAGGAGATCCACACCGAGATCGTCAACGGCCACTACGCGCTGCTGCGGCAGGCGGAGGAGGTGCACCGGCAGTGCACCGAGGCACTGCTCGGCGGGGGCGGGGTGCCGCAGGTCCTGCGCATCCTGGCCGACTTCACCGCCAACCCGGTCTTCCTGGAGACGTCGGACGGACAGCTGCTGTACGCGGCGGGCACCGAGTCCGGCCCGGCCGACCCGCTCCAGGTGTGGGACGGGCTGAGGGGCCAGCGGGCGGCGCGGGAATCGGGTCCGCCGACGGGTGCGGTCCTGGTCGACGTGCCGGGCGGCGGGCCGGGCACCGGCTCGGTCCGGGCCCGGCTGGTGCTGCTCGCGGTCTCGGGCCCGCTGTCCCCCGTCCACCGGATGGCGGCGGAGCGGGCGGCGGGCATCCTGGCCGTCGTGCTGATGCAGGCCCGGCAGGAGGAGGAGCTCGCGGCCCGGGGGCGCGGCGACTTCCTGACGGACCTGGCGGAGGGCCGGATCACGCCGGAGGACGCGCCGGCGCAGGCGCGGGTGCTGGGCTTCCGCCCGGGTGACGGTCCGCTGCTGCCCGTGGTGATGCGGCTCGCCTCCGAGCTCTCCCCCTCGGGGAACTGGGCGCTGCTGGCGAGGGCGGTGCTGGAGGAGCTGTCGTCGGTGGGCGTCCCGGTGCTCCTGGGCGTCCGCCCGGTGGAGGGGCGGGTGCCGCTGCTGCTGGGACTGCGCTCGGAGTCGGAGCGTACGGCGGTGGCCGACCGGGTCGCGGCGGCCCTGCGGGCGGGCGTGGAGCGGGCCGGCCTCGAAAGGGCCGGGGCGCAGGCGCCGGTGGTCGTGGTGGGTGTCGCGGGCGGCTGGGCGGCCGCGTCGGCGTCCCTGCGGCACGCGGGCGAGACCGCGACGGCGGCGCAGGGCCTCTCGGACCGGCCCTGGTACGACGCCCGGCGCCTGGACATCGACCTGCTGCTGTGGCGCCTGCGGGAGCATCCGGACCTGGCGGCCTTCGTCGACCGCGCCATCGGCCCGCTGCGGGACCACGACAGGACCTCGCGCCCTCCGCTGCTCCCCACCCTGGAGACCTATCTGGCCCACGCGGGCCGCAAGGCGGAGACGGCCCGCGAACTGCATCTGAACCGGCAGACCCTCTACAACCGGCTGGCCCGGATCTCCGAGCTCCTCGGCACGGACCTGGACGACCCGCAGACCGTCCTGGCCCTGTCGCTGGCGCTCCGGGCGAGGCGTCACACACCGTAGGGCCGTGCTCTCGGCGGGCCGCCGTCAGCGGCGGTCCGCCAGTTCGTCGTACACGCTCAGGACGTGCGCGATCGTCTCGTCCTCCGTCGGCCAGGTCCCCGCCTGCACCCGCCCGGCGGCCGCCAGGTCCATCCGCCGGTCCACGTCCGCCAACAGCGCCCGCACCGCCTCCGCCAGCGCCGCCGCGTCTCCCCACGGCACCAACTCCGCCGCTTCCCCGACCAGTTCGGGAACTCCGCCGACCGCGGTCGCGACCAGCGGAACACCGAGCCGCAGCGCCTCCTGCGCCAGCGGGGAGCGGGCCTCCCAGCGCGAGGTCAGGACCGCGACGTCCGCCGCGGCCAGCAGCTCCGCCACGTCGTCCCGGCTGCCGATGAGCCGGACCCCGAGCTCCTCCGCCTCGATCCGCCGTTGCATGGCCGCCCGTTCGCGCCCCTCCCCCGCGATGACGAGCAGCGGCTGCGGGTCCAGGTCCCGCCACACCCGCGCCGCGTCCAGCAGCATCCCGTATCCCCGCTCGGGCACCAGGGCGCCGACCGCCATCAGCAACGGCCGGTCCACCGCCCCCAGTTCCGCCCGCGCCTTGCCGTCGTGGAGGCAGACCGGTGCCCGCGAGGCGGGCACCGTGACCGGGGCGAGCCGGGCGTCCCGCGCCCCGCGCCGCCGCGCACGGTCGACGAGCTCGGAGGAGGTGCCGAGGACGACGGCGGCCGCCCGCGCGGTCCTGCGCTCGAGCAGCCGCAGCAGACCGCCCCGCGCGCCGTCCACATGGCTGCGGGTGTGCCAGGTCGTCACGAGCGAGGGCGCCCGCACCCCGCCCGACAGGGCGAGCATCGCCCGCACCGAGGCGTGCAGCCCGTGCGCGTGCACGACGTCCGCGCCGATGCAGGCGTTGCGGAGCGTCGCGACCGTCGCGGGGTCGTTGCGGCGCGGGACGGGCACGAAGTGCGCGCCGGCGCCGATGAAGTCGTAGGCGCGGTCGAGTTCGGCCGGGGCGCACACGGTCACCCGCACGCCCCTCGCCACGAGCCCCGAGGCAAGTGATCGGACGTGAGCGCTGCTGCCCGCGCTGCCGCCGCCCAGCACTTGGACCGTACGGAGCTGTGTCACGCGCCCAAGGATGCCAGCCCGCACGCACGTTCCGGCACCGAAGCCGCGTCGTTCCCGTGTCCGGGCCCTCAACTCGCCGGGCGGTATCACTCACATGGGTGAGCGCGCGAGTGCGCTGACCCGTTCTCCGCACGCCGTCGCGGCGATGAGAGCCGCCGCGTGGACGGCGAGTCCGAACCTTCCGTTCCCGGCGGCGATCGCACTGCCGACGGCCGCGCCCAGCGCGTGCGCCCCCGTGTCGCCGAGCATCGTGCGCTCCCCGAGGTCCTCGGTGAGGACGGCGGCCGCGGCGCCCATCGGCGCGGCGGCGAGCGCACCGCGGAGGAGTCCGGGCGCGCCGAGCCCCAGCACCGTCAACGCGGCGCGCCCCGGGGCCACGTCCACGAGGTTGACGAGGTGCGCGGTCCCCGCGATCACCACACCCGCCAGGACCTTGTCGACCGGACGCTCCTTCATCAGCGCCCCGGCCACGAGCCCGGCCGCGCCGATCCCGAACAGCTTCACGGCCCCGCTGGTGACCTCGCCGTGCCGCAGGGCGTCGAGGTGCGCCCGGAAACCCCTGCGACGGTCGCCCCTCACGTCGTCGTACGCACCGCAGGCGCCCGCGGCGAGGACGGCGAAGGCCGCGGGTCCTCCCTGGGCGGTCGCCCGGAGGGACCCCGGTCCCGCCGCACCCACCACGGCGAGCGCGGTCCCGACGGCGGTGGCGGGACCGGCGTACAGGTCGACGCTCCGCCCGGCGTGGTTCTTCCGCCGCCACCGCTCGTCGTCGCGGCGCCGCAGCCCGGCGTAGACGGCCCGGCTCACACCCGCGGCCACGGCGAACGTTCCTGCCCTGCCCAGCTTCCCGATCATGGGCTCAGCCTAGGCGGGCGCGCGACAGCCCCGAGCGCCGGGGGAAACCCGCCTCCACGGGGCCGCGGACCCGCGTCGGGGCGCCGCCGCCGGTGGGGTCGTCGAGGTCGGGCCGGGACGTCGCCCGGTCCACCGACGCTCATGGGTCGACGTGAAGGGGTCGTCGAGGCGGGGTCATCACCGTGGGGTCGTGGAGGTCGGGCCGGGAACCCCGGCCCGACCCGTCAGGCGTCCGCCCGCGCCGTCGCCAGCAGCTCCTCGGCGTGTGCCCGGGCCGTCTCCGAGTCCTCCTGGCCGGCCAGCATCCGCGACAGCTCGCGGACCCGGTCCTCGCCCTCCAGGACGGTGACACCGGACCGCGTCACGGACCCGTCGTTGGTCTTCTCCACCAGCAGCTGCCGGTCGGCGAACGCCGCCACCTGCGGAAGGTGCGTGACGACCACGACCTGGGCCGACTTCGCGAGCTTGGCGAGGCGCCGGCCGATCTCCACGGCCGCCTTGCCACCGACGCCGGCGTCCACCTCGTCGAAGAGATACGTCGGCACCGGGTCCGTACCCGCGAAGACGACCTCGACGGCCAGCATCACCCGGGACAGCTCACCGCCGGACGCGCCCTTCGCGATCGGCCGCGGCGGCGCTCCCGGGTGCGGGGCGAGCAGCAGCTCGACCTCGTCGGCGCCGGTCGGCCCGTACACCACGGTCCGCCCGCCGACCTCGACTCCCGAGGACTCGTCGGCGGTCTCCGTCTGCCGGATGTCGAAGGACACGCGCGCGTGGGGCATGGCCAGCGAGGCCAGCTCGGCGGTGACGGCGTCCGCGAACCGGGCCGCCGCCTCCGTGCGGGCGTCCGTGAGCGCCTGCGCGAGGACCGACAGTTCGGTCCGCAGCGCGTCACGCTCGGCCGTCAGCTCGCCGACGCGGTCGTCGTCGCCCTCCAGCTCGGTGAGCCGGGCCGCGCTCTCCTGCGCCCACGCCAGCACGGCGGCGACATCCGCACCGTACTTCCGGGTGAGCTGGGTCAGCGCGGCGCGCCGCTCCTCGACGACCGCGAGCCGACGCGGGTCGGCGTCCAGGTTGTCGGCGTATCCGGCCAGCTCCCCGGCCACATCGGCGAGCAGGATGGAGATCTCCCCCATCCGGTCCGCCAGTGCCGCGAGCGCCGGATCGTGCGACCGTACGGCCTCCAGGGCCCGCCCCGCGCCCGCGACCAGCGTCGTCGCGTCGACGGCCTCCGGGTCCTCGGGCTGTCCGGCGAGCGCCGCGTGCGCGAGGGCCGCGGCCGAGGCCAGGGCCTCGGCGTGGCCGAGCCGCTCCGCCTCGGCGGCCAGCTCGGTGTCCTCCCCCGCCAGCGGCTCGACGGCCTCGATCTCCCCGAGCCCGAAGCGCAGCAGATCGGCCTCCTGGGCCCGTTCCCGCGCGCGCGTGGTGATCTCGTCCAGCTCGGCGACGACGGCCCGCAGCCGCCGGTACGCCTCCCCGTACGCGGCGAGCGGTACGGCGACGGCGTCGCCCGCGTACCGGTCCAGGGCCCCACGCTGCCGGGCAGGCTTGAGCAGGCCCTGCTGGTCGGTCTGGCCGTGCACGGCGACGAGCTCGTCGGCGAGCTCGGCCAGCAGTCCGACAGGGACGGAACGCCCGCCGAGATGGGCGCGCGAGCGCCCCTCGGCCGACACCGTCCGGCTGACGAGCAGCGCGCCGTCGTCGAGCTCGGCGCCCGCCTCCACCGCCCGTGCGACGGCTCCCGCGCCCTCGGGCAGCGTGATCCGCCCCTCGACGACGGCCGAGCCTGCGCCGATCCGCACCAGGGCGGGATCGGCGCGCCCGCCGAGCAGCAGCCCCAGGCTCGTCACGACCATGGTCTTGCCCGCACCGGTCTCACCCGTCACCGCGGTGAAACCGGGCGACAGCTCGACAACAGCGTCGTCGATGACCCCGAGCGACCGTATCCGCATCTCCTCCAACACGGGGAAGACCTTACGAGGTCGAGGCCCGGCTGTGCGACGGCCCCTGCCGGAACCGCACGAACGCGCAGGTCGGGGCTGTGCTTGTCACCCGTGGGGGTGGGGAGGCGGGAGCCTCCCCACGGCCTCAGTGCGGCGCGCCGCGCCACCCCGACACGGGCAGGGCGAACTTCGCCACCAGCCGGTCCGTGAACGAGGCGTGGTGCAGCCGGGCCAGCCGTACGGGCACCTCACCGCGCCGCACCTCCACCCGTGCTCCCGCGGGGAGTTCCACCGTCCGCCGGCCGTCGCACCACAGCACGCCGTGCGGGGTGTGCGGCTCGACCTCCACCGTGAGCACCGACTCCGGCGTCGTCACCAGCGGCTTCGCGAACAGCGCGTGCGCCCCGATCGGGACCATCAGCAGCGCCTCGACCTCGGGCCAGATCACCGGTCCGCCCGCCGAGAAGGCGTACGCCGTGGAGCCCGTGGGGGTCGCGCAGATCACGCCGTCGCAGCCGAATCCGGTGACCGGCCGACCGTCGATCGCGATCACGACCTCCAGCATCCGTTCCGGGGAGACCTTCTGCACGGCGGCCTCGTTCAGCGCCCAGTCCCGGTGCAGGACGTCGCCGTTCTCGTACACCACGACATCGAGGGTCATCCGCTCCTCGACCTCGTAGGCGCGCGTGACGACACGGTCGACGACCTTGTCGAGGTCGTCGCGCTCGGCCTCCGCGAGGAAGCCCACGCGCCCCAGGTTGACGCCGAGCATCGGTACGCCGGACGCCCGGGACAGCTCCGAGCCGCGCAGCAGCGTCCCGTCGCCGCCGAGGACGACGAGCAGCTCACAGCCTTCGAGGGCGTCGGTGCACGCTTCGGGCACCATCTCCACGGACGGCGGCAGCGGCAGGTCCGCCGCCTCCGCCTCCAGGACACGGACGCCGATTCCGCTGCGCAGCAGCCCGAGGACGACGAGTTCGGCGCTGCGCACAGCGGCCGGCCGGCCGGTGTGCGCGAGCAGGAAAACGGTGCGCTGTGCTGCTGTCGTTGAGCTCAACGAGGTCCCTCCGCCACGGCGCGGTCGACATCCGCCGGATCCAGCGCGGGCGCGCCCGCCCGCAGCCACAGAAAGTACTCGACGTTCCCGGACGGCCCCGGCAGCGGGCTCGCCGTCACTCCCATGACCCCGAGCCCGAGCTCGGCGGCCTGGCGCGCCACGTTCCGTACGCTGTCCGCGCGGAGTTCGGCGCTGCGGACGACTCCGCCGGTGCCGAGGCGCTCCTTGCCCACCTCGAACTGCGGCTTGACCATGAGCACCAGGTCCGCGTCGGGGGCGGTGCAGCGCACGAGTGCGGGCAGCACCAGGCCGAGCGGGATGAAGGAGAGGTCGCCGACGACGAGGTCGACCGGCGTTCCGTCGATCGCGTCGAGGGTCAGCTCGCGGACGTTCGTACGGTCCTTCACGGTGACCCGGTCGTCGCTCTGCAGCGACCAGGCGAGCTGGCCGTAGCCGACGTCGACGGCCATGACGTGGGCGGCGCCGGCCCGCAGCAGGACATCGGTGAAGCCACCGGTCGACGCGCCCGCGTCCAGCGCCCGCCGGCCCTCGACCGTCAGCCCCCGCGGGACGAACGCGGCGAAGGCGCCGGCCAGCTTGTGGCCGCCGCGCGACACGTAGTCGGGGTCGGCGTCGTCCTGGGTCACCACGATGGCCGCGGCCGTCTCGACCTGGGTGGCGGGCTTGGTCGCGACCGTCTTGCCGACGCTCACCCGCCCGGCGGCGATCAGCTGGCTGGCGTGCTCGCGCGAGCGGGCGAGCTTGCGGCGTACCAGCTCGGCGTCCAGACGGCGGCGTGCCACTCCTGCCACGTTCGGTTCAGCTCCTGTGGTTGTTCGACGGGTTCTTACGACGGTGTTCTCCGACTGGTTGTACGGAGAGGTCGGCGGGACCGTTCACGGTCCGGGGGCCGGTCCGGGGCGGTCGGCGTCGAGCGAGGTCAGCTCGGATCGCAGCCCACGGTGTACATCCTCGTACACCTCCAGGTGTCCGTCCGCCGGGAGGTGGTCGGCGTCGACGAGGCGCTCCAGGAGGGCGTCCACGGCGGGCCGCCCGGTCGGGGCCCGCTCCACGCCGAGGGGCGCGGGCGCGGCGGGCTCGTACGCGGCCGCCTCGCCCCCGGGCGTCGTCCCCTCTCCGCCCGGGCCGGGACGCGCGTCGTCCGGACGCGCGGCCGCGGCTCCCGGCGTCCCCTCCGGCCCACCGGCCGGCGTCCCGCCCGATCCGGCCGGCGTCCCATCCGTCACGTCGCTCATGCCCCGACGCTATCGCGAAGCCCTGGGGTACGGTCGATCACAATGGCGACGATCACGGAGTGCCGCGGCGCACTCGACAAACTTTCGGACAATCTCTCGCGCGCGGACGGCGAGGTGCGCAGCGCCGCCGCGCTCGACCGCACCCTGAGCTGCCACATCACGGACCTGGACACCACCTTCACCGGCCGTCTCGCGGACGGCCGGATCGAGGTCCGGGACACGGTGGAGGGTCCGCCGCCGACCAAGGCGCAGATCCGTCTGGCGATGACCGGCGACGACCTGGTGGCGATGGTGAACGGCGAGCTGAACTTCGCGAAGGCATGGGCCTCCGGCCGGGTCAGGCTGGAGGCCGGCTTCCGCGACCTGCTCCGCTTGCGCTCACTTCTCTAGCGCGGGCTCCCGCTTCCCGGCCCGGGCCTTCCGCCCGGCGGGCACGACCAGCGGCGTCCCCGTCTCCGGGTCGTCGATGACCTGGCAGCGCAGCCCGAAGACCCGCTCCACCAGCTCGGCCGTGACGACCTCGGCCGGCGGGCCCTCCGCGACCACCTCGCCGTCTCGGACCGCGATGAGGTGGGTGGCGTACCGGGCGGCGTGGTTGAGGTCGTGCAGAACGGCGACCAGGGTGCGGCCCTGGTACTCGTGCAGCTCGGCGCAGAGGTCGAGGACGTCGATCTGGTGCTGGATGTCGAGGAAGGTCGTGGGCTCGTCGAGCAGCAGCAGCGGGGTCTGCTGGGCGAGCGCCATCGCGATCCAGACGCGCTGGCGCTGACCGCCGGACAGCTCGTCGACGTACCGCTCCGCCAGCTCGGCGACCCCCGTCGCTGCCATCGCCCCCTGGACGATCCGCTCGTCCTCCGGCGACCACTGGCGCAGCAGCCCCTGGTGCGGGTAGCGGCCACGGGCCACCAGGTCGGCGACGGTGATGCCGTCGGGGGCGATCGAGGACTGGGGCAACAGGCCGAGGGTCCTGGCGACCTTCTTCGCGGGCATGGTGTGGATGGCCTGCCCGTCGAGGAGCACCCGCCCCTGGGACGGCTTGAGCATCCGGGACAGGGCGCGCAGCAGGGTCGACTTGCCGCAGGCGTTCGGGCCGACGATGACCGTGAAGGAGTTGTCGGGGATCACCACGGACAGATCGCGGGCGATGATCCGCTGGTCGTAGGCGAGCGTGACCGACTCCGCGCTGAGCCGCTGGGTCTGACCGTCCATGGAGGTGCTCCTGAGATCCTTCGCGTTCTTCGCGTTCATATCCGTCCCGCCTTGCGTTCGGTGACGAGCAGCCACAGCAGATAGCAGCCGCCGAGCACACCGGTCACGACACCGACGGGCAGCTGCCGGTCGCCGAAGGCGTTGGTCGCGGTCCAGTCCGCGATCAGCAGCAGCGCCGAGCCCATGAGGGCGGAGGCGGCCAGGTTGGGGCCGGGCGAGCGGGTCAGCCTGCGGGCCAGCTGGGGCGCGCTGAGCGAGACGAAGACGATCGGTCCGGCGGCGGCGGTCGCGACGGCGACGAGCAGCACGGCGGAGCCCATGAGCACGATGCGGGTCCGCTCGACCTTTACACCGAGGGCGTACGCCGCGTCGTCGCCCATCTCCAGCATCCGCAGGGCCCGGCCGTGGCCCAGCACCAGCGGCACGAGGACGCAGCTGACGGCGAACAACGGCCAGAACTGCGCCCAGTCGCGCCCGTCGAGCGAACCGGTCATCCAGACGGTGGCGCGGGTCGCGTCGACCAGATTGGCCTTGGTGATGAGGTAGTGGATGACGGCGGTGAGCATCGCGGCCGCGCCGATGCCGACGAGGACGAGCCGGTAGCCGTGGATCCCGCGCTTCCAGGCGAGCAGGTAGATCGCGGCGCCGGTGATCAGCGCGCCGACGACCGCCCCGCCCGCGGCGGCCATGGCGCTGCCCTGGGAGAGCACGATGACGGTGAGCGCGCCGACGGTCGCGCCCTGGCCGAAGCCGATGACGTCGGGACTGCCGAGCGGGTTGCGGGAGATGGACTGGAAGACGGCTCCGCCGATGCCCAGCGCGGCGCCGACGAAGACGGCGACGAGGACGCGCGGCAACCGCAGGTCCATGACCGCGAACTCCTGGACCGCCGTGCCGTCTCCGAGGAGCGTCGCGACGACGTCGCCGGGGGCGATCGGGAAGTCTCCGCTGCCGATGAGCACGACGGCGGCGGCGAGGGTGAGGGCGAGCAGCCCGACCATGGAGAGGGCGGCACGGGGCGCGTAGCGCAGGGAGAGCCCGCCACCGGTCCGTAGCGTCTTGGTGCTCACAGCTGGGCCATCCTCTTGCGGCGGACGAGGCGGATGAAGACGGGTCCGCCGATCAGCGCGGTGACGATGCCGACCTGCAGCTCCGCCGGGCGGGCGACGAGCCGGCCGACCACGTCGGAGCCGAGGAGGAGGACCGGGGAGAGGACGGCGGCGTAGGGGAGGATCCAGCGCATGTCGGGGCCGGTGATGGCACGGACGAGATACGGGACCATCAGCCCGAGGAACACGATCGGCCCGCAGGCCGCGGTCGCGCCGCCGCACATCAGCGTGACCGCCGCCATGGCGATCACCCGGGTGCGGTTGAGATCGGCACCGAGCGCGCGGGCGGTGTCGTCACCCATCTCCATGGCGTTGAGCGGCCGGGCGATGAGCAGGGCGAGCACCACGCCGACGAGGATGAACGGCGCCACCCGCCGGACGGTGTCCATGTCGGCGGAGGCGAGCGAGCCGACGGTCCAGAAGCGCAGCCGGTCCAGGGCGGCCGAGTTCAGGAGCTGGACGGCGTTGACGTAGCCGTAGAGCGCGGCGGTGGCGGCGGTTCCGGCCAGCGCGAGCCGCACGGGGGTGGAGCTGCGGCTGCCACCGAGGACGTACACGACGACGGAGACGACGGCGGCGCCGGCGAACGCGAACCAGATGTAGTCGCCGACGTCCGTGATCCCGAGGAACGCGATCGCGGAGACGACGGCCGCGGCGGCGCCGGCGTTGACGCCGAGCAGGCCGGGCTCGGCGAGCGGGTTGCGGGTGAGCCCCTGCATCACGGCCCCGGAGAGTCCGAGGGCCACGCCGACGAGGAGCCCGAGGAGCGTGCGGGGGACGCGTACGTCATGGATGATGACGTCGTTCCCGACCCCGGTGTTCTGGAACAGCCCATGCCACACGTCGCCGAGCGGCACCGGTTTGGCGCCGATCATGACGCTCAGGACACAGACCAGCAGCAGGACTCCGACAGCCGCGACCAGACCCACCGCGCGCACGGAGTGCCGGCGCGTCGGCGTCTGGTCGGGGCCGGTCGGATCCGCGCTCGCTCGGGAGGGACTCTCGACCAACACGGCAGTTAGGTTAGCCTACCCTCCCATCGAGGTTCGAGCCCCCTCCGCAGGTCAGACCCCGGATGCGCGACCGCTCACAGCCCCAGCCGCTCCAGTGCCTTCGCCGCGTCCAGGCCGCACGCCCCCGCCCCGGCCTCCGTCCACGCCGCCGCGCACAGCGCCCGCACGCCGTCCGGAACGGACCCCTCGCCGTCCAGGACGAGCCGGCCACCGCGCGCCTCGGCGGACCAGCCACCGCAGACATGGCCGCCGTGCACCCCGACCACATGCGGCTGCCCGGTCAGCAGCCCCCGCAGATCCGCGTCCACATACGTCGGCCGGTGCTCCGGCACCGCCGCGAGCAGCTGCGGCACGTCGGTCACCCCGGTCAGCACCAGCAGCGAGTCGACCCCGCCGTTGAACGCGCCCTCGATGTCCGTGTCCAACCGGTCCCCGACCACCAGCGGCCGCCGCGCCCCCGTCCGCAGCACCGTCTCCCGGTGCATCGGCGGCAGCGGCTTCCCCGCGACCTTCGGCTCCACGGCACCGCCGGTCGCGATCCGTACGACCTCCACCGCGGCCCCGTTCCCCGGCCCGATCCCCCGCGCACCCGGAATCGTCAGGTCCGTGTTCGAGGCGTACCACGGCACCCCGCGCGCCACCGCGTAGCTCGCCTCCGCGAACCGCGCCCACGGCAACTCCGGCCCCCCGTACCCCTGCACGACCGCGGCCAGACCCTCCTCGTCGGCCGATTCCACCGGCACCAGACCCCGCTCCCGCAGCGCGACCCGAAGCCCCTCCCCACCGATGACCAGCACCCGCGATCCGGCGGGCACGTCGTCGGCGATGAGCCGCGCCACCGCCTGCGCGGACGTGATCACGTCCGCCGGCTCGGCCGGCACGCCCAGTTCGGTGAGATGCGCGGCCACCGCGTCCGGCGTCCGCAGCGCGTTGTTGGTGACGTACGCGAGATGCATCCCGCCGGCCCGCGCCGTGCCCAGCGACTCCACCGCGTACGGGATCGCCTCACCACCCGCGTACACCACACCGTCCAGATCGAGCAGTGCCGTGTCGTACGCCTCGCTCAACGCCCGATCGCTCCCACCCGGCCGAACCCTGCCCTGCCGACCCCGGACGCCGTCACCCATGACCTCGTACTCCTCACGTCGAAACGAAACGATCACGTCACTCCCCGTCTCCCCCGATCATCGCTCATCGCCACCCCCCACTTACGATTGCGTAATGAACACCTCAGGTCCCGCGGCCGACGACGTCCGCGCCGACGGTCTGCACATGGTCCCGTTCCGAGGACTGCGCTACGTCCCCGAACGGGTCGGCAGCCTGGCCGCCGTGACCTCGCCGCCGTACGACGTCGTCGTACGGCCCGACGGACTGCACCACCTCGAGTCCGCCGACCCCCACAACATCGTCCGGCTGATCCTGCCGCAGGCGATCACCGCCGGCACCCGCCACCGCAAGGCCGCCGTCACCCTCGACCGCTGGCTCGCCGACGGCGTCCTCGCCCCCGACCCCGAGCCCGCGCTCTACGTGTACGAGCAGAGCGGCGACGGCATCCTCCAGCGCGGCATCATCGGCGCCCTGGAACTCTCCACCCCCGCCGAGGGCATCGTGCTCCCCCACGAGGACGTCATGCCGCACGTGGTCGAGGACCGCGCCGCGCTGATGCGCACCACGGCCGCCAATCTGGAGCCGCTCCTCCTCACCTACCGCGGCGAGGGCGAGGGAGCCGCCGAGATCATCGAGCGGACCGTGCGGCGCGAGCCCCTGCTCGCCACCACCACCGAGGACGGCTTCAGCCACCGTCTCTGGGCGGTCACGGATCCCGCGGAGCTGGCGGCGGTCTCCGCCTCCCTCGCGGAGCAGCAGGCGCTGATCGCCGACGGCCACCACCGCTGGGCCACGTACCTGCGGCTGCGCGAGGAGCACACGCAGCCCAGCCCGTGGAACTACGGCCTCGTCCTCCTCATCGACACGGCGCGATACCCCCTCCGGGTCCGCGCCATCCACCGCCTCCTCAACCGCCTGCCCGTCGCGGACGCCCTCGCGGCCCTCGGCGACGCCTTCCGGGTCCGCCGCATCGAGGGTCCCCTGCCGGCGGCGATGGAGTCGCTGGAGTCGGCGACCGCCGACGGCAACGCCTTCCTTCTCGCGGGCGACGGAGCGTTCCACCTCCTCGACCGGCCCGACCCGGCGCTGCTCGCCCGAACGATCCGCACGGACCGCCCCGAGGCGTGGCGCACCCTGGACGCCACGGTCCTGCACTCCACGCTCCTCGACCACGTGTGGCACATCCCGGACGCGCCGGAGGAGATCGGCTACATCCACGACACCGAGGCCGCCGTCGCCCAGGCCGAACGCCGGGGCGGCACGGCGGTACTCATGCATCCGGTACGGGAGGAGGTCGTACGGGACCTTGCCCGGCAGGGCGTCACCATGCCCCGCAAGTCGACCTCGTTCGGGCCGAAGCCGGCGACGGGCCTGGTCCTCAGAAGCCTGGCCCTGGACTGAACGCACGAAGAAAGGGCGGCACCCCGTTGGGGTGCCGCCCTTTCACTCACTCACACGACGTCAGGACTTGAGGTCCGGGTCGTCCTCGTCCGCGATGCCGTCCTCGTCAGCAGCGTCGTCCTCGTCGGCAGCGCCGCCGAGGTCGTCGGCCGCATCCGCCTCGTCGGCGGCGTCCGTCTCGGCGGAGTCGTCGGACTCCTCGTCCAGCTCGTCGATGGCGTCGACGAACTCGACGCCGTCGAGCTCCGCCAGCCTGTCGGAGGCGTCGGTGGCCCCGTCCTTGTCCGACTCCGCCGTCTTGGCGAACCACTCACGGGCCTCGTCCTCGCGTCCGGCCGCGAGGAGCGCGTCGGCGTAGGCGTACCGCAGCCGCGCGGTCCACGGGTGAACGGCGGTGGACGCGAGCTCGGGGCTCTGCAGGGTCACGATGGCGGCGTCGAGCTGCCCCATGTCCCGGCGGGCGCCGGCGGCGACCAGCCGCATCTCGACCTGCCCGGCCTTGTCCAGCTTCTGCACCTCGGGCTCGCCGGCCATGGCGAGGGCCCGCTCGGGCCGGCCCATGCCGCGCTCGCAGTCGGCCATGACGGGCCACAGCTCGACACCACCGGTCATCCGCCGGGCGGCCCGGAACTCGGCCAGCGCCTCGGAGTACTTCTGCGTGGCGTACGCGGCGAAGCCCGCGGCCTCGCGGACGGCGGCGACACGGGAGGCGAGCCGCAGGGCGATGCGGGAGTACGCGTACGCCTGCTCGGGGTCCTCGTCGATCAGCCTGGCGACCATGACGAGGTTGCGCGACACGTCCTCGGCGAGCCCCTTGGGCAGGCTCATGAGCTCCTGGCGCACGTCCTGGTCGATCTCCTCGCCCGTGACGTCGTCCGGGATCGGCAGACGCTTGATGGGCGCGCGGTCCGGCCGGTCGCGGTCGCGGTCGTCCCGACGGCCGTAGCCACCCCGGTCGTCGCGACCGCGGTACCCGCCACGGTTGTCGTCACGGCGGTCGTCACGGCGGAAGCCACCACCGCGGCTGTCGTCACGGCGCGGCCCGCGGGGACGGTCGTCACGGCGGTCGTCGCGGGGACGGTCATCGCGACGGAAGCCGCCACCACGGTTGTCGTCGCGGCGGAAGGAGGGGCGCTCGTCACGACGGAAGGACGGACGGTCGTCCCGGCGGTCGTCGCGCGGGCGGTCGTCACGACGGAACCCACCGCCACGGTTGTCATCACGACGGTCATCGCGACGGAAGCCGCCACCGCGGCTGTCGTCACGACGGTCGTCACGGGGACGGTCGTCACGACGGAAGCCACCACCGCGGTTGTCATCACGGCGGTCATCGCGCGGACGGTCGTCACGACGGAAGGAGGGACGGTCGTCGCGGCGGTCGTCACGACGGAAGGACGGGCGGTCGTCACGACGGAAGCCGCCACCGCGGTTGTCATCACGACGGTCGTCACGGGGACGGTCGTCACGACGGAAGGAGGGACGGTCACCCCCACGGTCGTCACGACGGAAACCGCCACCACGGGTGTCGTCACGACGGTCATCGCGACGGAAGCCACCGCCACGGTTGTCGTCACGACGGTCATCGCGACGGAAGCCGCCACCGCGGTTGTCGTCACGACGGTCATCACGGGGACGGTCGTCACGACGGAAGGAGGGACGGTCACCCCCACGGTCGTCACGACGGAACCCACCACCACGGGTGTCGTCACGACGGTCATCGCGACGGAAGCCACCGCCACGGTTGTCATCACGACGGTCATCGCGACGGAAGCCACCGCCACGGTTGTCATCACGACGGTCATCGCGACGGAAGCCGCCACCGCGGTTGTCATCACGACGGTCGTCGCGCGGACGGTCGTCACGACGGAAACCACCGCCACGGTTGTCGTCACGACGGTCGTCACGACGGAAGCCACCGCCACGGGTGTCGTCACGACGGTCATCGCGACGGAAGCCGCCCCGCTCGCCACCGTCCCTACGACGCGGGTCGCGCTCCGGACGATCGTCGGGAGAGTTGGTGGGCATCGGCGTGACTCCTGTCTTCGGGTACTGCAGTCATTCTCGCGCAGCCGGCACCCCGACGCGCTTCGAAAAGTTCTGGAAAAAACAAAAGGACCCTTGGTCCCAGCGTGAACGCTGGGACCAAGGGTCCTGAAAGATTGTTCGGCGGCGTCCTACTCTCCCACAGGGTCCCCCCTGCAGTACCATCGGCGCTGAAAGGCTTAGCTTCCGGGTTCGGAATGTAACCGGGC
>NZ_JBEZNW010000013.1:0-169940 GCF_040653355.1 Streptomyces sp. NPDC047971 | reverse complement strand
GGGGTACACTGCCCGCGGGGCGGCGCGGCGGGGCGGCGGGGCAGCCGGCCGTGCCGGGCCGGTGCCACCCGGGGGCAGACGACGCCGCCCCCGGCGGCGACCTCCTTGACCAGGGAGGACGACAGGAAGCTGTAGGTGGGGTTGGTGGGGACGAACAGGGTCTCGACGCCCGAGAGCCCGTTGTTCATCTGCGCCATCTGCAGCTCGTAGTCGAAGTCGCTGACCGCGCGCAGGCCCTTCACGATCGCGGGGATGTCGCGCTGCTTGCAGAAGTCGACCAGGAGGCCGTGGAAGGACTCGACCTCGACGTTGCCGAAGTCCGCCGTGACCTCGCGGATCAGCTCGATCCGCTCGTCGACGGTGAACAGTCCCTTCTTGGACTGGTTGATCATCACCGCGACGTGTACGACGTCGTACAGCTTGGAGGCGCGGGCGATGATGTCGAGATGTCCGTTGGTGATGGGGTCGAATGACCCCGGACAGACGGCGCGGCGCAACGTGGGTCCCTCGCTCTCCGGTCCGGTCATCGTGCGTCTTCGCACGTAGAGGCGGCGCGACCGTACCAAAACGTTCCCTCGCCGTAACGACGGGCCCGCAATGGTTCGAATCCGGCCGGCCAGCCGAACTCCCCGCCTCGGGTGCTGCGCTCCACGGTGACGAGGGCGTCCTCCGTGAGCCAGCCCCCAGAGCGGAGTGTGAGGAGGATCTCGCGAAGATCGTCGTCCGAGACGGCGTACGGCGGGTCGAGGAAGACCACGTCGTAGGGGGCGGTGGGGGCGGCTCCCGTCACGATCTGTTCCGCTTTGCCCGTACGGAGTTCGGCGCCCGGGAGTCCGAGCGTCCGGACGTTCTCCCGGACGGTCCGGGCGGCACGGGCGTCCGCTTCGACGAGGAGCGCGTGGGAGGCGCCCCGGGAGAGCGCCTCGAGTCCGACGGCGCCCGAACCCGCGTACAGATCGGCCACCCGGGTGCCGTCGAGGGTCCCGAGGAGCGACTCCCACGTGGAGAAGAGGCCCTCGCGCGCCCGGTCGGACGTGGGGCGGGTGCCGTTGCCCGGGGGCACGGCCAGTCGGCGTCCGCCGGCGGCACCGGCGATCACGCGGGTCATCTGAGGTCCTTGTCCTTCTCGGGGGCGCTCCGTGGTCTGCCCCTCCACGATATGGCGGGTGGGGCGGGGATGGCGTCACCCCTTCTCCAGGTACTCCTCCCGCTCCTTGTCCAGGAGGGCGTCCAGGGCGGTGCGCAGCTCGGGGTGTCCGGTGAGGTCGGGGTCGGCGAGGACGACGGCGGTCGCCTCCTCGCGGGCGGCGGCGATGACCTCCTCGTCGTCGATGACGGTGAGCATCCGCAGCGAGGAGCGGACGCCGGACTGGGCCTGGCCGAGGACGTCGCCCTCGCGGCGCTGTTCGAGGTCGATGCGGGAGAGCTCGAAGCCGTCGAGGGTGGAGGCGACGGCGGCGAGGCGCTGCCGGGCGGGGCTGGCCTCGGGCATCTCGGTGACGAGGAGGCACAGGCCGGGGGCGGAGCCGCGGCCGACGCGGCCGCGGAGCTGGTGGAGCTGGGAGACGCCGAAGCGGTCCGCGTCCATGATCACCATGGCGGTGGCGTTGGGGACGTTGACGCCGACCTCGATGACGGTCGTGGCGACCAGGACGTCGACGTCGCCGGCGGCGAAGCGGCGCATGACGTCGTCCTTGTCGTCCGGGTGCATCCGGCCGTGCAGGACCTCGACGCGGAGTCCGGCGAGGGGTCCCCTGGTGAGCTGGTCGGCGATCTCGACGACGGCGAGCGGTGGGCGCTTCTCGGCCTCGTCCTCGGGGGACGGCTTCTTCCGTGCTCCCTTGCCGTTCTCGTCCTCGCCGTCGCCGATGCGGGGGCAGACCACGTACGCCTGGTGGCCGTTCTCCACCTCCTCCCGCACCCGCTCCCAGGCGCGTGCGAGGAAGTGCGGCTTGTCGGCGGCCGGGACGACATGGCTGGCGATCGGGGAGCGCCCGGCGGGCAGCTGGTCCAGGACGGAGGTCTCCAGGTCGCCGAAGACGGTCATGGCGACCGTGCGCGGGATCGGGGTGGCCGTCATGACGAGCAGGTGGGGCGGCTGCTTGCCCTTTCCGCGCAGGGCGTCGCGCTGCTCGACGCCGAAGCGGTGCTGCTCGTCGACCACGACGAGGCCGAGGTCGTGGAACTGGACCTTGTCCTCGATGAGCGCGTGCGTGCCGATCACGAGGCCGGCCTCGCCGGTGACGAGGTCGAGCAGGGCCTGCCGGCGGCCGGCGGCTCCCATCGAGCCGGTGAGCAGGACGACCTTGGTGGCGTGCTCGGCGCCGCCGAGCATCCCGCCTTCGGCGAGCTCGCCCATCATCTCGGTGATCGAGCGGTGGTGCTGCTGGGCGAGGACCTCGGTGGGGGCGAGCATCGCGGCCTGTCCGCCGGCGTCGACGACGGCGAGCATGGCCCGCAGGGCCACCATGGTCTTTCCCGATCCGACCTCTCCCTGGAGGAGGCGGTGCATGGGGTGCTCGGTGGCGAGGTCGTCGAAGATCTCCCTGGAGACCTTCTGCTGGCCGTCGGTGAGGGTGAAGGGCAGCTTGGCGTCGAAGGCGTCGAGGAGGCCGTCGGGGGCGGGTCTGCGGGCGACGGCGGGCAGTTGGGTGTCGGCGAACCGGCGGCGGGCGAGGGCGACCTGGAGGACGAACGCCTCGTCCCACTTGAGCCGCTGCCGCGCGTCCTCGATGTCCGCCTTGGTGCGCGGGCGGTGGACCTTGAGGAGGGCCTCGTGCAGGTCGGCGAGGCCGCGGTCCTCGCGCAGCGCTCGCGGCAGCGGGTCGGCGAGCCCCGCCCAGTCGGTGGCGACCAGCGAGTCGAGGGCGATGGAGACGGACTGCTCGATGGTCCAGGACTCCAGCTGCTTGCAGGCGGGGTAGATCGGGAGGAGTTCGTTGGCGAACGCCTTGACCGTCTCGTCGCTGCTCTCCGCGTCCAGGAGCTTGTACTCGGGGTGGGCGAGCTGGAGCTTGCGGTTGAAGACCCCGACCTTGCCGGCGAACATCCCGCGGCGGCCCGGCAGGAGCTCCTTCTGGTGGAAGTGGACGGCGCGGCCGAAGAAGACCAGCTGCATCCGGCCGCTGCCGTCGGTGATGGTGACCTCCAGGCGCTGGCCCTTGCCCCGGCCGCCCTTGTTGAAGGTCAGCACGCGGGCGTCGGCCACCCGCGCGACGACGGTGACGTGCTCGTCCAGCGGCAGATCGGCGAGGGCGGTCAGCTCGCCGCGCTCGGCGTACCGCCGCGGGTAGTGGTGGAGGAGGTCCCCGACCGTGCGCAGGTCGAGGTGCTCGGCCATCACCTTCGCGGTGGCGGCGCCGAGGAGGTTCTTGAGGGGTTCGTCGAGCACTGGCACGCGTTCCATTGCACACCACCGCACTGACACCCGTCCCGCAGGCCGTGGATATCGCCGCGTCACGTCGGCGGGGCGCCGTGCCGGGGAGGGGCCGCCCGCCCGCTACTCGACCCCGATCAGGAGGGCCGGCGCCCCCGCTCCGCCGCGGTAGGTGGTCGTGTCGACGGCCAGGTGCGTCTCGCGGACGTGGCGTTCGAGCGCCGCCGCCAGGGAGGGCGGGGTCTCGTCGGCCACGATGAGGGTGACCAGTTCGCCGCCCGCCGACAGCATGCGGTCCAGGACCGTGCGGGCCGTCGTGGTCAGGTCCTGGCCGATGACCGCCACGTCGCCTTCGATCAGACCGAGGATGTCGCCGGCCTGGCAGACGCCGGCCGAGGTGAAGGACTGCCGTTCGGCGACGGCGAGTTCGGCGTACCGGGTCGCTCCCGCGGCCGCCGTCATCGCCACGACGTCCTCGTCGAAGCGCCGGTCCGGTTCGTGGACGGCGAGCGCGGCGATGCCCTGGACGGCCGCCCGGGTCGGGATCAGGGCGACCCTGATGCCCTCCGCGCGGGCCTGTTCCGCCGCGGCGCCGGCGGTGTGCCGCAGGTCGGTGTCGTTCGGCAGGAGCACGACCTCGCGCGCGTGGGCCCGGCGGATGGCGTCGACGAGTTCGCCGCTGGCCGGCGGTTCGCCCGGCCTGGCCAGCACCGTCGTCGCCCCGGCCTCGGCGCAGAGGCCCGCGAGCCCTTCGCCGGGCACGACCGCGACGACCGCCCGCTGCGTCCGCTCCCGCGTCTCGGTGACGCCCGAGAAGTGCGTGATGCGAATCCGGTACGGCCGGCCCGCCTCCACACCGGCCTCGACGGCCGCTCCCGCGTCGTCGACATGGACGTGGACGTTCCACAGCCCGTCTCCGCCGACCACGACCAGAGAGTCCCCCAGCGCGTCCAGCCGGGCCCTGAGCCGTTCCACTGCCGGGTCGTCCGCCTCCAGGAGGTAGATCACTTCGAAGGCGGGCCCGCTCTCGGGGGCGCAGGTGTCGTCGGCGACCGGCCGGTGCGTCGTCCCGGTCGGGCGTACCTGGGCCTCCCCCGACACGGCCTCCACGAGGGCGCCGAGGACGGCCACCAGGCCCCGTCCGCCCGCGTCCACGACGCCGGCGCGTTCGAGGACGGCCAGTTGTCCGGGGGTGGCCTCCAGAGCGTTCCTGGCCCCCTCGTAGGCCCCTCTGGCCACCGTCACGAGGCTGCCGCCGCCGTCGCAGGCGGCCGCGGCGGCGGTGGCCACGCTGAGGATCGTCCCTTCGACGGGGTGCGCCACGGCCGCGCGGGCCGAGCGCGCCGCCGCCTCCAGGGATCGGGCGAGATGGTCGCCGTCGTGCCCGGCGGCGAGGACGGAGGCCATGCCGCGCAGCAGCTGGGAGAGGATGGTCCCGGAGTTGCCGCGGGCACCGATCAGGGCGCCGTGGGCCATGGCCCGTATGGCGTCGCCCGCGTCGGGTGCGTCCTCGTCGAAGAGCGCCTCGACGGCCCGGGCGGCGGATTCCACGGTCAGGTACAGGTTCGTGCCGGTGTCCCCGTCGGCGATCGGATAGACGTTGATCGCGTCGATCTCCTCGCGCTCCCTGCCGAGCGCGTCGAGCGCCCGTACGCACCAGGAGCGAACCGCTGCGGCGTCGAGGGTCTGCGCGGTCTGCGGCAACGGGTGATCCTCCGGCTAGGCGGCGTCTGCGGGCGGCTCACCGCAGCGTAGACCCGGTCGTGACCTGCACCCGGGGCGGGGGCCGCGGTCGTCATGGTAGTTTCGTTCTACGGGAGCAGCCGTTGTATGCTGCTTCGGTTGCCCGGCGCGAGTCGGGCCATTCCCCCGGCAAGCCACTTCAGAACTCTGATTCCGGTGCGCCGGATTTCACTGTAAATCTGAAGTCTTTGGAGTGACCCGTGGCTGCCAACTGCGACGTCTGCGGCAAGGGGCCGGGCTTCGGCAACAACATTTCGCACTCGCACCGCCGTACGTCTCGTCGCTGGAACCCGAACATCCAGCGTGTGCGTGCCGTGGTCGGTCGGACGCCGAAGCGGCTCAACGTCTGCACCTCGTGCATCAAGGCCGGCAAGGTCTCGCGCTAACGCCGACGTTTCGTCGTAGCGCAGCCCCTGCGGTTGCCTTGAAAGGCCGGTTCACCTCGGTGAACCGGCCTTTTGCCATGCCCTGGGGCGCTGCCTAGGCGCGGAATCGCCAGCCGTGGTCCACGGGGCCGATGCCCGTGCCCAGCGCGAAGCCGGCGGCGATCGCGCCGGTCACGTACTCCTTCGCCTCCCGCACCGCCTCCGGCACGGTCAGCCCCTTGGCGAGGCCGGACGCCACGGCGGAGGCCAGGGTGCAGCCCGTGCCGTGCGTGTGCCGGTTGTCGTGCCGGGGAGCGCGCAGCCAGTGCTCCTCGGTCCCGTCCGTGAGCAGGTCGACCGCGTCCCCTTCGAGGTGGCCTCCCTTGATGAGCGCCCACCGCGGCCCGTACGCCAGGATCGCCGCCGCGGCCTCCCGCAGGTCGGCCTCCCGCTCGACGACGAATCCCGTGAGCTGCGCCACCTCGTCGAGGTTGGGCGTGGCCACCGTGGCCACGGGCAGCAGCTTGGCCCGTACGGAGTCCAGCGCCGAGGCCGCGAGCAGCGGATCCCCGTGCTTGGAGACGCCGACCGGGTCGACGACCACGGGCACGTCCGGTGTGCCGGCGAGCAGCTCCGCCACGGTCTCCACGAGCGCGGCGGAGGACAGCATCCCGGTCTTCACGGCCTGGACGCCGATGTCGTCGACGACGGCCCGGTACTGGGCCCGTACGGCGTCCTCGGGCAGTTCCCACGCGCCCCGGACGCCCAGGGAGTTCTGGGCGGTGACGGCGGTGAGCACGCTCATGCCGTGGACGCCGAGGGCGAGCATCGTCTTCAGGTCGGCCTGGATGCCGGCGCCGCCGCCGGAGTCGGATCCGGCGACGGTGAGGACCAGCGGCGGCCTCACTCGGTGCCCCCGAAGTGGTCCCAGCCGCCCGTGCTGTGCCAGGGCGCCCCGTCCACCGTCACCTGCGGCAGCGCGGAGGGGTTGAGGACCTCGCCGATGACCTTCCAGCGGGCCGGCAGTTTCACGTCCGGCGGGAAGGTGGCGACGATCGCGTGGTCCTCTCCCCCGGTGAGCACCCACTGCAGCGGGTCCACGCCGACCGCCTGGCCGATGTCGTTCATCTGGGTCGGGATGTCGATGAGCCCGGAGCGCAGGTCGATGCGGACCTTGCTGGCCTCGGCGATGTGGCCGAGGTCGGCGATGAGTCCGTCGCTGACGTCGCACATGGCGGTGGCGCCGAGACCGGCCGCCGCGGGGCCCGCGTGGTACGGCGGTTCGGGCCGCCGGTGGGCCTCGACGAAGGCGCGCGGGGAGCGGAAGCCACGGGAGAGCACCGCGTATCCGGCGGCGGACCAGCCGAGCCAGCCGGTGTAGGCGACGACGTCGCCCGGCTGCGCCCCGGCCCGGGTCACCGGGTCGTGGTTGCGCAGGTCGCCCAGGGCGGTGATGGCGACGGTGATCGTGTCGCCGCGGACGACGTCGCCGCCGACGACGGCCGCTCCGGCGACCTGGCACTCGTCGCGCAGACCGTCCATGAGTTCCACGGGCCACGTGGCGGGGAGTTCGGCCGGGACGACGAGGCCGAGCAGGAGCGCGGTGGGTACGGCGCCCATGGCCGCGATGTCGGCGAGGTTCTGTGCGGCCGCCTTGCGGCCGACGTCGTACGCCGTCGACCAGTCGCGGCGGAAGTGACGTCCTTCGAGGAGGATGTCCGTACTGGCCACCACGCGCCGGTCCGGTGCGGAGACGACCGCGGCGTCGTCGCCGGGTCCGATCCGTACCGCCGGGGTGGAGGTGAGCCGGGAGGTGAGCTCTCTGATGAGACCGAACTCCCCCAGCTCTCCTACTGTGCCCTTCACCGCGTATCACCTCGTGTTGTCGTGCCGGCCGTGCGCGTCGCCCGCCGCTCGCTCTGCGGGTCGCGAGCCGTCACCGCGCTGGGTACCGTCAAGTAGACCGTCAACTTCTGTCGTGCGTACGCCACACTGTGGGCGCCTCGGGGCGCGCAGGTCTCCCCGCGGCCCTCGGCGACGCGGTACCGTGGCGTCCCTTTCTCCCACAAGATCCTCGTGGTCGCCCTGGAGGTTCCGTGGTACAGGCGTACATCCTTATTCAGACCGAGGTGGGCAAGGCGTCGACCGTCGCCGAGACCATCTCCAAGATCCCGGGGGTGATCCAGGCGGAAGACGTGACGGGCCCGTACGACGTGATCGTCCGCGCCCAGGCCGACACGGTCGACGAACTGGGCCGCATGGTGGTCGCCAAGGTCCAGCAAGTGGACGGCATCACGCGAACCCTCACCTGCCCGGTCGTGCATCTGTAGCCCCCGTCTACCCTTGGCCGGTGAAGTCTTCCCACCGGCCCTTCGGCCTGCCCACCGCCGCCGCGGCACTCCTGCTGCTGACCGCTGCGGGCTGCTCCTCCACGGATGCGAAGGCGGTCCCGCTTCCCAGCCCTCCGGCGGAGGAGGCCGCCCTCTGCCAGGCGCTGGCGAAGGAGCTTCCGGACACCGTGGCGGGGCTGGGACGGACCGATCCGAAGCCCGAGTCCGAGCTGACCGCCGGGTGGGGGGACGCGGCGATCGTACTGCGCTGTGGAGTTCCCCGGCCCGAAAAGATGACCGATCCCCAGTCCCAGGGCGTCTCGGTCGACGGCGTGCGCTGGATGCTGGAACAGCGGGAGGGCAGCGGACCCCGCTTCACCTCGGTGTACCGGAAGACCTATGTCGAGGTGACGCTGGACGAGCGGTACGCGCACGACGCCGCACCGCTCGTGGATCTCGCCGCCCCCGTGGAGCGCACGGTTCCGTGTGCTCTGGAGCCCGAGTGCGAGTAGGGCGTCCCCTCCGGGCCCTGCCGGGCTCACGACGCCCGTCCCGGTCCGGAGGAGACGCCCGGGGCGCCGTCCGTCAGCGCAGGCCCGTGGAGCGGGTCAGCGCGGCCTGGATCAGCCGGTCGACCAGCTCGGGGTAGCTGACGCCACTCTCCTGCCACATGCGCGGGTACATGGAGATCGGGGTGAAGCCCGGCATGGTGTTGATCTCGTTGATCACGAACTCGCCGTCCTCGGTGAGGAAGAAGTCCGCGCGGACCAGTCCCTCGCAGGAGACGGCCTCGTAGGCGGCCACCGCGAGCCGCTGGATCTCGGCGGTCGCCTCGTCGCCGATCGGCGCGGGCACGATCCCGGACGCCGAGTCGATGTACTTGGCCTCGAAGTCGTAGAAGTCGTGGTCGGTGACGGGCGGGATCTCGGCCGGCACGCTGGCGCGCGGACCGTCCTCGAACTCCAGGACTCCGCACTCGATCTCACGGCCGCGCAGCAGCGACTCGACCAGGATCTTGGGGTCGTGGCGACGGGCCTCCTCGATGGCCTCGTCCAGGCCCGAGAGGTCGTCGACCTTGGTGATGCCCATGGAGGAGCCGCCGCGGGCCGGCTTCACGAAGAGCGGCCAGCCGTGCTCGGCGGCGAACTCGACGATCTTCTTGCGGGCGGCCGCGGGGCTCTGCTCCCACTCGCGGGGGCGGATGACCTCGTACGGGCCGACGGGCAGCCCGAAGGAGGTGAACACCCGCTTCATGTACTCCTTGTCCTGGCCGACGGCGGAGGCGAGGACGCCCGCGCCGACGTAGGGGACGCCGGAGAGTTCCAGGAGGCCCTGGAGGGTGCCGTCCTCGCCGTACGGGCCGTGCAGCATCGGGAAGACGACGTCCACCTCGCCGAGCGCCTTCGGCACGGAGCCGGGCTCGGTGTACACGACCTCGCGGTTGGCCGGGTCGACGGAGAGGACGACACCGCCGTGCTCGGACTCGGTGAGGTCGGTGACGTTCGGGAGCGCGCGGTCGGCGATGGCCATCCGCTCGGGGGCGTCGGCGGTCAGCGCCCAGCGCCCGTCCGTCGTGATGCCGATGGGCAGCACGTCGTACTTGGTCCGGTCGATGGCGCGCAGGACGGCGCCGGCCGTGACGACGGAGATGGCGTGCTCGGAGCTGCGTCCGCCGAAGACGACGGCCACGCGCGGCTTGCGGGGGCTCTGGGTGTTCTCGCTCATAACGCGTTGAGCGTACCTTGCGTGTTCGATGCGCTTAAGAGCCCGGGCCGCCGCGCGCGTCCGGCGTAGCGGGTGTGTCAGCGGCGCTCGGGCTTGGCGCTGCGGGACATCAGTTCCTTGAGGGCGACGATCGGCGGCTTGCCCTCGTGGACGATGGAGACGACCGTCTCGGTGATCGGCATGTCGACCCCGTGGCGGCGGGCCAGATCGAGCACGGACTCGCAGGACTTGACGCCCTCGGCGGTCTGCTTGGTCGCCGCGATGGTCTCCTCCAGGGTCATCCCGCGGCCCAGGTTGGTGCCGAAGGTGTTGTTCCGGGAGAGCGGCGAGGAGCAGGTGGCGACCAGGTCGCCGAGGCCGGCGAGACCGGCGAAGGTGAGCGGGTCGGCGCCCATCGCGAGGCCGAGGCGGGTGGTCTCGGCCAGGCCACGGGTGATGAGCGTGGCCTTGGAGTTGTCGCCGAGCCCCATGCCGTTGGCGATGCCGACGGCGAGCCCGATGACGTTCTTCACCGCGCCGCCGAGCTCGCAGCCGACGACGTCGGTGCTGGTGTACGGCCGGAAGTAGGGGGTCATGCAGGCGGTCTGGAGCCGCTGGGCGACCGCTTCGTCGGCGCAGGCGACGACGGCGCCGGCGGGCTGCCGGGTGGCGATCTCCTTGGCCAGGTTGGGGCCGGTGAGGACGGCGACGCGCTCCGCGGGCACGTCGGCGACCTCCATGATGACCTCGCTCATCCGCTCGGCCGTGCCGAGTTCGACGCCCTTCATCAGGGAGACGAGGACGGTGTCCGGGGCCAGCTTGGGGGCCCATTCGGCGAGGTTGGCGCGGAGCGTCTGCGAGGGCACGACGAGGACGGTGAAGTCGGCGTCGTGGGCGGCCTCGGCGGGGTCCGTGGTGGCCCGGACGTTCGCGGGGAGTTCGATCCCCGGCAGGTAGTCGGGGTTGGTGCGGGTGGTGTTGATGGCCTCGACGAGTCCGGCGCGGCGGCCCCAGAGGGTCACCTCGCAGCCCGCGTCGGCGAGCACCATGCCGAAGGCGGTGCCCCAGGATCCGGTGCCGAAGACGGCTGCCTTGGTCACTTCGTGCCCTCCCCGGCGGCCTTGCGCCGCTGTTCCAGCCGGGCCTTGCGGTGGTCGTACGGCTCGGCCGGCGCCTTCTCGTCGCGTACGTCCTCGAGGATCTCGGTGATCGCGGCCATGATGGCCTCGGTCGCCTCGCGCAGCACCTCGGGCGTCGGCTCCAGCTCGTAGAAGCGGGAGAGGTCGACGGGCGGGCCGGCCTGCACGATCAGCGTCTTGCGCGGGAACAGGTTGAGCTTGTTCTCCTTGGCGTACGGCGGCATCGCCAGGTTGGCGCCCCACTGGGCGACCGGGATGACCGGGGCCTTGGTGAGCAGCGCGACGCGGGCCGCGCCGGTCTTGCCCGCCATGGGCCACATGTCGGGGTCCCGGGTGAGGGTGCCCTCGGGGTAGAAGGCGACGCACTCGCCGCGCTCGATGGCGTTGACGGCGGCGCGGAACGCGTCCAGCGCGTTGGTCGTCTCGCGGTAGACGGGGATCTGACCGGTGCCCCGGAGCATCGTGCCGACGAACGAGCCCTTGAAGAGGGCGGCCTTGGCGAGGAAGCGCGGGACGCGTCCGGTGTTGTACTGGTAGTGCGCGTAGGACAGCGGGTCCAGATACGAGTTGTGATTGACGGCGGTGATGAATCCGCCGTCGGCCGGAATGTGTTCCGTTCCGCGCCAGTCCCGCTTGAACAGAACCACCAGCGGCGGTTTAGCGATGACCGCCGCCAGGCGGTACCAGAAGCCGATTCTGCGGCGGGACACTCGTGCACCTTCCTCTGGGACTGGCGTGCAGGGGGTCAAGTGTCGCCCCATGCTCCTGGTCTGTCGAGAACACCGTACGCCCCGGGATCGGGCGGCCGCCGGGCACCGGCCCCTACGGCCCGTCGATCATCCCGGCGGTGTGGGGACAGAATGGGCCCCGATGAACACCGATCCGGACGGCGGCTGGTCCCTGGTCGTCCCCCTGAAGCCCCTCGCGCGGGCGAAGAGCAGGCTCGCCGCGGCCGCCGGGGCACTGCTGCGCCCCCGCCTCGCGCTGGCGTTCGCGCAGGACACGGTGGCCGCGGCGCTGGAATGCGGGCGGGTGCGGGATGTGGCGGTCGTCACGGACGATCCGGTGGCCGCGGTGGCGCTGGCGGCGCTCGGCGCGCGGATCGTGCCCGACTCCCCGGGTTCAGGACTGAACGCGGCGCTGGCGCACGGGGCGCGGACGGTACGGGAGTCCCGGCCGGAGGCGGGGATCGCGGCGCTCAACGCGGACCTGCCCGCGCTGCGCCCGGGCGAGCTGGCCCTGGTCCTGGACGCCGCCGGCGAATTCCCCCGGACATTTCTCGCGGATGCCGCCGAAATCGGTACGACATTCCTCTCGGCGGGCCCGGGAGTGGAATTGGCACCTGCATTCGGGGGCGCTTCGCGGCGCCGGCATTTGTCTTCGGGGGCGGTGGAAATACGGCTGGCGGGGGTGGATTCCGTACGCCGGGACGTGGACACCGGCGAGGATCTGGCGGCCGCGTGGGCGCTGGGGGTCGGCCCTCGGACGGCGGCCCATCGCTTCCATCCGGCCGGATAGGCTGCGGACATGCAGGCGACCGCGTACACGTACGACCCCGAGACCCGCAGCGGCAGTGTGCTGCTCGACGACGGCACCCCGGTGGAGTTCGGGGCCGACGCCTTCGACGCGGGCGGGTTGCTGCTGCTGCGTCCCGGGCAGCGGGTGCGGATCGAGACGGAGGCCGGACCGGCCGCCGACGGCGAAATGCGGATCACCCTGGTGACGCTGCAGACCCTCTGAACGATCGGCTCGGCCGGGCCGAACCGGCCGGAGGGGGCGAGGAGATCGGCCCGAATGGGCCGAAAGGGGCGCGAACGCGCCGCGGGCCGGGCTCCCCGAGGGGAGCCCGGCCCGGCGTGTGAGTGGCCAATGGCCCCTGCGCCGCTTACTTCTACTTCTTCGCGGCGGCCTTCTTGGCGGTGGTCTTGCGCGCCGTCGTCTTCTTGGCGGGCGCCTTCTTGGCCGTGGCCTTCTTCGCCGGCGCGGTCTTCTTGGCGGTGGCCTTCTTCGCCGCCGCGGTGGTGGTCTTCTTCGCGGGGGTGGCCTTCTTGGCCGCCGTGGTCTTCTTCGCCGCCGCGGTGGTGGTCTTCTTCGCGGCCGTGGTCTTCTTGACCGCGGTGGTCTTCTTCGCCACGGTCTTCTTGGCGGTGGCCTTCTTGGCGGCCGCCTTCTTGGCGGTGGTGGCCTTCTTGGCGGCGGCCTTCTTCACGGTCGCGGAAGCGCCGCCGGTCAGGCTGCCCTTGGGCGCCTTCTTGACGGAGACCTCGCCACCCTTGGGGAGCTTCTTCGAGCCGCTGACCAGGTCCTTGAAGCCCTGACCCGCACGGAAGCGCGGCACCGAGGTCTTCTTGACCCGCACGCGCTCACCCGTCTGCGGGTTACGGGCGTACCGGGCCGGACGGTCGACCTTCTCGAACGAGCCGAAGCCGGTGACCGAGACCCGGTCCCCGCCGACCACGGCACGCACGATCGCGTCCAGCACCGCGTCGACAGCGTCCGCGGCCTGCTGACGGCCGCCGAGCTTGTCGGCAATCGCTTCTACGAGCTGCGCCTTGTTCACGTCTTCCCCTTCGGAGACATTGCCAGAACGAAAGTGTTCAAGCTTTTTCGCACGTTAGGCATGTATATACCGCAAATCAAACACGAAACGGGCTAATCACCCTAGTGCCGCAACGCGGAAGTGCCGTTGCGGAGTTCCTGGTGTCAGTCGTCTTCAGGGAATCGGCCCTCATCGAGGTCCTTCATCAACCGGTCGAGACGCGTCGCCGCGTCCGCGAGATCGTGCTTCGCCGCTGCCGTGACGACCAGCAGCTTCCGGGACAGCGCCATCCTTACGCCCTCCGGGACTTGCAGTTCGCGCACTCTTGTGTGCGCTTCCTTCAATCGGGCGGCGACTGCCTCGTAGAGCTCGAGTTGGCTGTCGCGTTCCATGCACCGATTGTGCCATCTAGGGCGAGTTGTCGCCCGACGGGGTCTCAACAAGCGACTGCGCCCCCCACCGGAAGGTGGGGGGCGCAGTCGTGGAAAAGCGCTGCTCAGACCGTAATTGTACGCGGTTTGAAGGTCGGCCTGGCCGCCTCGTAGGTCGCGATGTCGGCTTCGTTCTGAAGGGTGAGGCTGATGTCGTCCAGACCGTTCAGCAGACGCCAGCGGGCGTTCTCGTCCAGCTCGAAGTCGGCGTCGATCCCGGCTGCCAGCACCTTCCGGCGCTCCAAGTCAACGGTGATTTCGGCCGTCGGGTCGGCCTCGGTCAGCTCCCAGAGCGCGTCCACGGTCTTCTGGTCCAGGACGACGGTCAGCAGGCCGTTCTTCAGCGAGTTGCCGCGGAAGATGTCGGCGAACCGGGAGGAGATGACGGTCTTGAAGCCGTAGTTCTGCAGCGCCCAGACGGCGTGCTCACGGGAGGAGCCGGTGCCGAAGTCGGGGCCGGCCACCAGGACCGTGGCGCCCTGCCGCTCGGGGCGGTTGAGCACGAACTCGGAGTCCTTGCGCCAGGCCTCGAACAGCCCGTCCTCGAAGCCGTCGCGGGTGACCTTCTTCAGCCAGTGCGCCGGGATGATCTGGTCGGTGTCGACGTTGCTGCGGCGCAGCGGGACGGCCCGGCCGGTGTGCGTGGTGAAAGCTTCCATGGTTCCTCAGACCCCCGCGGGCGTAGCGACGTCGGACAGATCGGCCGGGGAGGCCAGGTGGCCCAGTACGGCGGTGGCGGCGGCGACCTGGGGGGAGACCAGGTGGGTACGGCCGCCCTTGCCCTGCCGACCCTCGAAGTTGCGGTTGGAGGTGGACGCGGAGCGCTCACCGGGCGCCAGTTGGTCGGGGTTCATGCCCAGGCACATCGAGCAGCCCGCGTGCCGCCATTCGGCGCCGGACTCCTTGAAGACCTTGTCCAGGCCCTCCTCGACGGCCTGCAGGGCCACCCGGACGGAGCCGGGGACGACCAGCATCCGGACGCCCTCGGCGACCTTGCGGCCCTCCAGCAGGGCGGCGGCGTTGCGCAGGTCCTCGATGCGGCCGTTGGTGCAGGAGCCTACGAAGACGGTGTCGACCTTGATGTCCCGCAGCGGCTGCCCGGCGGTCAACCCCATGTACTCCAGGGCCTTTTCGGCGGCCAGGCGCTCCGAAGCGTCTTCGTACGAAGCCGGGTCGGGGACGTTCGCCGAAAGCGGCGCGCCCTGGCCGGGGTTGGTGCCCCAGGTGACGAACGGCGCCAGGGAGGCGGCGTCGATGACGACCTCGGCGTCGAAGACCGCGTCCTCGTCGGACTTCAGGGTCTCCCAGTACGCGACGGCGGCGTCCCAGTCCTCGCCCTCGGGGGCGTGGGCACGGCCCTTCAGGTAGGCGAAGGTGGTCGCGTCGGGGGCGATCATGCCCGCGCGGGCGCCGGCCTCGATCGACATGTTGCAGATGGTCATCCGGGCCTCCATCGAGAGCTTCTCGATGGCGGAGCCGCGGTACTCCAGGATGTAGCCCTGGCCGCCGCCGGTGCCGATCTTGGCGATGATCGCCAGGATCAGGTCCTTGGCGGTGACGTCCTCGGGCAGCTCGCCGTCGACGGTGATCGCCATGGTCTTGGGGCGGGCCAGCGGCAGGGTCTGGGTGGCCAGGACGTGCTCGACCTGGCTGGTGCCGATACCGAACGCCAGCGCGCCGAAGGCGCCGTGCGTGGAGGTGTGCGAGTCGCCGCAGACGACGGTGGTGCCGGGCTGGGTCAGGCCCAGCTGCGGGCCGACGACGTGGACGACGCCCTGCTCGACGTCGCCCAGCGGGTGCAGCCGTACGCCGAACTCCGCGCAGTTCTTGCGCAGGGTCTCCAACTGGGCGCGCGAGACCGGGTCGGCGATGGGCTTGTCGATGTCGAGGGTCGGGGTGTTGTGGTCCTCGGTGGCGATGGTGAGGTCGAGGCGCCGCACCTGCCGGCCGTTCTGGCGCAGGCCGTCGAACGCCTGGGGGCTGGTCACCTCGTGCAGCAGGTGCAGATCGATGAAGAGGAGGTCGGGCTCGCCCTCGGCGCGCCGGACGACGTGGTCGTCCCAGACCTTCTCCGCGAGTGTCCTACCCATCGCTTTCCCTCCGGCCGACGGCTACGTCGGCGCAACTAGAGACCCGTTTCGCGAGCCGTTGTGCGGCCGCCTCACCAGGGTCGCAAGATCCAGGGAAAATTGAACTTGCGTTTCACAGAGTGAGACGTGAATATCGTTGCATGGACAACTCTAGCGGCGTGGGCGTTCTCGACAAGGCAGCCCTTGTCCTGAGCGCCCTGGAGTCCGGTCCGGCCACCCTCGCAGGTCTGGTCGCGGCGACGGGACTCGCACGACCCACGGCACATCGCCTCGCCGTGGCACTGGAACACCACCGGATGGTGGCTCGCGACATGCAGGGCCGGTTCATCCTCGGACCGCGCCTGGCGGAGCTCGCCGCCGCGGCCGGTGAGGACCGCCTGCTCGCCACCGCGGGCCCCGTACTGACGCATCTGCGCGATGTCACCGGCGAGAGCGCCCAGCTCTACCGTCGCCAGGGCGACATGCGCATCTGCGTCGCGGCGGCCGAGCGGCTGTCCGGCCTCCGGGACACGGTCCCCGTCGGCTCGACGCTGACGATGAAGGCCGGCTCCTCGGCGCAGATCCTGATGGCCTGGGAGGAGCCCGAGCGGCTCCACCGCGGCCTTCAGGGCGCCCGCTTCACGGCGACGGCCCTCTCCGGTGTACGGCGCCGCGGCTGGGCGCAGTCGATCGGCGAGCGGGAGCCGGGCGTCGCGTCCGTCTCCGCGCCCGTACGAGGCCCCTCGAACCGCGTGGTGGCCGCCGTGTCGGTCTCCGGGCCGATCGAGCGCCTGACGCGCCACCCGGGCCGTATGCACGCCCAGGCGGTCATCGACGCCGCCGCCCGCCTCTCCGAGGCGCTCCGCCGCAACGGCTGACGCACCTCACGCCCCTCCTGCCCGTACGTACATCCCGGCCCACCGCTTCAACGCCGCAGCGGTGGGCCGGAGTTGTGTAGTACGACACCGGAAAGCGGAGAAGCCCTCCCCCGAAGGGAAGGGCTTCTCCGTTCGTACCCCCGACCGGATTCGAACCGGCGCTACCGCCTTGAGAGGGCGGCGTGCTAGGCCGCTACACAACGGGGGCAAGATCTTGTCACCACACGACGGAGTCGCGTGATGTTCACTGCGCTGGCCTACCAGGACTCGAACCTAGACTAACTGAACCAGAATCAGTCGTGCTGCCAATTACACCATAGGCCACTGGTGGTTTAGACCAGTTGGTACCCCCGACCGGATTCGAACCGGCGCTACCGCCTTGAGAGGGCGGCGTGCTAGGCCGCTACACAACGGGGGCCCTAGCGATCCTGCATCGGGTTCACCGGGTGCGACCCAGGTGATCCCGCGGGAAGGATCTGTACCCCCGACCGGATTCGAACCGGCGCTACTGCCTTGAGAGGGCAGCGTGCTAGGCCGCTACACAACGGGGGCTTTGCGGATGAGATCCGCGTACGTGCAGATGAGCTCTGCGAGCTGGCCTACCAGGACTCGAACCTAGACTAACTGAACCAGAATCAGTCGTGCTGCCAATTACACCATAGGCCACCAAAACTCGACCCCCGGCGAGGGGGATCTTGTTCGGGTTGTGCTCCGGGGGTTTCGGCCTTTCGGCTTGCTCCCCTCGGCGCAGGAAGAACATTACCCGAAGGTGTCCGGCGCTCCAAAACGGGTATCCCCGCGCAGCAGTCCGGGGAGCTGAGCGAGGCCGGTGATCCGCGTGAGCTCGGGCCTGCCGCCGACGCCGGCCCGGTCCAGCCAGATACCCCGCAGGCCCGCGCCGTCCGCCCCCGAGGCGTCGATGTCGGGCTGGTCTCCGACGTACGCCACCTCGGCCGGGGCCAGCCCCAGTGCGGCGCAGGCGGCGTGGAACGCCTCGGCGGCCGGCTTGGCGACCCCGAGCTCCGCCGCGCAGACGACGGCCTCGAAGCGGTCCCGCACACCGAGCACGCGCAGCTTGCGGTCCTGGTTGTGGATCGAGGAGTTCGACAGGACGGCGTGACGGTAGTCACCCGCGAGCAGGTCGAGCACGGGGAGCGCGTCGGGGAAGAGCGCCCAGGCCGCCTCGTAGTGCGCGACGTACCGCTCGAACCAGGCGTCGGCCTCGGCGGCGGTCAGCCCCGGGGCGGCGAGGAAGTCGCGCACCCGCTCCCGTCGCTGGTCCTGGAAGTCCACCCCGCCGGCCTCGAAGCGGCGCCAGTGGACGACCGTGAGCTCCTGCCAACGGCGGAGGGCCTGGTCGACGGAGCCGAATCCGTCGACCAGGCCCTCGGCCGCGAGGTGGTCGCGCATCCCGGCCAGGTCGGCGCGGGAGTAGTCGAAGAGTGTGTCGTCGATGTCCCACAGGACCGCGCGGATGGCCATGGAGCCACGGTACGCGAGGGGCCGACGGAAAGGCCGGAACGAACAATTCCTATCGGAATCCAGAATTCCATTTCTGCCGCCGGATCAATTGCCTTGACTCGCGTCCTCATCGTTCGCCTACACTCCGTTCGCCTCACTCGTGATCATGAACCTCGTGGAGAAATACATGAGCGCCCTTCGCCGTACCCTCGCCGTCGCGCTGCCCACCGCCGCCGTTCTCGCGCTCGGAGTCGCACCGGCCCAGGCCGATGTGGGTATCTACTGTGTCGACGCGCAGGCGAACTGCGGCCACTTCTACTACAACACCGGCCTCAAGGGTTCGCGGACCGTATTCACCGGAAAGAGCGGCCAGATGGGCAGCATCTCCAATCTCGCGGGATACACGTTCCTGAGCAGTGGAGCCGGTCAGGGGCAGCCGGTGAAGAACAACGCCGCCTCCTTCTACAACGCGAGCATGCAGGTCGCCACGGTCTTCTACTCCAGCCAGTACAACGGTCCCTGCGACACGGTCGCGAAGCTGACCAGCGCCAACCAGCTCGTTCAGACGTACAACGAGAACGCCTCGCTGGGCTTCGGCCTGATCGGCCAGAACTGCCACATGTTCAACTGACGCGGGCTGCCGCGTCCGAATACGCACGACAGCCCCGCGCGACGGCGACCGCCCGCGCGGGGCTCCGCATGGGAAGCGACACGATGAGACGTCTGGCGATACCACTGCTCACCCTGTTCGCCCTGGTCGGGTGCACAGCACAGGAGCCGGAGCAGAACGCCGCGGCGGACCCGCAGGCCCGGCCGGCGGCGAGCCGGGGTCCGGAACCGACGGTCTCCGCCCGGGACTACACCTTCCGGCTTCCCATCGCCCGCTTCAGCTACACGAGCGCCGACTACGCGGTCATCGAGGCGGCCGAGCAGGTGCTGGCGAAGCGGTGCATGGCCGACTACTCGATCGCCTACGAGCCTCCCGTCAGGCCGGCCCCCACGCAGGCACTCGACCGACGCTACGGCCTCTCCGACGAAAGCACCGCGGCACGGTACGGATACCGCCTTCCCCCCGTGCGGGAATCGGCTCCGGACTCCGGAATCGGCAAGGACGAGCTGGTCGTCCTGTACGGAACGCGAGGCGCCGAGAAGACATCGGGCCCCGTCGAGTACCGGGGACGGAAGATTCTGGTGGAAGGCTGCCTCGGGAAAGCCGCCATAGACTTCCGGAAGGATTACGACTATCCGGAGGGCGGCGCGGTGGCCACCCGGATATCGGCGCAGAGTTTCGTCGACTCCCAAAAGGACAAATCCGTTCGGGCGGGGTTCGCGCAATGGTCCGGCTGCATGACGAAGAAGGGGTTCAGCTACTCCTCGCCGCTTGATCTCTTCACGGTGGAGAAATTCGAGAAGGGGCCGGTGACGGACGAGGAGAAGGCGACCGCCGTCGCCGATGTCGCATGCAAGAACGACACCGGGCTGCCGGAGACCTGGCTCGCGGTGGAGTCCCGGCTCCAGGAAGCGATGATCGCGAAGGACTCCGCTGTGCTCCAGAAGCTGCGGGGGCTGCACGAGAAGAAGATCGCCGCCGCGCGGGCGATCGTCGCCAAGGGCTGAACCGCCCGCTCCCGGACGCGACGAGGCCCCGGCCCCCTTCAGGGGGCCGGGGCCTCGTCGCGTACCGGAAGTCGTTACGCGGCCAGCTTCGCCAGCGCCGCGTCGACGCGGGCGAGGGTCTTCTCCTTGCCCAGGATCTCCAGGGACTCGAAGAGCGGCAGGCCGACCGTGCGGCCGGTGACCGCGACGCGGACCGGGGCCTGGGCCTTGCCGAGCTTCAGGCCGTGCTCCTCACCGGCGGCCAGGACGGCGTTCTTGAGCGACTCGGGGTCGGACCAGTCGGCCGACTCCAGCTTGGCGCGGGCCGTGGTCAGCAGCGCGGCCGGCTCGCCCTTCATGGCCTTGTCCCACGAGGGCTGGTCGAAGACCGGCTCGGGCAGGAAGAGGAAGTCCACGTTGGCGGTGATGTCCGAGAGCACCGTGAGGCGGGTCTGGGCGTGCGGGGCGATCCGCTCCCAGGCCGCCGCGTCGAAGTCCTCGGGCGCCCAGTTGGCGTGCGGGGCCTGGAGCCAGGGCTCGCAGGCCGCGGCGAACGCCTTCACGTCCAGCATGCGGATGTGGTCGGCGTTGATCGACTCGGCCTTCTTGAGGTCGAAGCGCGCCGGGTTCGCGTTGACGTCGGCGATGTCGAACTTCTCGACCATCTGCTCGATGGTGAAGATGTCCTGGTCCGCCGAGAACGACCAGCCCAGGAGCGAGAGGTAGTTCAGCAGGCCCTCGCGGAGGAAGCCACGCTCCCGGTAGAGGTTCAGGGACGCCTGCGGGTCGCGCTTGGAGAGCTTCTTGTTGCCCTCGCCCATCACGTACGGCAGGTGGCCGAAGGCGGGGATCTCCTTGGCGACGCCCAGCTCGATCAGCGCCTTGTAGAGCGCGATCTGGCGCGGGGTGGAGGAGAGCAGGTCCTCGCCGCGCAGGACGTGGGTGATCTCCATCAGGGCGTCGTCGACCGGGTTGACCAGCGTGTACAGCGGCGCGCCGTTGGCGCGCACGATGCCGTAGTCCGGGACGTTGTCCGGGGTGAAGGTGAGCTCGCCGCGGACCAGGTCGGTGAAGGTGATCGGCTCGTCGGGCATCTTGAAGCGGACGATCGACTCGCGCCCCTCGGCGCGGTAGCGCTCGATGCGCTCGGCGCTCAGGTTGCGGCAGGTGCCGTCGTAGCCGGAGGGCTTGCCGGCCAGGCGGGCCGCGTCACGACGGGCCTCCAGCTCCACGGCGGTGCAGAAGCAGTGGTAGGCGTGGCCGCCGGCGAGCAGCTTCTCCGCGACGTCCCGGTAGATGTCCATCCGCTGCGACTGGCGGTACGGCTCGTGGGGCCCGCCGAGCTCGGGGCCCTCGTCCCAGTCGAGACCGAGCCAGCGCATCGAGTCGAGCAGCTGGTTGTACGACTCCTCGGAGTCGCGGGCCGCGTCGGTGTCCTCGATACGGAAGACCATCGTGCCCTGGTTGTGCCGGGCGAAGGCCCAGTTGAAGAGGGCGGTGCGGACCAGGCCCACGTGGGGGTTGCCGGTCGGGGAGGGACAGAAACGGACGCGGATCGCGTTAGCCACGCTTGATCACCTTGTTGGTGAGAGTGCCGATGCCTTCGATGGTGACGGCGACCTCGTCGCCGACGTTGAGGGGGCCGACCCCGGCGGGGGTGCCGGTGAGGATGACGTCGCCCGGGAGCAGCGTCATGGCCTCGGTGATGTGGACGACCAGGTCCTCGATGGAGCGGATCATGTCGCTGGTGCGACCGAGCTGGCGCTGTTCGCCGTTGACCGTGGCCTGGACGGTGAGGTCGCTCGCCGCGGCGAGGTCCAGGCCCGTCTCGACCCAGGGGCCCAGCGGGCAGCTGGTGTCGAAACCCTTGGCCCGGGCCCACTGCTTCTCGCGGGCCTGCGCGTCGCGGGCGGTGACGTCGTTGGCGCAGGTGAAGCCGAAGATGACGTCCTTGACGCGCTCGCGCGGGACCTCGCGGCACATGCGGCCGATGACCACGGCCAGTTCGGCCTCGTGGTGCAGCTCGTTGGAGAAGGAGGGGTACTCGATGGCGTCGCCGGGGCCGATCACCGAGGTGGTCGGCTTGAAGAAGGCGACGGGAACCTCCGGGACCTCGTTGCCGAGTTCGGCGGCGTGCTCCGCGTAGTTGCGGCCGATGGCCACGACCTTGTTGGGGAGCACGGGCGGCAGGAGCCGTACCTTGCCGAGCGGGACCTTGGTGCCGCTGAGCTCGAAGTCGGTGTACGGGATGCCCTTGATGATGTCGAGGACCAGGCCGCCGGACTCGACGGTTCCCTCGCCCTCGACGGCGCCGAAGGCGACATTGCCGTCGATGGAGAATCTGGCGATGCGCACGAGTGCTGTCGCCCCTCACTTGGTACTTGCTGGAGTCTGACGCTCCAGGCTAACGCGGTGAGGGGCGGCTCCCGCCGTATTACTGTGCGGTCTGCGCCGCCTCGGGGGCGGTCATGAGGACGGTGCGGCGGGGGTTGGCCGTCTGCGTGGGCAGCTGGGCCACGTGCTCCAGCTGCGCGCCCCGCCCGAGCTGCTCGGCGTCCTCGAGGTGGGCGAGCGTGGTGCGGCGGGGGTTGGCCGTGGAGCGGAGCAGCATCGTCGTCTTCATGTCTACGGGAGCCTCTACAGAACGGGGAGTCTTGTAAAGCGTCAGGCTAAACGTGTCATTCCCTTCGAATGCATGGGAGCGACAACGATCTACGTGTGAGTTTGCTCACCACGGCTGGGAGGATTCGGGCATAACGGACCGCTCAGAGGGGGTGAACAAACGGACATTTCACTACTGAATGCTTCATTCCGCTCCTGATCATGGCGACTGGGACACTCGGACTCCATGAGCCTTTGGGAGTAATAAGTCCGATTCCTCCATGATCATCTTCTACGTGGGGTGACATGATGTTCACGCGTTGTCATGCCGCCCGACGTCCGACACGCGGCCCTTGTTGGAGATCCTGCACTGTGCTGGAATTCCACGCACCGCCGCGGGTTTCAAGCCGGCGCGCAGGGGGCGCAACGCAGCGCCGGGTGAGCGGCGGGGAAGGGGGAACTGCGCCGGTCATCGACGACCACCATGGGGCGCATTCCGCGTCCCGAGACGCCGACACCGTCTTCTCCGTTCACGCGGAAGGACGCCTGGTCCAGAGGTTGCGACGCTAGTGCAGGGACGATTCAAGAGGGATGGCAGCAACGCTGCCGCAGAGCAGGAGCCTCGCGCCGGAACCGATCGCGGTTCCTCGGCCCAGCACGCCCCGAACCCGGGCAAGGGTCCGGCAGGCGAGGGCGGTGACGCGTCCGGACGCTCCGGCGCCACGACCTCGGCCACCGAGTCCTCCGCCACCGCGCCGAAGCCCAAGGCCACGAACGAGGTCGGGCCGCGAATAGCCCTGCGCAACTGGCGCATCTCGACGCGTCTGGTCGCCCTGCTGACCCTCCCCGTGGTCGCGGCCACCAGCCTCGGCGGCATCCGGATCAGCGAGTCGCTCCAGGACATGGAGCAGCTCGACCACCTCCAGCTGCTCACCAAGCTGACGCAGGAAGCGACCGACCTCGCCCAGGCCCTGCAGGCCGAGCGTGATTCCTCCGCCGGTCCGCTGGCCAACGGCAAGTCGGCCAGCGACTACCAGGTCTCCACCAAGCGCAAGGCGACGGACCGCGCCCAGAAGGCCTTCATGGCCGCGACCTCGGAGATCCCCGCCGCCGAGGGCGACGAGGCGCTGCAGAGCATCCGGCAGAACGTCAGCCAGATCGCGTCCCAGGTCGTCCAGCTCGGTGGCATCCGCGGAGACGCGTACAAGAAGGGCGTCTCCAACTCGGTGACGGTCGAGGCGTACAGCCGACTGATCCGCTCGCTGCTCAGCCTCTCCCAGGACATGGCGCAGGCGACCAGCAACCCCGAGATGATCAAGCGGACCCGAGCACTCGCGGCGTTCTCGTCCGCCAAGGAGTACGCCTCCGTCCAGCAGGCGATCATCGCCTCCGCGCTCCCCTCGGGCGACAGCCGCCCCGGCAAGCTGGAGCAGGGCGACCGCCTCTACGGCTACGCCGCCCAGCAGGGTGAGAAGGTCGAGCTCAAGTCCTTCGAGACGATCTACGAGTCGGCCGGTGGCGACGCCGCCGAGCTGACCGCCTCGCTCACCACCGGCAACCCCTCCATCGAGGCGGCCGACAAGTACGCGGACCGGGTGCTGAGCAACGACACCTTCCTGGCCGGCAGCACGCCGCGCGGTCACCTGAACTTCACCGACGAGTACGGCACCAAGATCGTGGCGATGAGCCGCATCGAGGCCAACCTGCTCGGCCAGATGGACACCAAGGCCCGTGAGCTGCGCGCCGAGTCGCAGCGCGACGCCATCATCAACGGTGCGCTGATCCTCCTCGTCCTCGGTGTCTCGCTCGTCGGCGCCTTCGTCGTGGCGCGGTCCATGATCCGCTCGCTGCGCCGGCTCCAGGACACCGCGACCAAGGTCGCCCAGGACCGTCTGCCCGAGCTCGTCAAGCAGCTCTCCGAGTCCGACCCGCAGGACGTCGACACCTCCGTCGAGTCCGTCGGTGTGCACTCCCGGGACGAGATCGGCCAGGTGGCCGCGGCCTTCGACGACGTGCACCGCGAGGCGGTCCGCCTCGCCGCCGAGCAGGCCCTGCTGCGGGGCAACGTCAACGCGATGTTCACCAACCTCTCGCGCCGCTCCCAGGGCCTCATCCAGCGTCAGCTGTCGCTCATCTCCGAGCTGGAGTCCCGCGAGGCCGACCCGGACCAGCTCTCCTCGCTCTTCAAGCTCGACCACCTCGCGACGCGTATGCGCCGTAACGGTGAGAACCTCCTCGTCCTCGCCGGTGAGGAGCCGGGACGCCGCTGGACCCGTCCGGTCCCCCTGGTCGACGTCCTGCGTGCCGCCGCCTCCGAGGTGGAGCAGTACGAGCGCATCGAACTGGCCGCCGTCCCGGCGACCGAGGTCGCCGGCCGCGTCGTCAACGACCTCGTGCACCTCCTCGCCGAGCTGCTCGAGAACGCCACCTCCTTCTCCTCGCCGCAGACCAAGGTCCGCGTCACCGGTCACGCGCTGCCCGACGGACGCGTCCTCGTCGAGATCCACGACACCGGCATCGGCCTCTCCCCCGAGGACCTCGCCGCGATCAACGAGCGGCTCGCCTCGCCGCCCACCGTGGACGTCTCGGTCTCCCGCCGCATGGGTCTGTTCGTGGTCGGCCGCCTGTCCCTGCGACACGGCATCCGGATCCAGCTGCGCCCGTCGGACTCCGGCGGCACCACCGCGCTCGTCATGCTCCCCGTCGACGTCGCCCACGGCGGCAAGAAGCCCGCGCCCAAGCAGGGCCCCGGCGGCCAGGGCGCGATGCCGCAGGCTCCCTCCGCTCCGGGTGGCCGCCTGACCGGCGGTCCGGGTGCGGCCGGAGGCCGTCCCGGCGTCGGCGGCGCGCCGTCCGCCTCCTCGGCGTCGGCCGGCCGGCTCGGTGCCGGTGCGAGCGCCGCCCGCGGTCAGGTCGGCGCGGGCAGCGGCCCGCGCGCGGCGCTGCCCGGCCGTGAGGGCCCGCAGCGTCCGGCCGGTCCGCAGGGCCAGGCCCCGCAGCAGCCGCAGCCCCAGGGCCAGCAGACCTCGCAGATGCCCCAGGTCTCCGCGGAGCCGCAGCGTCCGGGCCTCGGTGCCGGTGGCTTCGGCGGAGCGCAGAGCGCCATCCCGTCCCGTACGGACGTCTGGGGCGGCAAGGGCAACCAGGGTCAGGCTCCCCAGCAGCCGCAGCGGGGCCAGGGCAACCAGGCTCCGCAGGGCGGTCGCCAGGGCCAGGGCGGCTTCCCGCCCGCCGAGCTGCCCGGAGGCAACCCGCAGCAGCAGCGTCCGCAGTCCACGAGCTGGGGCAACGACCAGGCGCAGCCGGTCCGTCGTCCGCAGCAGGACATGTCGCCGATGGACGCCCCGCGCGGTCACGAGGAGCCGGAGACCACGGGCCAGTACCCGCGGCCGTCGGCGCCTCAGGGTCCCGGCTCCACCGGCCAGTTCCCGCGACCGGACCTCGGCCGCCAGCAGCAGAACCCGCAGCAGGCTCCCCAGGGATTCCAGCAGCCCTCGCAGGACCCGGCGTCCACCGCGCAGTTCCCGCGCCCGGACTTCGGGCAGCCGCAGCAGGCGCCCCAGCAGCCGCAGGCCCCGCAGGGGTACCAGCGGCAGAACCCGCGCGGCGGCGACTACGGCGCTCCGCGCCCGGCCGGCAACCTGCCCCAGCAGCCGCAGCAGCCCCAGCTGCAGCAGCCCCGTCAGCCCGAGGCCCTGCCTCCGGCGAGCGGCCCGGGTGACGCCCGTACCCCCCTGTACGACACGCTGGAGACCAACTGGTTCCACGGTCAGGAGCAGGGACAGGGCTCGGCCGAGCAGACGACGCAGACCCCGGTCGTGCCCCAGCAGCCCTCCTCCCCCGCACCGCGGCGCCCCGCCGCGCAGGGCGGCGGCGAGGGTGGTCAGCAGCAGGGCGGCCCCGCCTCCTGGCGGACCTCTCCCAACGACGAACTGGTGCGCCAGGCCGAGCGGGTCCGCAAGCCCGCCGCCGGTGGCGTCACCACCTCCGGGCTGCCGCGACGGGTCCCGAAGGCCAACCTCGTACCCGGAACCGCGCAGGAGCAGGCCCACACGGCCGGCCCTCAGGTCTCGCGTGCACCCGATGACGTCCGCGGCCGGCTCACCAATCTGCGCCGCGGTATCCAACAGGGCCGCCAGGCGGGCAACTCGACCACGGGTAGCTTCCGTCTCGGCCCGACCCACCAGCAGGAGCGTTAGTTGAGCGCGATGAGCCAGGCGGCGCAGAATCTGAACTGGTTGATCACCAACTTCGTGGACAACACCCCCGGGGTGTCCCACACGGTGGTGGTCTCCGCCGACGGCCTGCTGCTGGCCATGTCGGAAGGATTCCCCCGCGACCGCGCCGACCAGCTGGCGGCGGTCGCGTCCGGACTGACCTCGCTGACCGCGGGCGCGTCCCGGATCTTCGAGGGCGGACCGGTCGCCCAGACGGTCGTGGAGATGGAGCGCGGCTTCCTCTTCCTGATGTCCGTCTCCGACGGTTCCTCACTGGCCGTGCTCGCGCACCCGGAGTGCGACATCGGCCTCGTGGGCTACGAGATGACGCTGCTGGTCGACCGGGCCGGCAGCGTGCTCACCCCGGATCTCCGTGCCGAGCTCCAGGGAAGCCTCCTGCACTAAGACACCGACAGGGCGGCACGCCCCTCCGTGCCGCCCTGGGATCACACACCGTCCGGCCGCCCCCATCCGGCCCCCCACCGGCCCCATCAGACGGCATCCCACCCGTGCCGTCACGCCCGGAGGATTCATGACCCCGCCCCCCGCCTCTCACGATCCGTACGGCTCCTCACTGGATGAGTCGTACGGACATGAAGGCGACCAGCCGCTGGTGCGTCCGTACGCGATGACCGGCGGCCGGACCCGGCCGCGCTACCAACTCGCCATAGAGGCGTTGGTCAGCACCACGGCCGACCCGGCGCACCTCTCGACACTGCTCCCCGAGCACCAGCGGATCTGCCATCTGTGCCGTGAGGTCAAGTCGGTGGCCGAGGTCTCGGCACTGCTGTCCATGCCGCTCGGCGTCGCCCGGATCCTCGTCGCCGACCTGGCGGAGGCGGGCATGGTGGCGATCCACCAGCCGGGCAACGGAGAGGCCGGCGGCACGCCGGACGTGACACTGCTCGAAAGGGTGCTCAGTGGACTTCGCAAGCTCTAACGGCGGCGGCGCGGCCAGGTCGACCACCAGCGCGAAGATCGTGGTGGCCGGTGGCTTCGGCGTGGGCAAGACCACGTTCGTCGGCGCCGTCTCGGAGATCAACCCGCTGCGTACCGAGGCCGTCATGACCTCGGCCTCGGCCGGGATCGACGATCTGACGCACACTGGTGGGAAGACCACCACGACGGTGGCGATGGACTTCGGCCGTATCACCCTGGACCAGGACCTGATCCTGTACCTCTTCGGTACGCCCGGTCAGGACCGCTTCTGGTTCATGTGGGACGACCTGGTCCGCGGTGCCATCGGCGCCGTCGTGCTCGTGGACACCCGGCGGCTCGCCGACTGCTTCCCGGCCGTCGACTACTTCGAGAACAGCGGCCTGCCGTTCGTCATCGCCCTGAACGGCTTCGAGGGGCATCAGCCGTACACCCCCGACGAGGTCCGCGAGGCGCTCCAGATCGGTCCGGGCACCCCGATCATCACCACCGACGCCCGCCACCGCGCGGACGCCAAGAGCGCCCTGATCACGCTCGTCGAGCATGCGCTGATGGCACGACTCAAATAGGCGATCTTCTACGGAAGTTGTCGTACGCCTCTTGGGGGGCGGTCTGTGTCGTTCGACACGGCCCGCCCCCGTGTTCATAACGTTTCGAATGAGAATTACGGCCCCTCGGACACCCGACGCATCCGATCGGTACCGCTGCGCTCACATGAGCCTCGCTTTTTGGCGGGGCTCGTTCTTTATGCCCGTTTTATCTTGGGCTCCGCGTGGCCAAAACCAGTGCTCAGGGCTGTTTGGAGGGGACACCCTTCACGTGCTGCAATTCATGAACTCCCGAGTAGTACGGCCCTGAACGAAACACCGGCACAACGTAGGTGCCGACGCCGAGAGGTTGTTGGTCGAGTGAGGCGAAGCAAGGAAAGCTCCGCGGAGCAGCAGGCGCGAGGCAACTTCACGCCGCCGGCACGCACGGTGGCGACGCCCGCTGAACCGCCGGTGACGCCCCAGGCCGGCAACGGCAAGGGCAGCTCCAGCAAGCTGTCCCCGCGCAACTGGCGAGTACCGACCAGGCTGAACGCGATCCTCCTCATACCCGTGCTGGTCGGCCTCGTCATGGGCGGCTTCCAGGTGAAGGGGTCGATCGACACCTGGCAGGAGGCCCAGAACGCCGAGAAGACGGCGCTGATCGTGCGCGCCGCCTCGGAGTACAGCCAGGCGCTGCTCAACGAGCGTGACCTCACCGCCACTCCGCTGCTCAAGGCGAGGACCCCCGAGGACCGCAAGAGCGACGAGGTCGCCCAGGCCTACGCGGCCACCGACGCCGCCAAGGTCAAGTTCGACGAGGCCGCCAAGAACATGCCCGAGGGCGAGGGCCTGGAGCGCCGCCTGAAGCTGTTCAGGGACGAGGAGCCGAAGCTCGCGAAGCTCCGCCAGGTCGCCTACACCAAGGCCCTCGACCCCGTGAACACCCAGCTCGGGTACACGGGCGTCCAGCACTTCCTGATGGAGTTCTCCAACGAGCTCGGCCTCGGCACCGGCAACGTCACCGCCTACGGCCGTACGCTCTACGCCGTCCAGCTCGCCAAGGCGGCCGAGTCGCTGCAGCGCTCGATCGGCACCCAGCTCCTCGTCCGGCCCAGCCAGGACGAGAAGATCTTCGCCCAGCAGTCCGTGGCCTTCAACTCGTACAACTACCTGGAGCAGATCGCCCTCGGCGAGTACAACTCCGGTGGTACCCAGGCGGACGTCGACCGCCTGAAGCAGGTCATGACCGAGAAGGCCAAGGACGGCGCCGAGAAGATGCAGCAGGCGGGCGTCACGCTGCCGAAGGGCCAGGACGGCTCCGTCTTCACCGGTGTGGTCAAGGAGATCGGCGCGGCCCCCGACGCCGACGCGATCGCCGCCCTGAAGCAGAAGCAGATCACCGCCGACACCTGGATGGCCGTGGCCACCGGCAAGTTCGACGGCTACACCACGGTCGAGAAGGAGCTCGTCGACAAGGCCGTGGCCGAGGCGGCGAACATCTCCTCCGACGCCAAGACGGACGCCTTCGTCAACGGTGGCATCGTCGTCATCGCCCTCCTCGCGGCCTTCATCCTGGCCGGGATGATGGCGCGCCAGATGAGCCGCTCGATGCGCGAGCTGCGCACCGCCGCCTTCGCCATCGCCGAGCAGCGTCTGCCGATGCTCGTCGACCAGCTGTCCCGTACCGAGCCGGGCCGGGTCGACACCCGGGTCCAGCCCATCCCGATCGACTCCCAGGACGAGATCGGCGAGGTCGCCCGCGCGTTCGACCAGGTCCACCGTGAGGCCGTCCGGCTCGCCGCCGAGCAGGCCATGCTCCGGGGCAACGTCAACGCGATCTTCACCAACCTCTCGCGCCGCAACCAGTCGCTGATCGAGGGCCAGCTGACCCTCATCACCGACCTGGAGAACAACGAGGCCGACCCGGACCAGCTGGAGAACCTCTTCCGTCTGGACCACCTGGCCACCCGTATGCGCCGCAACGGCGAGAACCTCCTCGTCCTCGCCGGCGAGGAGCCGGGCCGCCGCTGGGACCAGCCGGTGCCGCTCGTCGACGTCATGCGCGCCGCCTCCTCCGAGGTGGAGCAGTACGAGCGCATCGAGCTCGCCGGTGTCCCGGAGGCCGAGATCCACGGCCAGGCCGTGACCGACCTCGTGCACCTGCTCGCCGAGCTCCTGGAGAACGCCACCACGTTCTCCTCGCCGCAGACCAAGGTCCGCGTCACCGCGACCCGACTGCCCGACGGCCGCGTGATGGTCGAGATCCACGACAAGGGCATCGGCCTGACCGCCGAGGACTTCGCGGACATCAACCACAAGCTGGCCAACCCGCCGACCGTGGACGCCGCCGTCTCGCAGCGCATGGGCCTCTTCGTGGTCGGCCGGCTGGCCGACCGGCACGGCATCCGCGTCCAGCTCCGCCCCTCGGGCGAGCAGGCCGGCACGACCTCCCTGGTCATGCTGCCGGACGCGATCACCCACGGTGGTGGTGGCGAGCAGCTCCCCGAGAACGACTTCACGGTCTCGCAGATCATCCCGCAACAGCAGCAGCACGCCTTCGAGCCCGCGCAGCCGCAGATGCGGACCGCGGCGGAGCTCGGCTTCGACGACTCCCGCTACGAGCAGACGGACGACCGCCAGCTCGACCCGGTGAACCGTTCGCTGATGCGCGAGGAGCGCAGGGCGGCCCTGGAGTCGCAGGCCCACGGCGGTGAGCGTCCGCTCTACCGCGACGAGGTAGACGGGCAGCAGCAGCCGTACGAGCAGGAGTACGCACAGGAGCAGGAGTACGTCCAGGAGTACGCTCCCGACTACTCCGACCAGGCTCCGCAGCAGGACGGCTACGCCTACCAGGACCAGGGCTACGACGCCTACGGTCAGCCCGTCGGCGGGTACGCCGAGCAGGGCTATGCGGAACCCGCCTATCAGGGCCAGGAGAACGGCCAGGCGCAGTACGACAACGCGTACGAGCCCCAGGCCCACCAGGGTGACTGGCAGGATCAGGGTGCGTACCAGGGTGGCTACCAGCAGTCGTACGGTGTGGATTCGGAATCTGCTCACGGCGCTCCCGAACCGGCCCCCGAGCGCGTAGGCTTCGACCGTCCGGGTCCCACGCCGAACCCCACCCCGGACGCCGGCCACGCGATGACCGACGCCGGTCTGCCGCGCCGTGGCAGCATCGCGGCGCAGGGCTCGCAGTCCGCGCAGCAGGGTCTGCCCACGCGGGCGGTCCAGCAGCCGGTGCAGCAGAACCAAGCCGACGGCACCGAGGAATGGCGCTCGACGAACGACGAGCGCTGGCAGCGGGCCGAGAAGCTCCGCGACCCGAAGGCGGGCGGGGTCACCTCGTCCGGTCTTCCGAAGCGCGTCCCCAAGGCCAATCTGGTCGAGGGCACGGCGGAGCAGACCCCGCAGGGCGGCCCCCAGGTCTCCCGCGCCCCCGAGGACGTGCGGGGCAGGTTGAGCAACCTGCGCCGTGGTGTCCAGCAGGGACGCACCGCGGGAACGGACACGAACGGATCGGGCCTCGGCCCGGGTAGTACCTACAACCAGGAGCGTTAGTGTGAGCATGAGCCAGGCGGCGCAGAATCTGAACTGGTTGATCACCAACTTCGTGGACAACACCCCCGGGGTGTCCCACACCGTGGTGGTCTCCGCCGACGGACTCCTGCTGGCGATGTCCGAGGGTTTCCCCCGGGACCGCGCCGACCAGCTGGCGGCCGTCGCCTCCGGACTGACCTCGCTGACCGCGGGCGCGTCCCGCATCTTCGAGGGCGGTGCGGTCAACCAGACCGTCGTGGAGATGGAGAGGGGCTTCCTCTTCATCATGTCGATCTCGGACGGCTCTTCGCTGGCCGTGCTCGCGCACCCGGAGGCCGACATCGGTCTCGTGGGCTACGAGATGGCTCTGCTCGTCGACCGCGCGGGCAGTGTTCTGACTCCTGACCTCCGGGCGGAGCTTCAGGGAAGTCTTCTCAACTAACAGACAGACAGTGCGTTTCACGCCACCGCACCGTAAGGTGCGGTGGCGCGGCTCCACAGGGACATGGACCGCGAGGCAGTCGGAGGAGGAGACGTGGGTACACCCCCGGGCGGACGCCCTTACAACGGTTTTGACGGATCGCAGCCGCACGGCGACACCGCGCAGAACCGGTTCAACTTTCCCTCCGCCCCGAGCAGACAGGGCGCAGCACAGCCCTACCAGCAGCCTCAGGCCCAGCAGCCGGCTCCGGTCGGCGCGCCGGGCGCCGCGCGCAGGGGTGCGGGCGGTTCCGGCGGTTCCAGCGCTTCCGGCGGGAACAACCCGCTGGTGCGCCCGTATGCGATGACCGGCGGCCGGACCCGGCCGCGTTACCAGCTCGCCATCGAGGCGCTGGTCAGTACGACGGCCGATCCGGCCCGGTTGCAGGGGCAGTTGCCCGAGCACCAGCGGATCTGCCGACTGTGCTTCGAGATCAAGTCGGTGGCGGAGATCTCGGCACTTCTCTCCATTCCCCTCGGCGTTGCCCGGATTCTCGTCGCCGACCTGGCCGAGGCCGGACTTGTCGCCATCCACCAGCCCGGCGGCGACGAGGCCGCCGGCGGTCAGCCAGACGTGACACTGCTCGAAAGGGTGCTCAGTGGACTTCGCAAGCTCTAGCGGCGGCGCGGCCCGTTCAACCACCAGCGCGAAGATCGTGGTGGCGGGTGGCTTCGGCGTGGGCAAGACCACGTTCGTCGGCGCCGTCTCGGAGATCAACCCGCTGCGTACCGAGGCCGTGATGACGTCTGCGTCCGCGGGCATCGACGACCTCACGCACACCGGCGACAAGACGACGACGACTGTCGCGATGGACTTCGGCCGTATCACCCTGGACCAGGACCTGATCCTGTACCTCTTCGGTACGCCCGGTCAGGACCGCTTCTGGTTCATGTGGGACGACCTGGTCCGCGGCGCGATCGGCGCCGTCGTTCTGGTCGACACCCGGAGGCTCGCCGACTGCTTCCCGGCCGTCGACTACTTCGAGAACAGCGGCCTGCCGTTCGTCATCGCCCTGAACGGCTTCGACGGCCACCAGCCGTACAACCCGGAGGAGGTCCGCGAGGCCCTCCAGATCGGTCCGGACACTCCGATCATCACCACCGACGCCCGCCACCGCGCGGACGCCAAGAGCGCGCTCATCACCCTGGTCGAGCACGCGCTCATGGCCCGCCTGCGGTAGTCCCCGACGGGCCGCCCGTGCGGAGGGCCCGCCGCACCGTTCCGGTGCGGCGGGCCTTTGCCGTGCTCGCGCTTGCGCGGGGGCGGCGGGCCGATGCCGTGCTCGCGCGCGGGGACGGGCCCGACGGGTGGGTGCGTCGCGGGAACGCCGAAGGCCCCCGCTCCGTGTCGGAGCGGGGGCCTTCGGTGCGGCTGGGGTCAGCCCTGCCAGGAGTGGGAGGGGCGGAAGCCCGACTGGCGCTCCAGGCGGCGCCAGCCGGCCGTGGAGCGGCCGTGCGCGGACGTCTCGGTGGGCTTGGCGGCCGCGCGGGCGAGCAGCACCGCGGTGATCGCGGCCAGCTCCTCGGGGTCGGCGTGGCCCTTCTCGACTCGGAGAAGGTTGGCTGTGGCAGGCGTGGTCACGTCTGTGGCTCCTCTTACTGAGGCGGGTTGCCGTGCTTGCGGGACGGCAGGTCGGCGTGCTTGGTGCGGAGCATCGCGAGGGACCTGATGAGGACCTCGCGCGTCTCTGCGGGGTCGATCACGTCGTCGACCAGTCCGCGCTCCGCCGCGTAGTAGGGGTGCATGAGCTCGGCCTTGTACTCCTTGACCATGCGCGTCCGCATGGCCTCGGAGTCCTCGGCCTCGGCGATCTGCTTGCGGAAGATGACGTTGGCGGCACCTTCGGCGCCCATCACCGCAATCTCGTTGGTCGGCCAGGCGTACGTCAGGTCGGCGCCGATGGACTGGGAGTCCATGACGATGTACGCGCCGCCGTACGCCTTGCGCAGGATGAGGCTGATCCGGGGCACGGTCGCGTTGCAGTACGCGTACAGCAGCTTCGCGCCGTGGCGGATGATTCCACCGTGCTCCTGGTCGACGCCCGGCAGGAAGCCGGGTACGTCCAGAAGGGTGACGATCGGGATATTGAAAGCATCGCACATCTGGACGAATCGGGCGGCCTTCTCCGAGGCCTCGATGTCCAGCACGCCCGCCAGCGACTGCGGCTGGTTGGCGACGATGCCGACGACCTGGCCGTCGAGGCGCGCCAGCGCGCAGATGATGTTGCGGGCCCAGCGCTCGTGGATCTCCAGGAAGTCGCCCTCGTCGACGAGCTCCTCGATCACCTTGTGCATGTCGTACGGACGGTTGCCGTCGGCCGGGACCAGGTCGAGCAGGACGTCCGAGCGGCGGTCGGCCGGGTCCTCGGAGGCCACGGTCGGCGGGTTCTCGCGGTTGTTCTGCGGCAGCATCGACAGGAGGTACCGCACCTCGGCGATGCAGGTCTCCTCGTCGTCGTACGCGAAGTGCGCCACGCCGCTCGTCTCGGCGTGCACGTCCGCGCCGCCGAGGCCGTTCTGGGTGATCTCCTCACCGGTGACCGCCTTGACGACGTCCGGGCCGGTGATGAACATCTGCGAGGTCTCGCGGACCATGAAGACGAAGTCGGTCAGCGCCGGGCTGTAGGCGGCGCCACCGGCGCACGGGCCGAGCATCACCGAGATCTGCGGGATGACGCCGGAGGCGCGGGTGTTGCGCTGGAAGATGCCGCCGTAGCCGGCGAGGGCGGAGACGCCCTCCTGGATACGGGCGCCGGCGCCGTCGTTCAGCGAGACCAGCGGGGCGCCGGCCGCGATGGCCATGTCCATGATCTTGTGGATCTTCGTGGCGTGGGCCTCGCCCAGGGCGCCGCCGAAGATCCGGAAGTCGTGCGCGTAGACGAAGACCGTGCGGCCCTCGACCGTGCCCCAGCCGGTGATGACACCGTCGGTGTAGGGCTTCTTCGCCTCCAGGCCGAAGCCCGTGGCGCGGTGCCGGCGCAGCTGCTCGACCTCGTTGAAGGAACCAGGGTCGAGCAGCAGCTCGATGCGCTCGCGAGCGGTCAGCTTGCCCTTGGCGTGCTGAGCCTCGGTCGCCCGCTCGCTCGGCCCGCGCCGAGCCTCCTCGCGCAGGGCGTGCAGTTCGGCCACACGGCCACGCGCGTCAGTCGGCTCGCTCGAGATCTGGTCCACAACGGTCATGTACCGACCCTACGAAGTCGACCAAGCAAATCCCGCCGTCCACTCCGTACAGTCTCCCGCGTCGATTCCTGGTGGAGTAAGACAGAACCGCCGAACGAGGGAGCCGAGTCAACAGCCATACACCCCATGTGTTTGTAGGCTTTCCACACAACCCCACGGGACGACACCCGGACGCCGTACGTGACACGGGCGGCACCGGGAGTGATCCGGAGCCGAGGCTGGAGCGGGGCCGGAGGCGGAGCGGGAAGGCGCCGGAGGGCTCTGGGCCCCCCGGCGCCTCCACCGGGCTCCGCGTCCGACGAGCGGCCGCTACCGGGTGCCCCCGCAGTGGAAGCGGGCGCTCCCCCAGTCCGCGTGGTCGTTGCCGTTCCCGTCGCCGCCGTCGCCGACCACCAGCTCCACATAGGAGGCCCCGGTGACGTCGGCGGTGAGCCGCCAGGCGCTGTCGGCGGCCTTCAGGACCGGCGACTTCACCTTCTCCGTGCCGTCGGCGACCACGCTGAACTGTACCGACCCCCGGCTCGCCTGGGCGTCGTCCACACCGACCTCGGCGGTCAGCGACGTGCACCTCCCGCCCAGGTAGTAGCGGATCGTGGACGGGGCATGGGCGCCCAGCCCCTTCGCGTACGCCACTCCGCCGATGCTGAGGGGGCTGCCGTCGCCCGCGGCCGTCCCGCCGTTGGAGAGGTCACGCTCGACCGGTCCCCATCCGCTGGCCGCGGACGTCCAGTCCAGATCGCTGGCCCAGCTGTCCGCGGTGGGCGGCGGAGGCAGGGTGCGGACGGAGAGGGCGGCGCTCAGCTTCCGCGCCTCTCCCCCGACGGTGTACGTGAGCGTCGAACCGAGCGGGTACGCCTGGTACTTCGCGTCCACGGGGGGCGTCACCCGCCAGGTGGCGGTCGCCTCGGCGCCCGCACCGACCGTGCCGAGGGCGACCGGCCCCGCCGGTTCGGCGGTCCAGCCCGCGGGGAGCTCCAGGGCCGCCGTGGCCCCGGCGACGGCGCTGCCCTCGTCGTTGGCGAAGGTGGCCGTGACCTGGTGGGGGCGGCCCGGCTCCAGGGTCTCCGGGGCGTCGAGGGCGAGCGTGCCGCAGGCGGCCTTCTCGGGCGCCGGACCGAGGTCGGTGACGGTGAAGCCGTCGAGGACGAAGTCGGCCCCGTCGGGGGCGTCCCCGCGCTTGCGCAGTCCGGTCCAGGTGTCGCCGCAGCCGGCGGTCACGGTCTCGGAGAAGTGCCCCGTGCTCCTCTGCTGCCCGACGGGCGTACGGCGCGTCTCCACCGCGGTCCCGTCCACACGGTCGTAGCCGGTGACCCACTCGTAGGCGCCCGGGTGGCTCGACTGGAAGTCGAACTCGACGCGGTAGTCGCGCCCGTCCTTCATCGGCACGGTCCAGGGCGCGGTCCGGTAGACCAGCCCGCTGTTCTCGTCGTGGGACTTCAGCGACTCGGCGCCGCCGATGACGTCGTCGACGAGCTTCCCGTTCCAGCCCGCCTGGGTGTACGGGGTGTGCAGCTGGGCGATGTGGGTGCGCGGGTCGTTCGTGCCGCCCGCGTCGCCCTTGAGGAAGGGGCCCCAGCCCTGGTCGACGGCCTCGAAGTCCTCGTGCACGAGAGCGCCGGCCTTGGTGGCGGGGTCGTTGGCGACGATCCGGACGTCGTCGATCCGGACGGCCGCCGGGCTGCCGCTCGCGGCCTCGATCCGGAGCGTGGTGGAGCCGCTGCCGGGGGCGGTGAAGGTGACCTTGGCGCGTTGGAGGCGGGTGCCGTTCCAGTCGGATGCGGCGACCCGGTTCTGGACGGCCGACCGCTCGACGGTGACGGACGCCCCTCCGACGGAGAGCGTGGTGGGCCGGGTCCTGCCCGCCTCGACCTCGATCAGGGCGGAGGCGGTGTACCGCTCGCCGGGGGTGAGGCCGGTGACCCTCTGCTGGACGGACGCGGTCGCCGGGCCCGTCATCCTGGCGCTGTTGCGGCCCTGGGCGTCGGTGTCACGGGCGACGGTGCCGGCCCTGGTCCAGGCGGAGAGCCTCGCGTCGTTGAATCCGGGGTCGGCCACCGGGGTCCCCTGGCCCCACTGGGGGTCGCGCGGCTCGGGGGCGCGGTTCGGGTAGAGGACGTAGGGCTGCCCGGCGACGGCGTCGAGGGTGATCCTGCCGTCGACGGGGCGTACGGTCGCGGTCTTCACCCGGCCGTTGTCGGTGAGCTTGTACACGGCGTAGGAGCCGGTGCCCGGGACGGCCCAGGTGGTGCGGCCGCCCGCCTTGTTGAAGTGGTACAGCTTCTTGCCGCCGTCCCAGGGGAGCAGGTAGTTCTCGCCGTCGAGGACCTTGCGGCCGTTCTCGTAGAAGGTGCGCCGGCCGTCCTCGACGGTGCCGCGCACCCCTCCGGTGAAGGTGAGGTCGTCGCCGTTCCAGCGGGTGATCGCCTGCCGCTGGAGGTACTTGGCGGGCAGGTTCTTCTGCCAGATGTTGGCGTAGAAGTGGTTCCAGTCGGTCTCTCCCGTCCAGCCCTCGAAGTCTTCGAGGGCGGTCTGGCCGAGGACCGGGTGGTTGTTCCAGACGTCCTTCTCGCCGTTGCGGATGAAGCGGATGATCTGCGAGTTGAGGCCCTTGTTGGTGGCGCCGCCGTAGTTCAGGTCGTTGGCCCAGTGGGACCAGAGGGAGGCGCGCTCGAACTTCTCCGACCACTCGGTGGCGACGTTCCACCCCTGCGCCTGGACGGCTCGCATCGTGGTGTCGGCGATCCAGCCGTGCGTGTAGTAGACGTCGATGTAGAGCATCGACAGATTGCGGTCGGTCTCGTCGCGCAGCTGCTGGAAGCGGCGGGCGAGGTCGCCGCTGTTGACGTCCCGGCGCTGGTCGATGTAGTAGCTCTGGTTGAGCCAGTTCCAGCCGGGCTTGGTCTTGTCGACCAGGGTCTCGCTGAAGTTCCTGGCCTCGGGGTACGACTCGGTGGCGTTGACGTGGACGCCGAAGCCGGCGCCCCATTTCTTCCCCTCCCTGAGCAGCTTGTTGAGGTCGTCGAGGCCGCCGGCGCGCTTGTTGTAGTTGCCGCCGTAGTCGGGGTGCGCCGAGTCGTGGCCCTCGGAGCCGTACCCCTTCAGCAGGGCGAACTGGCCCAGCCCGTCGGTGGCGAGCGAGATCCGCTTGACGTCGTCGAGGGTGCGCAGGAAGGGGTGCGTGGCGTTGGACGCGAAGTTGAACGGGATGTGGGCGATGACGCGGTCGGGGGTCTGCGCGCTGCCGGGTGCCGTGACGCCGATCGTGCGGAAGGCGACGGCGCCGTCCTGCCAGTCGGTCTTCCCGTCGGCGTTGGCGTCGGGGGTGACGACGACCTTGGCCCAGGGGAGGCCGTCGCCGCTCTCGGGCCGCGGGGCCCCCTCTCCGCGGTAGGTCCACTGGCCGGACCAGACGCCGACGCGGGTCTCGACGGCCGTCCTGCGGGCCTGGTGCCAGAAGCGGGCGCCGTCGCGGGCGCTCGCTCCCGCGGGCTTGTCGTAGCTGGAGTTGGACTCGACGGCGGCGGCGAGCCGGTCGGTGTTGACGATCGCGTAACTCGCTCCGACGGGGGCGCTCTCGGCGGCGGTGGCGTCGGTGACCTCGGCGAAGACGTCGGCGGTGCGGGTGGAGTCGGGGTCGAGCCGGGTGAAGGCGGTCCTGGCTCCGGTGTCGGACGAACCGACGGAGACGAGGTCGTGGCCCGGTATGTCGAGGGTGCCGACCCGGAAGCCCTCCGTGTCGCGGACCGCGGTGACCTTGAAGGTGGTGGCCCGGCCGCGCACGCTCAGTGTCGCGTCGATCTCGACGCCGGACAGGGCGGGGAAGGCGAGGGTGTACGCCGCACTGGTGGCGGTCAGGACGGGTGCGCCCTTGGCCCGGACCGCGTACGTCGTGCCGTTGAGGACGACCTCGGTGACCGGGGCCGTGCTCCCGAGGAGCCGGGCGCCGGTGGAGCGGTCGGTGTACGAGAGGACGCGCGGGAAGTCCTCGGCGACCGCGACGGAGAGCTGGTCGGAGCCGATCACGGCCTCGCCGCCGGCGCGTGCCGGGGCTGCGGCGACGGCGGCGGGGGGCGTGGCGAGCGCGGGCCCGGCCAGGGCGAACACGGCCGACGAGGCGACGGCGAGCGCGCAGGCCGCGCGGATTCTTCGGGACTCGGGGAGGGACATGCGCACTAGTTGGCCCCTGCCCGCCAGGCACCGTCAACGAGATCGGGCCCCAGCGGCCCCGCCAGTCCAAGAACCCCCTTCGGTTAGTCCAAGCTTGAGTTCCAGCGATCATCGCAACACCCGACCTCCGGGGACGCGATGGCCTTCGAGATCCGCAAGATCCGCACACCGCGGGGACGCGGGAAGCTGACCCGTGAGCGGGCTGAATACTTTCCCAAGGGCACTGATCTGTCCGTTCACAGCCGAGAACACCTGGATGCCGTCACTGCCGAACTCAACGGACGTCCACGCAAAACGCTCGGCCGGGAAACCCCAGCCGAGCGCCTCGCTGCACTGCTCGCGCGGCCGATCACCCCGTCTGCATGAGGCAATGACTCATGATCGCTCTCCGGCGCGGAAGTACAGCGCCGATACCTACTGGCCCCGAATCCGTGCTCGCAGGTGTTCGCTCAGCACAACATCATGCGAAAGCCCGGCCAGCTCCTGCGCTTCCACATCCACACCCTGCTGCGTGAGGATGCCGGCCAGGAAGCTCCAGTGGCCGGCCGCCACCTGCTCGTGTGTTTCGCCACCGGTCGGCTCGTCCGGCCCGACCACCGTCCGGGCCTCCTCCTCGATTTCCTCGGCCGAAATGTGCGACCAGGCGTCCGTGGGAGCCGATGCGGTCCAACTCCACCCCCGGTCGTTCAGCAGCACCAGGCTGCGGTCATCTGCGAGTACAGCCTCAAGCCGCGCGGTCACCGACGTGTGCTGAGCGTCTGTGGCAGCCTTGTCCAGATCGACATAAGTGACCAAACGAGTCACAGCAGTCACTTGGCCCGCCTCTCAGCTCACCAACTCCTGGTCGAGCCATCGCGCTGAATGGCCACGATATCCGGGACCGGCTTCCGGCCCACACATCCCGGCCCCGGGCCGGGCCAGGCTTCGTCGACCACCGAGCGCCATCCACCCTGACCGCACCTACAGCCTCTGTGTTGCGACGACTGCTGGAATCCGCCAAGTGACCGTCGAAGGGGGCTTCTTGGCGCGGGTACGACGGTCAGCAGCCGCCGCAGTTGTAGTAGGTCACGTCCCAGTGGTTGCCCTCGTCGGCGTAGATGTTGCCGGCGCCGGACTTCCACTGCGGAGCGCCGTCGCCGCGCACCCCGATGTAGGTGAAGGTGTTCTTGATGTAGTTCCCGACGCACGTGTACTTGCTGAAGTCGAGCTTGTAGCCGTTCCAGTGGGAGTACGTGCCGCCGGCGTGGCCCGTCTCGGTGCCGCCGGTGATGTTGAGCGCGCAGCCGCTGGCGCTCCTGAGGGTCTGGGCGCCCTGTGCCGTGGCGAGGTTGAGCTGCTCGAACGAGGTGCAGGTGGGGTTGTTGCGGTCGGAGCAGCCGCCGGACGAGGACCAGGTGATTCCGGCGTTGCGGAACATCGAGGTCGCGGTGGCGTGGCTGATCTTGGTGGCGGCCTGGGCGTCGGTGGCGCCGCCGAGGACGCCGACGCCGGGGGCGAAGAGGGCGCCGAGCACCAGGGCGAGCGCGGTGAGGACGGAGCGGAGCTTCATCGGGGGTTGCCTCCTGCTGGTGACCGTGACGGTGGGGACGGCTGTGCAGGTGGAGCAGGGAGATGGTGCCGCAGTTCTACGCGCGTACGCCAGAGGGCCTCGGCGTCTTTCGGGTGAACCCGGGAAAACATCCCACCAGGATGTTGAAAGTTGAATGGAATAGGGTTACTGTCGTTCTCGTTGAAGCTTCAACAAATGGCATCCAGCCAGCGCGCCGCATCCGCGCACCGTCCCCAAGGAGCAGGTCATGGGCATCTTCAGCCGCAAGAACGACACCGCCGTCGCCACCCTCCCCGTCGACCCGGCGCTCGCCGCGCTGACCGGCGACTACACGATCGACCCGGCGCACAGCAGCATCGGCTTCACCGTCCGTCACGCGATGGTCACCAACGTGCGCGGCACCTTCGGCGAGCACGAGGGCACGCTGAAGCTCGACGGCTCGAACCCGGGGGCGTCCACGGCCTCGATCGACGTCAAGATCGCCTCCGTCGACACGGGCATCGGCGACCGCGACGGCCACCTGCGCGGCGGCGACTTCTTCGACGCCGAGCAGTTCCCGCTGATGACCTTCCGCTCCACGGAGGCCGCGCAGCTGGGCGGCGACAAGTACCGCGTGACCGGTGACCTCACCATCAAGGACGTCACGAAGCCGCTCTCCATCGACCTGGAGTTCAACGGCACGGCCACGGACCCTTACGGCAACGAGCGCGTCGGCTTCGAGGGCTCGGCCGAGATCCTCCGCTCCGACTGGGGCCTGACGTGGAACGCGGCCCTGGAGACCGGCGGTGTGATGGTCAGCGACAAGGTGAAGCTGAACTTCGACATCTCCGCGATCAAGAACGCCGCCTGAGCCTTCGGCCCTCCGAACGGCTCGTCCCCGCACCACGAGCGCGCCCGCCTCTCCGTCACGACGGAGGGCGGGCGCTCGGCGTCGCGGGGCGTTGTCAGTGGCCACCGCTAGCGTCGGCGCCATGGAATTCCGCATCGACAGCAGTGAGTTGACCGACGCCGTGGCCTGGGCCGCCCGTGTGCTGCCCGCCCGGTCGCCCGTGCCCGTACTCGGCGGACTCCTCCTGGAGGCGGGCGGCGGCCGGCTGCGCGTCTCCGGCCTCGACTACGAGGCGTCGGCGCGCATCGAGGTCGAGGCCGACACCGCACGGGACGGCAGGGCGCTGGTCCTCGGGCGGCGGCTGCTCGACATCTGCAAGGTGCTGCCCCGGGGCGTCGTGGAGTGCGCGGTCCAGGGGGCGCGCCTCTCGGTGACCGGAGGGGAGGCGCGCTTCGGGCTCTCCCTGCTGCCGCTCGACGACTATCCGGCCCAGCCCGGGCTGCCCGCGTTCCGGGGCGTGGTGGACGCCGAGGCGTTCGCACAGGCCGTCGGACAGGTGGCGGTGGCGGCGGGCCGGGACGACTCCCTGCCGGTCCTGACGGGGATACGGCTGGCCCTGGACGGTACGGCGATGACGCTGGCCGCGACCGACCGCTACCGCTACGCGGTCCGCACCCTGGAGTGGAAGCCGGAGGGCGGGGACACGGTCTCCGAGGAGACCGAGGGCGCGGACGTCGTCGTACCGGCGCGCCGGCTGACCGAGATCGCCCGCTCCCTGACGACGGCGGGACCGGTCCGGCTCGCCCTGGACGCCGGTTCGATCGGCTTCGAGAGCGACGGGACACGGACGACGACGCGACTGCTCGACGGCCGGCTCCCCCGCCACGACAAGCTCTTCTCCCTGGGCGAGCACGCCGTCGCCGTGACCGAGCGGGCTCCGCTCCTGGAAGCCGTGAAGCGGGTCGCGGTGGTCGCGGAGGGCGACAGCCCGGTCCAGCTCGCCTTCGCCGGCGACACCGTCCAGCTCCGGGCCGGGTACGAGGACGACGTGGCCTCCCAGCGGCTTCCGGCGCTCCTGGAGGGCACGGAGTCGATGACGGTCGCGTTCAACCCCGGCTATCTGCTGGACGCGCTCGGCAGCTTCGACACCGACTCCGTCCGCTTCCACCTCCTCGGCCCGGGCCAGCGCGCCCTGATCACCGACCGGGAGGACGGGATCCACCAGCATCTGCTGATGTCGGTGAAGCCGTTGGTGTAGCCGTCGACGTGCACCCGCCGACTCCGCCGGCCGGGACGACGACTCCGGGGCCGCGTCCGGGCCGCGTCCGGGGCCGCCCCGGGGATGGCATCCGGTCCGCGGCCGGGACCGCACGGGGGTTGGCGTCCGGGCCCGCGGAGCCGCCCGCTAGAACCCGCCGCCTCCGAAGTCCCCGCCGCCTCCGAAGTCGCCGAAGCCACCGCCGCCACCGCCGCCGAAATCGCCACCGCCGAAGTCGCCGGAGCTGAAGTCGCCTCCGGAGAAGTCGCCGCCCTCGAACTCCCCACCGCCGTACTCGGTGGCGTAGGCGGGGGTGGCGAGCATCGAGCCGAGCAGGGTGCCGGCGAGCAGGCCGGGGAGCAGGCCGCCGCCGAAGTAGCCGCCGGCCCACGGGCCGTACGCCGGCCCCGCCTCCCAGTACGGGCGGCGACCGTCGTACGTGTCGACGGTCCGGGCCAGGGGATCCTGCCCGTCGTCGAGACGGGCGGCGTCGGCGGCGCAGACCGGGACCTCGCGGGCGGTGCCGCCGGCCGGGGTCCAGGTCCGGTCCTCGGCGGAGGGGCCGTGGCGCGGGTCGAAGAAGCAGGGCGGTCGGCGCTCGGGCAGCGGCCGGGACTCGCGGCGGGCTGCCAGGACGGCGAGCGAGTAGCGGCCGTCCTCCAGCTGCTGGGTCACCGGCCTGACGTCGTGCGGACGGGTGGCGGAGCCCATCAGCGACTTCGCCTTGTCGTACGAGTCCAGTGCCCGCTCGTAGTCGCCGCGCATGGCGTCGTCGGCCCCTGGCTCGGCCGGGTGGAAGTCGAGGCGTTCGAGTTCTTCGCCGAAGGCGGTGATGTCCTCGTCGACGACGACCCGGAGCCTCTCCAGGGCCTCGCGCTCCTCGGCCTCCTTGCGGAGCCGCTTGCGCCGGACGACCGCGTACGCGCCGGCGCCACCGGCGACGACGACCGCGCCGAGGGTGATCAGCCCGCCGACGGGAACACCGTCGTCGGCGCCCGCCGCGGACCAGGTGGAGGGCGCGGTGCCGGACATCGTCGGCAGGGCCTGGTCGACGAAGTTGTTCAGCTCGGTGGCGGCGTCCACCCCGGGCTGTCGTACGGAGGTGACCAGGTTGTCCACGGCCTGCGGGGACATCACCGAGCGGTCGGCCGCGGCGTCGAACCCGTCACCGAGCCGGACCGCGTACAGACCCGTCACCCCGGTCTGGGTGCGCAGATTGCGCAGCAGGTTCTCGGACGGATACTCGCTGGACGCGGGCAGCACGGCGACGAAGAGCGGCTTGTCGGCGTCCTCGATCTTCTGGGCGAGGGCGTTCGCCTCGGCCGGCGAGAGCTGGTCGGCGGCGCCCGGGTCGACGTACACCGGGCCCTGCTTCAGAGCCGAGCCCGCGTCCGGTATCCCGGTGGTCCCGGCCCCCGCGGAGGGGGCCAGGACCAGGAGCAGCAGCATGGCCAGCCCGGCGAGGGCCGACAGGAGGTGGAACGGCCTGGTCCTCATACCATCGAAACTACCCCTATTGGGTGGTTGCGAGACATTCAGGACGCAAGCTTCCTGAGCTACTCCGCCGGGTCGATGCCCACGCGCAGCAGCCCGTAGGTGAACGCGTCCTCCAGCGCCTGCCAGGAAGCGGCGATCACGTTCTCGCCGACACCGACCGTCGACCACTCGGCGTTGCCGTCGCTGGTGGTGATGAGGACGCGGGTCGTGGACTCCGTGCCGTGGCGGCCCTCCAGGATCCGGACCTTGTAGTCGACCAGCTCGAACTTGGCCAGAGGCGGGTAGATCCGCTCCAGGGCCACCCGCATCGCCCGGTCGAGGGCGTTGACGGGACCGTTGCCCTCGGCGGTGGCGACGATCCGCTCGCCCTTGGCCCAGAGCTTCACGGTCGCCTCGTTGGCGTGGGTGCCGTCGGGCCGGTCCTCGACGATCGCCCGCCAGGACTCGGTACGGAAGTACCGGCGCGGCCGGCCCTCGATCTCCTCCCGGAGCAGCAGCTCGAAGGAGGCGTCGGCGGCCTCGTAGGTGTAGCCGGAGAGCTCGCGCTCCTTGACCCGCTCGACGACCCGGGCGACCAGCGCGCGGTCGCCGCCGAGGTCGACGCCGAGTTCCTTGCCCTTCAGCTCGATGGAGGCGCGGCCCGCCATGTCGGAGACGAGCATCCGCATGGTGTTGCCGACGAGCTCGGGGTCGATGTGCTGGTAGAGGTCGGGGTCGACCTTGATCGCGGAGGCGTGCAGCCCGGCCTTGTGCGCGAAGGCGGAGACACCCACGTACGGCTGGTGGGTGGAGGGGGTCAGGTTGACGACCTCGGCGATCGCGTGCGAGATCCGGGTCATCTCGGCGAGCGCGCCCGGGGGCAGCACCCTCTTGTCGTACTTCAGTTCCAGGGCCGCGACCACGGGGAACAGGTTGGCGTTGCCGACCCGCTCGCCGTAGCCGTTGGCGGTGCACTGCACGTGCGTGGCGCCCGCGTCGACGGCGGCGAGGGTGTTGGCGACCGCGCAGCCGGTGTCGTCCTGGGCGTGGATGCCCAGCCGGGCGCCGGTGTCGGCGATCACGGTGGCGACGACGGCCTGGACCTGCGCGGGGAGCATGCCGCCGTTGGTGTCGCAGAGGATCACGACATCGGCGCCGGCCTCGTGCGCGGCGCTGACGACGGCCTTGGCGTACTGCGGGTTGGCCTTGTAGCCGTCGAAGAAGTGCTCGCAGTCGACGAAGACGCGGCGGCCCTGGGAGCGCAGGTGGGAGACGGTGTCGCGGACCATCTCCAGGTTCTCGTCCAGGGTGGTGCGCAGGGCCAGCTCGACATGCCGGTCGTGGGACTTGGCGACCAGGGTGATCACGGGGGCTCCGGAGTCGAGGAGCGCCTTGACCTGCGGGTCCTCGGCGGCGCTGCCGCCGGCCCTGCGGGTCGCGCCGAACGCGACGAGCCGCGCGTTCTTGAACGTGATCTCCTTCTGGGCACGGGCGAAGAACTCCGTGTCGCGCGGGTTGGCGCCGGGCCAGCCGCCCTCGATGAAGCCGACGCCGAAGTCGTCGAGGTGCCGCGCGATGGTCAGCTTGTCCGCGACGGTGAGGTTGATGCCTTCACGCTGCGCACCGTCGCGCAGCGTCGTGTCGAAGACATGGAAGCTGTCGTCGAGGCGCGAGCTCTCGTCGGTCTCCGTGGTCATGGCTGTGATGGCTCCTGTCGGATGTGGCTCCGGAAGGTCTGGATCCACTTGCCCCCATTCTCACGCGCTGTCCGTTTCCGGCGACGGTGGGGCCGGAAAACGAAAAAACCTCTCGCGGGTGCGAGAGGTCTGCGCGCGGGTCTGGGGCACGGTGTCCACTGGTGCGGGGGTCGAGTCGCGTCTCAGTGGTCACTGCGGACCGGCGCGCTGCTGCCGATAATCATGGTGGTAGCAAGCACGTCGGCAGTCTGCCACACCCCCGCCGCCCGCGGGATGCGGGTCTCAGGATGCGGGCAGCCCCGACGGGCGGGCCCGTCGGGGCCGTGTCCCGGTGGTCAGCGGGTCGGCGCGGGCGCGGACCCGGTGGTCAGCGGGTCGACGCGGGCGCGGCGTCCTTCTCGGTCCGCACGGCGGCCTCGGTCGGTGCGCCCACCCGGCCCAGGTCGATGTCCCGGGTCTCGCGCATGGTGAGGTAGACGATCAGCGAGACGGCCGCGCAGCCCGCCACGTACCAGGAGAAGCCCGACTCGATGCCCGCCTCCTTGAACCACAGCGCCACGTACTCCGCCGTGCCGCCGAAGAGCGCGTTGGCGATGGCGTACGGAAGGGCGACGCCGAGCGCCCGGATGCCGGTCGGGAAGAGCTCCGCCTTCACGCAGGCGTTGATCGAGGTGTAGCCGGTCACGACGACCAGCGCGAGCAGCGACAGGCCGAGCGCCGGCCAGAAGGAGCCCGCGCTCCGCAGCATCGTCAGGATCGGCACGGTCAGGAGGGTGGAGCCGACCGCGAAGGTGATCAGGAGCGGGCGGCGGCCGATCCGGTCCGAGAGGGCGCCCGCGAGCGGCTGCAGACAGGCGAAGACGATCAGCGCGCAGAAGGAGACGAGGGTCGCGGTCTGCTTGGGAAGCCCGGCGGAGTTGGAGAGGTACTTCGTCAGGTAGGTGGTGTACGTGTAGTAGGCCACCGTGCCGCCCATGGTGAGGGCGACGACGAGGAACGCCTCGCGCCGGTGCGCCCACAGCGCCGTGAGCGTGCCCTTCTCGCCGCTCGCCACGCCGTCGTCGGCCGTCTCCTCGTAGACCTCCGTCTCCAGCATGTTGCGCCGCAGGTAGAAGACGACGGCCGCGCCGAGCGCGCCGATGATGAACGGGATGCGCCAGCCCCAGCTGTGCAACGCCTCGGTGGACATCGTGCGCTGGAGGACGATCTGCAGGCCGAGGCCGAGGATCTGGCCCGCCGTCATCGAGACGTACTGGAAGCTGGAGGCGAAGCCGCGGTGCCGCGGCGCGGACGCCTCGGTCAGATAGGTCGCGCTGGCCGCGTACTCGCCGCCGACCGAGAGGCCCTGCAGCAGCCGGGCGACCAGCAGGACCGCGGCGCCGCCGTACCCGGCGACGGCGTACGTCGGTGCGACGGCGATCAGTAGGGCGGAGGCCGACATCAGCGTCACGGTGAGGGTCAGCGCCGCCTTGCGTCCCCTGCGGTCGCCGACCCGGCCGAGCAGCCAGCCACCGACGGGGCGCATGAAGAAGCCGACGGCGAAGATGCCGGCGGTGTTCATGAGCTTGGCGGTGTCATTGCCCTCGGGGAAGAACGCCCCCGCGAAGTACGTCGCGAAACTCGCGTACACGAACCAGTCGAACCACTCGACCATGTTGCCGGCCGAGCCGACCCAGATCTTCTTCCAGTGCTCTCGTCCCATGATCCGGAACCGTGCCGGAGATCGGGTCGGCGCAACAAGGGTGTACCACGCAACGATCAGGAGTACTTGCGTGCGTTACGGTCGCAGCACCAAGGTTTCGACGACGAACTCCCCCACATGGGCGAGGACTTGATCCCGCCCGGTACCGGGGATGCCGACCGCCACATGGACGCTGAACCCGTCGAGCAGGGCCCGCATCCGAGCCGCGTAACGGTCGGGGTCGACCGCCCGGAACTCCCCGCGCGAGACGCCCTCGGCGATCAGGGCGACGAGATCCCGGTGCCAGGCGCCCTCGATGGCGGCCTGTCGGGCGCGGGCGTCGTCGTCGGCGTTCTGGGACCGGTTCCAGACCTCGAGCCAGAGGGTCCAGTGCGGGTCGCGGGGGCCGTCGGGGACGTAGACGTCGATGTAGCCGTCGAGCCGGTCACGGGCGCTGCCCGGCCGGGAGAGCAGCGCGCTCCGTTCGGCGCCGAGCCGGCCCTCGCTCCACTCCAGGGTCTGCAGCAGCAGCTCGTCCTTGGTGCGGAAGTAGTAGAGGAGGTGCCCGCTGCTCATCCCGACCTCGCGCCCGAGCCCGGCCATGGTCAGTCCGTCGAGTCCGCGCTCGGCGATGGTGTCCATGGCGGCGGCGAGCAGCTCCTCACGGGGAGGGGCGGCGTTGTTGCGGCGCCGGGGTCCGGCGGGGTTGATGCGGGTCACTCGTCTGTTCTACCTCACGCTTCCGTCGGCGTTCCGGCCGAAGGCGGCTTCCAGGACGGCGGGGAGGTCCTCCTCGGGCACGGTCGCCCGCAGCTCCGCGTGCACGGGCCCGAACCGCTCGTCGTCGATCAGGCCGAAGTACTCCTCGCGCAGCCCGCGGATGATCTCGACGAGCTCGGGCCTCAGCGTCATCCACCCCCGTGAGGTGCGGATCTCCTCCTCCACGTGCTCCATGAACCACCGCATGACCTCGTACGGGATCCGGTGGTGCCCCGACACCGGGTCGACGCAGACCGTCGGCTGCCGCGCCGGGTCCTCGTCCGGCACGATCGCCGTCAGCAGCGTCCGGTTGTCGGGGACGAGGTCCAGCTCCAGGTACCAGGCGTCGTCCGGTACGGAGTACAGGGTCTGGAGCGCGTAGTCGGTGCCCTCGTGGGAGATCAGCGGCATGGCCGCAGGCTGTCACGGAGCCCGCGGCCGCGGCCAAGGGATTTCAGACCTTCGGCTGCTGCTGGGTGATGCAGTGGATACCGCCCCCGCCCGCGAAGATGCCGCGCGCGTCGACCAGCGTGACGGTCCGCTCCGGGAACAGCCGGCGGAAGATGCCCGCCGCGATCTCGTCGTTGGGGTCGTCGAAGCCGCACAGCACCACGCCGCCGTTGCACAGGTAGTGGTTGATGTACGAGTAGTCCACCCAGTCGCCCTCCTCGTCCTTCAGGACGGTCGGCGCCGGGATCTCGACGACCTCCAGCCGCCGGCCCTTCGCGTCCGTCTGGCGGCTGAGGATGTCGACGTACATCCGGGAGCGCTCGTGGTCGGGGTGGCCCGGGTCCTGCTGGCTGTGGACGACCACGACCCCGGGCCCGGCGAAGGCGGCGACGATGTCCACGTGCCCCTGGGTGCCGTACATGCCGTAGTCGCCGGAGAGACCGTGCGGGAGCCAGATCGCCTTGGTGGTGCCGAGCTTCGCGTGGATCTCCGCCTCGACCTCGGCGCGGCTCCACTCGGGGTTGCGACCGGAGCCGAGCTGGACGGTGTCGGTCAGCAGGACCGTTCCCTCACCGTCGACGTGGATCGCGCCGCCCTCGTTGACGAGCGTGCTGCTCAGCACCGGTACGTCGATGAGGTCCGCCACATGGCGGGCGATCTTGGAGTCGTGCTCCCAGCGGGCCCAGTCCTGGGCGCCCCAGCCGTTGAACACCCAGTCCACCGCGGCGAGCTCGGAGCCGTTCGTGACGAACGTGGGGCCGATGTCCCGCATCCAGGCGTCGTCCAGCTCGCGCTCGACGAGCTCGACCGCGTCGCCGAGCAGCTCGCGCGCGGATTCCAGCTGGCCGGGTCCGACCACCATGGTCACCGGCTCGAAGCGGCGCACGGCGCGGGCCACGGACGCCCACGCGGTACGGGCCGCGGCCAGCTCCTCGTCGTTGGTGAAGGTGGGGTTCGGGCCGGGCCAGGCCATCCACGTGCGCTCGTGGGGGGCCCACTCGGGCGGCATTCGGAAGGTCATGGGAGGAGTCCTCGGAGGAAGTAGAGACGGTTCAGGGAGATGGATTCGGCCGGCTCGGCCATCATCCTCCCGGCCATGGCGAAGGTCCGGCGTACGGTCTCGCCGGCCCTCCCCATCCAGGAGGCGCCGCCGTCGGCGAGCGCCTCCACCGGCGGGCGGCGGCGGCGAAGAGCGGCAGCCGGTCGCGTTCCGTGGGGGTCGCTCGCGCATCGGAAGCACCTCCTGTTTGAGCGACACTCTAAACCGAGAAACCTTCACAACCAAGCATTGACGTGGTGCACTGACATGAGCCACATTGAGCGCCGCTCAAATTCATCTCGATGTGCCGCCCCCCACCCCGCCTCCTCTTCCCCGCAGGGAGTACCCATGCCGATCGAACAGCGCGGAGTCGACACCATCCCCGAAGCGGAACGCACCAGCGGGCCGCGGGACCTCCTGTCGATCCTGCTCGGCTCGAACCTCTGCCTGGGCGTGATCGTCTTCGGCTGGCTTCCGGTCTCCTTCGGCCTCGGGCTGTGGGCCTCGGTGACCTCCGTGCTCGTCGGCACGGTGGTCGGCGTCGCCGTGACCGCGCCGCTCGCGCTCGTCTCGCTGCGCACCGCGACGAACCTCTCCACCTCCAGCGGCGCCTTCTTCGGCGTACGCGGGCGGCTCGTCGGCTCGGTGGTCGGCCTGCTGCTCTCCCTGGGCTACACCGCGCTGACCCTGTGGATCGGCGGCGACGTGGTGGTCGGGACGCTCGCCCGGCTGGTCGGACTGCCGACCGGCGGAGCCGCGCACACCGTGGTCTACGCGGTCCTGGCCGCCTGCACGGTCGTCGCCGCGGTCTACGGCTACAAGCTGCTGCTCCGGCTCAGCAAGGCGCTCGCGATCGGCATGACCCTGCTGCTCGCGATCGGTCTGGTCGCCTACGCGGGCGACGTCACCACGGCCGCCGTGCCCGAGACCCCGTACCTGCTCGGCTCGTTCTGGCCCACCTGGGTGCTGTCCGCCGTCGCCGCCGGACTCAGCGGCCCGGTCGCCTTCATCACCCTGCTCGGCGACTACACCCGCTACATCTCCCCCGCGAAGCACAGCGCGAGGACCGTCTGGCGGACCACCTGTCTGGGCCTCCTCGCCGGCCTGCTGATCCCGCAGCTCTTCGGTACGTACACGGCGCTGGCGGCGCGCGGCGGCGCCGACTACGCGGGCCCCCTCGTCGCCGCCTCGCCCGTCTGGTACCTGGTGCCGCTGCTGCTCGCGGCGACCGCGGGAACGGTCGGCAACGCGGGTCTGATGCTGTACTCGATGGGCCTCGACCTGGACGCGATCCTGCCCCGCGCCACCCGGGCACGGGCCACGCTGGTGGTGGCCGCGGTCGCGACCGCCTTCGTCTTCCTCGGCCACTTCGCCTCGGACGCGCAGACCGCGATGACGTCGTTCGTGCTGCTCCTGACGGCGATCGGCACGCCCTGGGCGGTGATCACGCTGATCGGGCACGCGCGGTGCCGCGGTGCGTACGACCCGGAGTCGCTCCAGGTCTACAACCGCCGGGCCCGCGGCGGCGTCTACTGGTTCCGCGCCGGCTGGCACCCGCGGGCCACGGCGTCCTGGGCGCTGGGCGCGGCCGTGGGGCTCGCGGCCGTGTCCACCCCGCTCTACGAGGGGCCGCTGCTCGCCCTGACCGGCGGGATCGACTGCAGCTTCGTCCTGTCGGGCCTGGTCGGCGGCGCGGTCTACGCGGTCCTGACGCCGGGCACGGCGCCGAGGACCGAGGCCCCGGAGACGGCGGCGACCGGGGCCGCGGCGGTCTGACGGCTCCCCGGGGGTCCCGGAACGCGCGAACGGCCCCGGGGCGATGTGCCCCGGGGCCGTGCGCGGTGGGAACGAGGACTCTCGCTCGGATCAGGCCGCGAGCCCGGCGGGATCCGCGAGAGACGCGGGCGTTTCCTGCGGACGAGCCCGGCAGGATCCGGAACGGACTAGCCGAGCTGGTGCGTCCAGCCGTGGACGTCCTCGGCCTTGCCCGTCTGGATCGCGAGAAGCGCCTCACGGAGCTTCATCGTGACCTCACCCGGCTGACCGCCCGACTGCTGCCACTCGCCGCGCGCCGACTTCACCGTGCCGACGGGGGTGATGACCGCCGCCGTGCCGCAGGCGAAGACCTCCTTGAGCGAGCCGTTCTCCGTGTCGGCCTTCCACTGGTCGATGGAGATCCGTCCCTCCTCGGACCGGTGGCCGAGGTCCTCGGCGAGCCGGAGGAGCGAGTCACGGGTGATGCCGGCGAGCAGGGAGCCGGTCAGCTCCGGGGTGACGATGCGGTCCTCGTACACGAAGTACAGGTTCATCCCGCCGAGTTCCTCGACCCACGTGTGCTCGACGGCGTCGAGGTAGGCGACCTGGTCGCAGCCCTTCGCCGCCGCCTCGGCCTGCGCGAGGAGGGAAGCCGCGTAGTTGCCGCCGGTCTTGGCGTCGCCCATGCCGCCGGGGACGGCGCGGACGCGGTCCTCCGAGAGCCAGATGGAGACGGGCTTCACGCCACCGGGGAAGTACGGACCGGCGGGCGAGGCGATGACGACGAAGAGGTACTCGTTCGCCGGCCGGACACCCAGGCCGATCTCGGTCGCGATCATGAACGGGCGCAGGTAGAGGGACTCCTCGCCACCGTGCGCCGGGACCCACGCCTTGTCCTGCTGGACGAGGACGTCGCACGCCTCGATGAACGTCTCGACCGGCAGCTCGGGCATCGCGAGACGGCGCGCGGACGCCTGGAAGCGCCGGGCGTTGGCGTCGGGGCGGAAGGTGGCCACGGTGCCGTCGGGACGGCGGTACGCCTTGAGGCCCTCGAAGATCTCCTGCGCGTAGTGCAGGACGTTCGTGGCCGGGTCGAGGGAGAGCGGGCCGTACGGAACCAGCTGGCCGTCGTGCCACCCCCGGCCCTCGGTCCACCGGATGGTCACCATGTGGTCGGTGAAGTGGCGGCCGAATCCCGGGTTGGCCAGGATCGCCTCGCGCTCCACGACGGACAGCGGGCTGGAGGAGGGCTTGAGCTCGATCGTGGGCGTCGTCATGAGTGCTTGTCCTTCACCGGTTGTGTGTGACGGACCGCGCTCACGCCGCTATCAGTGCTCTGCTAGGACGTCCGAGCTTTCCCGCATGCCGCGGCCCCACGTTCGATTATCGCCCGTGGGTGGCGGTGCACGAAAACGGCGTGCATGCGGTCCATGAGTTGATGGTGGCACCCCACGGCCGCATAGGTACAGCCGCCGGGCGCTTGTGCGACCCGGCGGCTGTGTGACGTCAGTCGACGGGTCAGCTCGCTACTCGGGCGGCGAGCGCGTCGCCGATCTCGTCCGTGGTGCGGACGGAGTCGCCGCGCTCGGTCAGATCGGCGGCGACGGCGGCCTCGACGCGGGCGGCCTCGGTCTCGTGGCCGAGGTGGCGCAGCAGGAGGGCGACGGAGAGGACGGTGGCCGTCGGGTCGGCCTTGCCCTGACCCGCGATGTCCGGCGCGGAGCCGTGGACCGGCTCGAACATGGAGGGGAACTCGCCGCTCGGGTTGATGTTGCCGGAGGCGGCGACGCCGATGCCGCCGGAGACGGCCGCGGCGAGGTCGGTGATGATGTCGCCGAAGAGGTTGTCGGTGACGATCACGTCGAACCGCTCGGGCTGCGTGACGAGGAAGATCGTCGCCGCGTCCACGTGCAGGTAGTCGGTGGTGACCTCGGGGAACTCCTCGGCCACCTTGGCGAAGATGTTGGTCCAGAGGTGACCCGCGAACGCGAGGACGTTGTTCTTGTGGACCAGCGTCAGCTTCTTGCGCGGGCGGGCCTGGGCGCGGGCGAAGGCATCGCGGACGACGCGCTCGACACCGAACGCCGTGTTGACGGACACCTCCGTGGCGACCTCGTGCGGGGTGCCGGTACGGATCGAACCGCCGTTGCCGGTGTACGGGCCCTCGGTGCCCTCTCGGACCACGATGAAGTCGATCTCGGGCTGGCCCTTGAGCGGGGTCGACACGCCGGGGAGCAGCTTCGAGGGACGCAGGTTCACGTGGTGGTCGAAGAGGAAGCGGAGCTTCAGCAGGAAGCCGCGCTCCAGCACGCCGGACGGGACCGACGGGTCACCGATCGCGCCGAGCAGGATGGCGTCGTGCTGCTTGAGGGCCTCGGCGTCCGCGTCGGTGAGGGTCTCACCGGTGGCGTGGTAGCGCCTGGCGCCGAAGTCGTACTCCTTCGTCTCCAGCTTCACGTCCTGCGGAAGCGCGGCGGCGAGGACCTTGAGGCCCTGGGCCACGACCTCCTGCCCGATGCCGTCGCCGGGAATGACTGCGAGATTGATGCTGTGAGACATGTCGGCACCTTACTCCCCGTCCCATTCATTGACACTCGTCGTCCACCATGCGGACGGGTGAGTCGGATCGACGCACAGGCGTCGCCGGCCCCGACGGCGAGCGCGCTCGCCGGGGGCTACGGGCGCGCCGGTCGCTCCGGGACCCGGCGGAGGATCTGACGTGCCGGGGAGCGTCCGGAACGCATCGCCGTCCGCCCGCGGGGCTCCGCGGGCAGGGCGAGACGTCCCGGATGCGGCCTAGTGCCCGGTGGAACCGCCGTTGTCACGGCGGTCGAGGGCGCGCTGGAGGGCGGCGGCGGCGTTCTTGCGGGCGTCGTCGGCGGCGGGGCGGGCGACGGAGTGGCGGACACGGCGAGCGGTCTCAGCGGTCATGAGGGATCGACTCCTAGAGATCAGTGGTGATCCGAGATCGGAGATCAGTGATGATCAAAGGCGCCGGAAGGGGCGGGGAGCGCCGCCGCAGGGGTTGCCTGCACAGGGCATCGCGCTCTCGACCGCCATTCGCTGATGAAGCGAGACGTTCGGCTCCTACAAAGCTAGGACAGCTGGCCGCATCTGTCTCCACAGTTAGTCGGACTTCCTACTATCTGAGACGGCGATCGACTCACCGCGACGGCCGGGCAGCCCTCAGCTCTCGTATCAAGGCCCGCACGGCGAGGGATTTCGCCAGCTCAGGAGTGGTGACATAGCCGACGGACCGCGTCGGGCGGTCCGGACCGAGATCGGCGATCTGCACCGAGGGCGGTGCTCCGATCAGGGAGAGTTCCGGCATCACGGCCATACCGAAACCGCTGCTCACCATCGAGAGCACCGCTCCGTCGTCCTCTGCCTCGACGGTCGCCGAAGGCAGCCAGTCCTGCCCCGCCCACCAGTCCCTCGTGTAGGAGGTGCAGTTCTCGGTCCAGTCCACGAGCGGGAGCGAGCGCGGCGCGGCATGACCGGCCGGGTGGACCAGCGCGTACCCCTCCTCGACCAGCACGCCCCCGACGAGCCGAGACGGTACGGGCGAAGTCGTCCCGATGGTCGCGATGCCGATGTCGGCCCGCCCCTCCAGGACCTCCCCCGCGGTCCCGGGCCCAACCTCCCGGACGATCCGCACCTCCGGGGCGATCTCCGGATGGCGGACCGCCAGCCTCTCCAGGGCGCGGGGCAGCAGATGCAGCGCGGCGCTGCGGAAGGCGGCGATCCGCAACGGGCCGACGACCGCACCCGCCCCGACGCCCCGTACCTCGGCCGCCATCACCTCCAGGAGCCGCAGCACCCGCCGCGCGTGACCGAGTGCCCGCTCACCGGCGGCGGTGGGCGTGGCCCCGGACCGCCCCCGGTCGAAGAGGACGGCGCCGAGCTTGCGTTCGCTGCTCCGCACCGAGTGGGAGACCGCGGACTGCGTCATGCCCAGCGCGGCGGCCGCGGCCGAGAAGCCGCCCTCGGCCCCGACGGCGAGAAGGACGCGCAGTTCCTGCGGCGCGAGGTCGGTCATCAGGTCAGCCACCTCGGAGTATGAGCGATGTCGATGGATCGGCGTGATCCATCGAAGCAACCTACTGCCCGGCCCCGGGGATCCTTCCTACGGTCTCCCCATGACCCACGAGACCATGATCACCGTCCAGCAGACCGCCCGCCCCGACGGCTTCCCCACCCCCGCCCACTTCGCCTTCGTCGAGGCCCCGGTCCCGGCCCCCGCGCGCGGCACCGCACTCGTCGAGAACCTGCTCTGGTCCGTGGACCCGTACCACCGCGAGGCGATGGACGGGGACTCCCTGTGGACGCTGAACTCCCCCATGGAGGGTCGCACCCTGGGCCGCGTCGTCGACTCCCGCGCTCCCGGGCTCTCCCCCGGCGACCTGGTCATGCACCGCAGGGGCTGGCGGACGCACTCCGTCGTCCGGCCGGGCGACGTGCGCCCCGTCCCGGAGTTCGAGGGAGTGCCCCTCGCCGCGCATCTGAGCGTGCTGGGCGGTACGGGCCTGTCGGCGTACGTCGGACTGACCCGGATCGCGCGACTCCAGCCGGGCGAGGACCTGTTCGTCTCCGCCGCGGCCGGCGGGGTCGGCACGGCGGCGGGCCGCTTCGCCCGGCTCCTGGGCGCGGGGCGGCTCGTCGGCAGCGCGGGCTCGGCACGGAAGGTCGCGCACCTCACCGAACACGTCGGCTTCGACGCTGCCTTCGACTACCACGCGGGACCGGTCTCCGAACTGCTCGCGAAGGCGGCACCGGACGGCCTGGACGCCGCTCTCGACGGGGTGGGCGGGGACCACCTGGAGGCATCGATCGCCGCGCTGCGCGAGCACGGCCGGATCGCCTGGGTCGGGGCGGTCGCGCAGTACCACTCGCTCTCCGCTCCCCCGCCGGCTCCGCGCAACCTCTTCGACCTGGTGGAGAAGAGCATCCGCCTCGAAGGCTTCCTGGTCAGCGACCACACCGACGCGCAGCAGGAGTTGTACGACTTCGCCGTACCGCATCTGCGGAGCGGGCGACTGCCGCTGGACGTGACCGTGGTGGACGGTTTCGAGCACATCGTGGACGCGTTCCTGGGGATGCTGCGCGGCGAGAACATCGGCAAGATGCTGGTGTCCCGATCCAGCTAGCCGTGCCAGCTAGGTTGCATTCCTATCTAGCTGGTGCTGAAATACAGCCATGGCCGCAGACCGCAGATCAAGTTGGCTCAAGGGCGTCCTGGACCTCCTCGTCCTCTCCTGCCTCACCGAGGACGAGAGCTACGGGTACGAGATCTCCAAGGCCCTCGCCGAGGCCGGGCTGGGGGAGATCAAGGGCGGGACCCTCTATCCGGTGCTGAACCGGCTGGAGGAAGCCGGCCTGGTGCGGGCCGAGTTCCGCGCCGCCGAGCGCGGCCCGGGCCGCCGCTACTACCGGCTCACCGACCAGGGCCGGAGTCACCTCGCCGCCGAGAGCGGGGCGTGGCTGACCTTCCACACCGCCGTACAGACCATGCTGAAGACCGGGGGAACACGATGAACACCGAGCAGGGCACGTACTTCGACACGCTGGCCGCCGCGCTGCGCGAGGCAGGCGTCCCGGCGGAGCAGATCGCCGCCACCGTCGCCGAACTGCGGGGGCACCTCGCCGAGACGGACTCCGCGCCGGAGGAGGAGTTCGGTCCCGCCGAGGAGTTCGCGGCGCGCCTGGGCGGTACGGCACCGGTGGCCGCGGAGCCCGCGGACCGGGCCGAGACCTGGGTATGGACGGCCGACATCTACAGCGACCGGCGCCTGCTCGCCCTCCACGGGGACCAGGGCTGGGAGGTCGAGGGGCTGGACACGCTCGGCCGGTTCATGTGCCGCCGTGTGCCCGGCGCCGCGCTCCGCTGGGAGTACCGCCGCGAGCTGATCAGCCGGAAGCGCCGCGACGAGGTCCTCGACCGACTGACGCCCGAGGGCTGGGAGTTGTGCGGGGAGTGGATGATCTTCGCGTACTTCAAGCGCCCGAAGGCGGCGAGCGAAGGCCCGGCCGCGACGCTCGACGCCCTGCCCGAGCGGCCCGGCCGGTGGCTCTTCCTCAGCCGCAAGGGCAAGGTGCTGCTCACGGTCTGGATGCTGATGGTGATCGCGGCGGTCGGAGTGACCCTCGTCGGCGTCTTCGACATGCCGGCCTATACGACACCCTTCGTCGCGCTGTTCGGCGCGACGGGCGCGCTGATCGGCCTGAAGCGGGACGCGGCCAAGGGCTGCCAGGGCTGAGCCCTCCCCCCCCACTCAGAGCACGTCGCCGTCGCGCCAGTCGAAGCGGAGCGCGGCGGCGGGGTCCGGCAGCGCCCGGCCGGCCGCCGGACGCAGGAAGGTGGACCCCTCCTCGTCCGGAAGCCGGACGACCCCCTCGGGGCCGATCACGTCGATCCGCCCGCCCCAGGGCTCCCAGCCTCGCGCCCGGTAGAGCGCGGCCCCCTCGTCGGAGGCGGACAGCGCCCCGAAGGCGTACGCCCCGTCGATCACCCGCTCCAGCTCGTCCATGACGAGCCCGCCGAGCCCGCGCCGGCGCAGGTCGCTCCGCACGGCCACGCCCTCGACGTAGCCGATCCGGTACGAACGCCCGTCATGGAGCACGCGCCGCATGATCACGCTGCCGTGGGCGGCGATTCCCCGTCCGTCCTCGATCCAGGCGTGGACGCCTCCGAGGGTGTGGTCCCAGTCCTCGTCGGAGAAGTCGCCGTCGAAGGCGGCGTCGAGCAGGCTCCTGATCGAGCGGAGGCGTTCGGGCCCGAGTTCATGGGTGGTGGCGGTCGTCACGATCACCCCCCAAGTCTCCCCTCCACGTCGACTAACCCTCAAAGGATTATTGACAGGTTAGATGCGCCGCTGCTTCACTCTCACCGTCAACCAGTCACGAAGAGTCGAGGGGGGAGACATGACGTCTCCGGTGCAGCCCGTCCACCACCGCTCCGTCACCGTCCGCGGCCACGAGATCCACTACCGGGAGGCGGGCCCCGCGGACGCCCCCGCCCTGCTCCTCCTGCACGGCTTCCCCACCAGCTCGCACATGTTCCGCGATCTGATGCCGCTCCTCGCCGACCGGTACCACCTGGTCGCCCCGGACCACATCGGCTTCGGCCGCAGCGCGGCGCCGCCGGCCGACCGGTTCGACTACACCTTCGCCGAACTGGCCTCCCTCACCGAGGAGTTCACGGAGGCTCTGGGCCTGGACCGGTTCGCCCTCTACATCCAGGACTACGGCGCCCCCATCGGCCTTCGCCTGGCCCTCGCCCACCCCGAGCGGATCACCGCGATCGTCACTCAGAACGGCAACGCCTACGAGGAGGGCCTCGGCGCGGACGCCTGGGCACCCGTCCTCGCCATGATCGCCGACCGCACCTCCGAGACCGAGGAGCCGGTACGCGGCATCCGCTCCCTCGACGGCATCAGGTGGCAGTACGAGACGGGCGTCCCCGCCGAGTTCCACGACCTCCTCAGCCCGGACGCCTGGCACCACGACGCCGCCCTGATGGCCCGGGAGGGACAGGACGCCGTCCAGCTGGACCTGATCGGCGACTACGGCTCCAACTTCGCGCTCTACCCCGCCTTCCACGACTACTTCCGCACGACCCGGGTCCCGTTGCTCGCCGTCTGGGGCGAGGGCGACGAGGTCTTCGTCCCGGCGGGCGCCCTGGCCTTCCGCCGCGACCTCCCGGAGGCCGAGATCCACCTCCTGCCGACGGGACACTTCGCCCTGGAGACCCACGCACCCCGGATCGCCGAGCTGATCGGGGACTTCCTCGCGCGGCGCGTCCCCGTCGGGCCGTAGCCGGCTCCGGATCGCGGACCACCGCAACGAGAAGCGCCCCCGCCCACGGTCCGGGGACCGGGGACGGGGGCGGTTCTCCTGTCCGGGCCGTGGCGATCACCAGGCGCGCAGATAGACCCGGGTGCGGTCGGCGTCCAGCTTCTGGAGGTAGATCTCGATCCACTGCATGTGCTTGCGCCGCTGGTCCTTGAGGCAGGGCGGGCAGACACCGGCCCAGCGCAGACCGGGGAGGGTTTCCGGTTCGGGGGTCCCGAGGTGGGCGAAGGACGGGTCGCCCGCGGACTGCCCGCTCTGCGCGGGCCGCACGATCAAGGGCCCCTGCCCCACGAACTGCTGCCCGAGGTCCTCGGCCCTCTCCGGTGTGGTGACGAAGGTGAGCAGCTGGACGGCGTCCTGGGGGACGAGCTTCACCGCTCCCTTCACCTCGGTGGCTCCCTCGGGCACCTCGACCTTCATGTACGCCGCGGTCTCGGGCGCTCCGGCGCCCTTCTTCCACTCCGGCCCGCGCCGCTCGTCCGCCCCGGACGAACAGCCGGAGCCGGTGAGCAGCACGGCGGCGAGGAGAGCCACCCCGAGCACCGGGCGGGCGGCACGGGTGGGCCATGTCATCGGTTCGTGGTCGTCTCGGTCTTGATCCGCGACCACTCGTCGTCGAACGCCATATCCACCCCCGTGAGATGGGCGTCGGTCCAGTCACCCTACACAGCGCGTCCGCGCCGCCTCAGGCCGTGGCCTTCTCCAGGTCGCGGGCCATGCGCTCCACCCAGTCGGTGAAGCCCTCCCGGTGCGGGCCCTCGCCCCCGCGCAGGGCCGCGACCTGCGCGTCCGTGAGCCGGTCGGGCCCCGGTTCGCTCAGCAGCCGGTGGAGCTCCTTCATCAGGGATGTCATCCGCACCGCGTCGAGGTGTTCGATCGCGTCCACCCCGTGCCCGGGGCCGAGTGTCGTCGAACCAGGCATGGCGTACCTCCTCAGCGTGCCCCCTCCCAGCAGCCTAAGCCCCCCGCATGAGAACCGCCCCCGTCCTCGGTTGGGGGACCGGGGAGGGGGGCGGTGTCGGAGGCGGGCCGCGGAGCGGCCCGGGGGGGCGTCAGCCCATGTGGGGGTAGCCGTACTCGGTCGGCGGAACCAGCGTCTCCTTGATCGCGCGGGTCAGCGTCCAGCGCATCAGGTTCTGCGGCGCACCGGCCTTGTCGTTCGTGCCGGAGGCACGGCCGCCGCCGAAGGGCTGCTGGCCGACGACGGCACCGGTCGACTTGTCGTTGATGTAGAAGTTGCCCGCGGCGAAGCGGAGCTTCTCCATCGTGTACGCCGTGGCGGCGCGGTCGCCGGAGATGACCGAGCCGGTCAGCGCGTAGTCGGAGGCCGACTCCATCTGGGTCAGCATCTCGTCGTACGCGTCGTCCTCGTAGACGTGGATCGCGAGGATCGGACCGAAGTACTCGGTCGTGAAGACCTCGTTCTCCGGGTCGGTGCACTCGATGACGGTCGGACGGACGAAGTAGCCCTCCGAGTCGTCGTAGGTGCCGCCGGCGACGATCGTGCAGGTCTCGTCGGCCTTCGCGCGGTCGATCGCGGCCTTGTTCTTGGCGAACGAACGCTCGTCGATCACGGCGCCGATGAAGTTCGTCAGGTCGGTGACGTCACCCATCTTGATGCCGTCGACCTCGGCCGCGAACTCCTCCTTGAAGCCCGAGTTCCAGATGGAGGCCGGGACGTACGCACGCGAGGACGCGGAGCACTTCTGGCCCTGGAACTCGAAGGAGCCGCGGGTCAGCGCGGTCTTGAGGATCGCGCGGTCGGCGCTGGGGTGGGCGACGACGAAGTCCTTGCCGCCGGTCTCGCCGACGATCCGCGGGTAGGAGCGGTAGGACTCGATGTTGTTGCCGACCGTCTTCCACAGGTGCTGGAAGGTCTTGGTCGAGCCGGTGAAGTGGATGCCGGCGAGGTCGCGGTGGTTCAGGGCCACCTCGGAGACGGCGATGCCGTCGCCCGTCACCAGGTTGATGACGCCCTTGGGCAGGCCGGCCTCCTCCAGGAGCTCCATCAGGAGCACGGCGGAGTGGGTCTGGGTCGGGGACGGCTTCCAGACCACGACGTTGCCCATGAGGGCGGGGGCGGTGGGCAGGTTGCCCGCGATGGCCGTGAAGTTGAACGGCGTGATCGCGTAGACGAAGCCCTCCAGCGGGCGGTGGTCCAGACGGTTCCACACACCCGGGGAGTTAGCCGGCGGCTGCTCGGCCAGGATCTGGCGGGCGTACGCGACGTTGAAGCGCCAGAAGTCGACGAGCTCGCACGGGGTGTCGATCTCGGCCTGCTGGGCGGTCTTCGACTGGCCGAGCATCGTGGAGGCGGCCAGGGTCTCGCGCCACGGGCCGGACAGCAGCTCGGCGGCGCGCAGGATGATCGCGGCGCGGTCGTCGAAGGACATCGCGCGCCAGGCCGGGGCGGCGGCCAGGGCGGCGTCGATGGCGTCCTGGGCGTCCTGCTGGGTGGCGCCGGCGAAGGTGCCGATGACGGCCTTGTGGTTGTGCGGCTGCACGACGTCGACGCGCTCGCCGCCGCCCATGCGCTTCACGCCGTTGATCGTCATCGGCAGGTCGCGCGGGTTCTCGGCAAGCTCCTTGAGCTTGGTCTCGAGACGGGCGCGCTCCGGGGAACCGGGGGCGTAGCTGTGCACCGGCTCGTTGACCGGAGCGGGGACCTGGGTCACAGCGTCCATGAGTCTCGTAACTCCTTTTGAGGGGTGGGCTCAGCCCTTGGTGAGGATGGAGCGGGCGAAGAAGAGCAGGTTGGCCGGCTTCTCCGCGAGGCGCCGCATGAAGTAGCCGTACCAGTCGGTGCCGTAGGCCGTGTAGACGCGCATCCGGTGGCCCTCGGCGGCGAGACGGTTCTGCTCCTCGCTGCGGATGCCGTAGAGCATCTGGAACTCGTACTCGTCCAGCTTGCGCCCGGCACGGCGGGCGAGCTCCTGGCCGATGGAGATCAGTCGCGGGTCGTGCGATCCGATCATGGGGTAGCCCTCGCCCTCCATCAGGATCTTCATGATCCTGACGTAGGCCCTGTCGATCTCGGGCTTGTCCTGGATGGCGACGGAGGCGGGCTCCTTGTAGGCGCCCTTCACGATCCGGACGCGGGAGCCGTTGGCGGCGAGGCGCCGGGCGTCCTCCTCGGTGCGGAAGAGGTACGCCTGGATGACGCAGCCGGTCTGCGGGAAGTCCTTCCGCAGCTCCTCGTGGATGGCGAACATCGAGTCGAGGGTGGTGTGGTCCTCGGCGTCCAGGGTCACCGTGGTGCCGATCTCGGCGGCGGCCTCGACGACCGGGCGGACGTTGGCGAGGGCCAGCTCGTGGCCTCCCTCCAGCGCCTGGCCGAACATCGACAGCTTGACGGACATCTCGGCGCGCTCGCCGAGGCCCAGCTCCTTGAGGCGGCCGATGAGCTCCAGGTAGGCGTCACGGGCGGCGTGGGACTGCTCGACGGTGGTGATGTCCTCACCGACGACGTCGAGGGTGACCTCCAGACCGCGGCCGGTGATGTCCTCGACGATCGGGATGACGTGCTCGACCGTCTCGCCCGCGATGAAGCGGTCGACGACCTGCTTGGTCCCGGGGGCGGCCGACACGAAACGGCGCATCTTGTCGCTGCGCGACGCGGCGAGGATCACGGGACCCAGCACGGGGACCTCCAGAAGGGCAGGGTGACGAAGAGTGCCTTACCCGATCTTTCGTACGGAAACGGGAACAGCACGGAGAACCACCGTGAAACCTAAGGATCGCTCCGATCCTCTGCCATCGACAGCTGTCACGCATCCGTGGACGGCATCTCATACATATGTCTGAGAGGGTGCGAGAATGGCGCCGTGAAGGGCGACTACCAAGACCTGGTCGACGAGATCTCGGCGCTGCTCGGCGCCCCGGCGACCCTGGAGAACCGCGATTTCGGGCTGATCGCGTTCGGGGCCCACGACAGCGACGACGACACCGCCATGGACCCCGTCCGCACCCGCTCGATCCTGACGAGGAAGTCGACGCCGGCGGTCCGCGCCTGGTTCGAGGGCTTCGGCATCACGCGTGCGACGGGCCCGGTCCGTATCCCCGCCGCACCGGACGCCGGGGTGTTCCGGGACCGGATCTGCCTTCCCGTACGGCACCGGGGCGTCGTCCTCGGGTACGTCTGGCTGCTGGACGCCGAGCCCCATCCCACCCCCGACCAGCTCACGGCGGCCATGGAGGTCGCGGCGCGGATCGGCGGGCTGCTCGCGGACGAGGAGCGGGCGGGCTCCGACCTGTCCCGGGAGCTGCGGGCCGCCCTGACCGCCGAGCGGGGCTGGCAGTACGACATGGCGCTCGCCGCGCTCCGCACGGCTCTGGGCGCGGACGCCGACGGGCTGCACGCGGTGGTGGCCGTGACCCCCTGGCCGGGCGAGGACAGCCCTTCGGTCCGCACGGTCCCGGCCGCGGCGGCGCTCTGCACGATGCCGTGGCGCGCCGCCACGCCGGCCACGGGGAGCCCGGAGGACGCGGACGCGTGGGCGCTGGCGGCGCTCGTGCGGCTGAGGGCCGCGGACAACCTCGCCCCGGCCACCGCGGCGGCCGGGCGGCTGCGGGAGACGGCGGCGGGGGCGGGCAGCGACGCCGTCGCGGGCATCGCGCTCCCCCGCCGCGGTCTCGCCGACCTGGACACCGCCTGGCACGAGGCCGCCGCGGCCGCGCGGGCGGCGACCGCCCAGCCGGGGCTCGGTCCGCTCGCCGAGTGGTCGGCCATCGGCCCGTACCGTCTGCTCACCGCCCTCCCCCGGACCACCCCCGACCCGGCGGTCCGGACGCTGCTCTCCGCCTCCCACACCGAACTGGCCCGCACCGCCGAGGTGTTCCTCGACCACGCGGGCCAGGCCGGACGCACCGCGACGGCTCTCGGCATCCACCGCCAGACCCTCTACTACCGCCTGTCCCGCGTGGAGCAGCTGACCGGCCTCGACCTGGACGCGGGCGAGGACCGCCTGCTGCTGCACATGGCGCTCAAGGCCGCGAGGCTCTGACCACGGGCCGCACCGGACCGGTTTATAGGATCTCCCCATGACCACGGGGAGTTGGGCGGCGCCGACGTACACCGAGCAGCTGCTGTACCAGGCACGCGGGGACCGGACGGCCGTACTGGACGCCCTCGGGCGGACCCGTCTCTACGTACTCCTCCCGCGGCTCCACGCCGACGCGCCCGGCTACACCCCGCCGCTCCCCAGCCACCGCGACAAGGGCGCCCGGCGCACCGTCGTGCCCGTGCTGACCGAGGGCATGCTGCCGCCGTGGCACCCGGACTGGGTGTTCAAGCAGACCACCCTCGACAGGCTCGCCGCGGCCTGGCCGTACGACAGGTGGTGGCTCGCCGTCAACTCCGACACCCCGTGCGCGGCCGCCCTGCCCGCCAGGCCCTCGGACCGCCGGGCCTGGCAGGAGGCCGGCGCGCGCGGCGGCGGACCCGCTCGGCTGCGCCTGCTCACCCACTCCGGAGAGCAGCTGCACGGGCCGGTCGCGCACGCCCTCGCGCTCGGCGCGCACCTCGCCGTGCTCAACGGCCTGGTGTGGAACCGGCTCGGCGCCCAGTACGAGGACTACCCCACCGACGTCTCCCGGCTGCGCCGCCCCTGGGCCGTCCACCACCGGGCGGACTTCCGCGACAAGGTGCGGACCCTGATCGCCACCCGGCTCGTCGGCCGGGTCCCCGAGTCCGTCCTGGAGATGCGGCGCCGCCTCACCGCGCGGTTGCGCCACACGCCCAGCGAGGTGCAGTGGACGTCGATGGTCACCGGCGCGTTCGAGCGGAACGACGCCTCCGCCGAGGAGCTGGCCGAGGCCCTGGAGTTCGTGCGCCGGATCACCCAGTACGAGGGACGGTTCCGCGTCGACGGCCTCCTCCCGCCGGACGGGCGGGTCGACACCCTCGCCGCCTTCGACCACGGCCGGGCGGTGAACGTCGTACGGCTCGCGCTCGGCGCGCGCTACTGCGACCCGCAGGAGGCGGAGCGGTCCCTGCTCCAGGTCCTCGAACCGGCCCGGCGGGCGTACGGCTCCTGGACCGACTTCTCGCTCGGCTACCTGCTGGCCCGGCTGATCCACTTCGACGAGGGCGACCCCGAACCGATGTACCAGGAATCCGTGACCATCCACCGCGCGCTCACGCAGGACCCGTCGAGCCCCTACCGGAACATCCCGTGGTCATGAGCCCCCGTCGCACGCCCGCCCCGGAGGGCGCCCCGTGGACCCCGCCGTCCGAGACCGAGCAGCTGCTGCACGAGGCGGGGCTGCGCGGCGACGTCGCGGCACAGATCCGTGTCCTCGCCGAGGCCGAACTCTTCATCGGCGCCCCCAAGGCGGACGTGGACGCCGCCCCGGACGACGTCTACTGGCCGGTCCAGCAGGTGGGGAGGGCCCTCTACGTCCGGCCGGTCCTGACGCGCGGGATGCTGCCGCCCTGGCATCCGGAGTGGGTGTTCCACCACGTCACCCTCCGGTGGGTCGCCGAGTTCGGCTGGCGCGACTCCCGGGTGCTCCTCGCGGTCAACGGCGGCACCCCGGGTCAACTGCTGCTGCCCACCACTCCGGAGGCCCGCGCGAAGTGGCTGCGCGTGTACGCCGAGCGGGAACGGGGTGCGGGCGACCGGTTCGTCGCCCTGCGCCACGGTCCCCTGCACGGGCCGCTCGCCTTCGGTCTCGCCTGCGGCACCCATCTGGCCTTCGGCAACGGCGTCCCCTGGAACGACGTCGGCTCGGTCTATCTGGGGTACACCCACGAGCTCGACACGCTCCGCGACGGGTGGGGCGTCACGGACCGCGCGGGCTGGCGCAAGCAGCTGGACGCGCTGCTCGACGGGCGCAACAGCCCACCGGAACCGGACTTCGCCCTCCGGATCCGCGAGGAGCTGCGGGTCGCCCGTGGCGCGGTGCCTTCGCCGGACGAGTGGCGGGAGACGGCCGCCGGACACGCCCAGGATCTGGGCGCGAGCCCGGGGACGGTGCGGCACATCGAGGAACTGGTGCGCCGCATCCTGCGCTACGAGGCCCGGTTCCGGGCCGACGGGCTGCTGCCGCCGGACGGGCGGGTCCGCAGGACGGTCGCGTACGACTACGGCCGGGCGGTGAACCTGGCCCGCTGGGGGCTGACGGCACGGTTCTGCGCGCCCCCGGAGGCGGAGCAGGCGATCGTCCACGCGGGGGCGCTGGCGCGCTCGGCGTACCCCTCGTGGGAGGAGTACTCGGCGGGGTACGCGCTGGGACGGGTGCTGCGCTTCGACGGGGAGGAGTACGGCCGGTTCCACGAGGAGAACGTGGCCGCCCACCGCGTCCTGACGGAGCATGAGGGCAGCCCCTGGCGGAACCTTCCGTGGCGCTGAGCCCCCGCGCTCCGGCCGGCGACCGGGGTCACGCCCGCGCGGGGGCCCCACCCGCACCCGGCGCTACTCCTCCCCCATCAGCACCCTGAGTCCGGCCGTCAGGTCCTCGGCGGTCGGGGCCGTCTCGGGGTCCACCATCCACTGGATCATCACGCCCGTGGCGAGCGCCTGGCAGAGCAGCCCCGCCACACGGGCCTTCTCCGGGTCGGCCTCCGGATCGATGCCGAGGAAGCCCTCGGCCATGCCGAGGCGGCCCTCCCGCTGGGGCTCCTTGATGGCCTCACGGAGCCTCTCGTCGTCGTCGAGGCGGGTGACGACCTCCGTCTGGAGCTTCCACACGGGCCGGCTGGCGTCCGCCGCGGCGATGACCTGCTCCCAGACGGCGTGGAAGCGCTGGTACGGGTCGGCGGGCAGCGCCTTCCGCTCCTCGCCGGTCCCGGCGGGGCCGACCCGGTTGCCCCACTCCTCCGTCAGGGTGAGGAACGCCTGCTGGAGCAGGGCCTCCTTGGAGCCGTAGTGGTAGCCGATCGAGGCCAGGTTGGTGCCCGAGGCGGCGACGATGTCGCGCGCCGTGGTGCGGGCGTAGCCCTTCTCCAGGAGGCAGTGCTTCGCGCCTTCGAGCAGGTCTTCCTTGTGTCCCATGACAGCACTGTACCCGGCGGCTAGACGCTCGTGTAAGACGATCGTCTAGCGCACCGGGTACGGGGTCGCTCGCGTACCGGGCCGGGGCCCGGTAGGGGTCAGACCAGGTTGACCGAGCGGGCCGAGGCCGCGCCGATCTCCGCCGAGATCTCGGCGAGCACCGCCGGCGGAACCGTGTCGTCCACGGTGAGCACGACGAGCGCCTCGCCGCCCTCCTCCGAACGCGCCACCTGCATCCCGGCGATGTTCAGACCGGCCTCGCCGAGGATCCGGCCGACCGTGCCGACGACGCCCGGGCGGTCCTCGTAGCGGAGCACCACCATGTGGTCGGCGAGCGCCACGTCCACGTCGTAGTCGCCGACGGCGACGATCTTCTGGAGGTGCTTGGGACCTGCCAGCGTGCCGGAGACCGCGACCTCCTCGCCGCTCGACAGCGTGCCGCGCACGGTCACCACGTTGCGGTGGTCGGGGGACTCGCTGGAGGTCGTCAGACGGACCTCGACACCGCGCTCCTGCGCGAACAGCGGGGCGTTGACGTACGACACGGTCTCGTCGACCACGTCCTCGAACACGCCCTTGAGCGCGGAGAGTTCGAGCACCTTGACGTCGTGCTGGGTGATCTCGCCGTAGACCTCGACGTCGAGACGCGCCGCGACCTCGCCCGCCAAGGCGGTGAAGATGCGGCCGAGCTTCTCGGCGAGCGGCAGACCCGGCTTGACGTCCTCGGCGATGACGCCGCCCTGGACGTTGACCGCGTCCGGCACGAGCTCACCGGCGAGCGCGAGGCGCACCGAGCGGGCGACCGCGATGCCGGCCTTCTCCTGGGCCTCGTCCGTGGACGCGCCGAGGTGCGGGGTGCAGACGACCTGGTCGAGCTCGAAGAGCGGGGAGTCCGTGCAGGGCTCCTTCGCGTACACGTCGAGACCGGCGCCGGCGACCCGGCCCTCCTTGAGGGCGGAGAACAGCGCGGCCTCGTCGACGATCCCGCCGCGCGCGGCGTTGACGATCCGGACGCTGGGCTTGACCTTGTGCAGCGCCTCGTCGCCGATGAGACCGAGGGTCTCCGGGGTCTTCGGCAGGTGGACGGTGATGAAGTCGGCGACCTCCAGGAGCTCGTCCAGGGCCAGCAGCTTCACCCCCATCTGGGCGGCGCGGGCCGGCTGCACGTAGGGGTCGTACGCGACGATCTTCATGCCGAAGGCGGACATGCGCTGCGCGACCAGGACACCGATGCGGCCGAGGCCGACGACGCCGAGGGTCTTCTCGCTCAGCTCGACGCCGGTGTACTTCGAGCGCTTCCACTCGCCGTTCTTCAGCGCGGTGTTGGCCTGCGGGATGTTGCGCGCGGTGGCGACGAGCAGGCCGCAGGCGAGCTCGGCGGCGGTGACGATGTTGGAGGTCGGGGCGTTCACGACCATCACGCCGGCCTTGGTGGCGGCGGAGACATCGACGTTGTCCAGGCCGACACCGGCGCGGGCCACGACCCGGAGCTTGGTGGCGGCGGCGATGGCCTCCGCGTCGACCTTGGTCGCGGAGCGGACCAGGATCGCGTCCACATCGACGATGGCGGGCAGCAGTTCGGCGCGGTCCGCGCCGTTGCAGTGCCGGATCTCGAAGTCCGGGCCCAGTGCGTCGACGGTGGCGGGCGACAGCTCTTCAGCGATGAGTACGACGGGTTTCGAGCTCACGTGAGTCCTCACAATTGCAGTGCGGACGGCCGTCCCGACGGCCGCAGGCGGTGGAGGGGCTAGCCGCGTGGAAGACGCACGACGCTGTGGGCCTGAACGCGAATGTTGTTGAGCAGTGTAGTGGTGCGTCGGCGCGGTTCATGCGCCTCGTTGGAAGGATCACTCGTCCGTGGTTGGACGGCCTGTCCAACGTGTGGGGAGGGGCCGGACCACACCTGGTCCGACCCCTCTCCTCCACGCCCCGGGGGGCGTGGAGGACCCCCGGTCGGGCTTACGCCTCTTCGTCGTTCACCCAGCTCATGAGCTTGCGCAGCTCCTTGCCGGTGGTCTCCAGGAGGTGCTTCTCGTCCTGGGTCTTGTACTCGTTGTACTTCTTCAGGCCACCGTGGTACTCGTCCATCCAGTTCTTGGCGAAGGTGCCGTCCTGGATGTCGGTGAGGACCTTCTTCATCTCGGCCTTGGTGGCGTCGGTGATGATCCGCGGGCCGGTGATGTAGTCGCCCCACTCGGCGGTCTCGGAGACCGACCAGCGCATCTTCTCCAGGCCGCCCTCGTACATGAGGTCGACGATGAGCTTCAGCTCGTGCAGGCACTCGAAGTAGGCGATCTCCGGCTGGTAGCCGGCCTCGACCAGGGTCTCGAAGCCCGCCTTCACCAGCGCGGAGGCGCCACCGCAGAGGACGGCCTGCTCACCGAAGAGGTCGGTCTCGGTCTCCTCGGTGAAGGTCGTCTTGATGACACCGGCACGGGTGCCGCCGATGGCCTTGGCGTAGGAGAGCGCCAGGGCGAAGGCGTTGCCGGTCGCGTCCTGCTCGACGGCGGCGATCGCGGGAACGCCGCGTCCCTCCTCGTACTGGCGGCGGACCAGGTGGCCGGGGCCCTTCGGGGCGACGAGCGCGACGTCGACGCCGGCCGGGGGCTTGATGAAGCCGAAGCGGACGTTGAAGCCGTGGGCGAAGAACAGCGCGTCGCCGTCCTTCAGGTTCGGGGCGATGGACGCCTCGTAGACCTGGGCCTGGATCGGGTCCGGGATCAGGATCATGATGACGTCGGCCTCGGCGGCGGCCTCGGCGGGCGTCACCACGCGCAGGCCCTGCTCCTCGGCCTTCGCCTTGGACTTGGAGCCCTCGTGCAGACCGACGCGGACGTCGACACCGGAGTCACGGAGCGACAGCGCGTGGGCGTGGCCCTGGCTGCCGTAACCGATCACCGCGACCTTGCGGCCCTGGATGATGGACAGGTCGGCGTCGGAGTCGTAGAACAGCTCGGCCACTGGGAATCTCCTTGATGTGCTGGTGTTGCGTCCCACCGTACGGCGGGGAGCGGGAGGAAAGTTTTCGGGTCTCGCCAGGCGGACCGCCGGATGGACCCGGCGGTCCGTGCCCGTTGACGCTCGGAAGGGCCGGGCGCCGCGGCAGGGTCAGGCGCTGCGGTCGAGGGCTCGCAGGGAGCGGTCCGTGATGGACCGGGCTCCACGCCCTATGGCGATCGTGCCGGACTGCACGAGCTCCTTGATGCCGAACTGCTCCAGCATCTTGAGCATCGCGTCGAGCTTGTCACTCGAACCGGTGGCCTCGATGGTGACCGCCTCGGGCGAGACGTCCACGGTCTTGGCGCGGAACAGCTGGACGATCTCGACGATCTGGGAGCGGGTCTCGTTGTCGGCGCGGACCTTCACCAGGACGAGCTCGCGCTGGATCGCAGCGGAGGGCTCGAGTTCGACGATCTTCAGGACGTTGACCAGCTTGTTGAGCTGCTTGGTCACCTGCTCCAGGGGCAGGTCCTCGACATTGACCACGATGGTGATGCGGGAGATGTCGGGGTGTTCGGTGACACCGACGGCGAGCGAGTCGATGTTGAAGCCGCGGCGGGAGAACAGGGCGGCGATCCGGGCGAGGATGCCGGGGGTGTTCTCCACCAGGACGGAGAGCGTGTGCCTAGTCATGTGCGTCGTTCCTCTTCCTACGGCTCTCGGTCTCAGTCGTCTTCGTTGTCGCCGAAGTCGGGGCGGACGCCCCGGGCGGCCATGACCTCGTCGTTGGAGGTGCCGGCGGCGACCATGGGCCAGACCTGGGCGTCCTCGTGGACGATGAAGTCGATCACGACCGGACGGTCGTTGATGGCGTTGGCCTCGGCGATGACCTTGTCCAGGTCCGCCGGGTCCTCGCAGCGCAGGGCGACACAGCCCATGGCCTCGGACAGCTTGACGAAGTCCGGGATGCGGGTGCCCTTGCGGGGCGCCGTGCTCGCGCCGACCTGGGAGCCGGTGGCATCGTGGCCCGTCTCGTCGGCGTGCAGGACCGTGCTGGAGTAGCGCTGGTTGTAGAAGAGGGTCTGCCACTGGCGGACCATCCCGAGGGCGCCGTTGTTGATGATGGCGACCTTGATCGGGATGTTGTTGAGGGCGCAGGTGACCAGCTCCTGGTTGGTCATCTGGAAGCAGCCGTCGCCGTCGATCGCCCAGACCGGGCGGTCCGGCATACCGGCCTTGGCGCCCATGGCGGCCGGGACCGCGTACCCCATCGTTCCGGCGCCGCCGGAGTTCAGCCAGGTGGCCGGCTTCTCGTAGTCGATGAAGTGGGCGGCCCACATCTGGTGCTGGCCGACGCCGGCCGCGTAGATGGTGCCCTCGGGGGCGAGCTGGCCGATGCGCTGGATGACCTGCTGCGGCGAGAGGCTGCCGTCCTCCGGCACGTCGTAGCCGAGCGGGTAGGTCTCGCGCCAGCGGTTCAGATCGCTCCACCAGGCGGTGTAGTCGCCCGTGTTGCCCTCGCTGTGCTCGGCCTGGACGGCCTGGACCAGGTCGGCGATGACCTCGCGGGCGTCACCGACGATCGGGACGTCGGCGGCGCGGTTCTTGCCGATCTCGGCCGGGTCGATGTCGGCGTGGACGATCTTGGCGAACGGCGCGAAGCTGTCCAGCTTGCCGGTGACGCGGTCGTCGAAGCGGGCTCCGAGGGCGACGATCAGGTCGGCCTTCTGCAGCGCGGTGACGGCGGTGACCGCACCGTGCATGCCCGGCATTCCCACGTGCAGCGGGTGGCTGTCGGGGAACGCGCCCAGCGCCATCAGGGTGGTGGTGACGGGGGCGCCGGTGAGCTCGGCGAGGACCTTCAGCTCGGCGGTGGCGCCGGCCTTGAGGACGCCGCCGCCGACGTACAGGACCGGGCGCTTGGCCGCGGCGATCAGCTTGGCGGCCTCGCGGATCTGCTTGGCGTGCGGCTTGGTCACCGGGCGGTAGCCGGGCAGGTCGGTCTGCGGCGGCCAGCTGAAGGTGGTCTTGGCCTGCAGGGCGTCCTTGGCGATGTCGACGAGGACGGGGCCGGGACGGCCGGTGGAGGCGATGTGGAAGGCCTCGGCGATCGTCCTCGGGATGTCCTCGGCCTTGGTGACCAGGAAGTTGTGCTTGGTGATCGGCATCGTGATGCCGCAGATGTCCGCCTCCTGGAAGGCGTCCGTGCCGATGGCCTTGGAGGCGACCTGACCGGTGATCGCGACCAGCGGGACGGAGTCCATGTGGGCGTCGGCGATCGGGGTCACCAGATTGGTGGCTCCGGGGCCGGAGGTCGCCATACAGACGCCGACCTTGCCGGTCGCCTGGGCGTAGCCGGTGGCGGCGTGGCCCGCGCCCTGCTCGTGGCGGACCAGGATGTGGCGGACCTTCGTGGAGTCCATCATCGGGTCGTACGCGGGGAGGATGGCGCCGCCCGGAATACCGAAGACGGTGTCGGCCCCCACTTCCTCGAGAGAACGGATGAGGGACTGCGCACCCGTGACGTGCTCGACGGTGGTGGCGGTCTGTCCGCCGTTACGGGCCCGCGGCTGCGGATGGTGCCCGGTGGCCTGCTCGGTCATCAGCATTCTCTTCTCGAAGCAGAGGGTTTTTGCGAGGGTTTGGGGGGAGCCGGTGCAACAAAAAACCCCTCGTGCCGGGAGGCAAGCGAGGGGAGCGCGTCGGTAGCGTTCAAGCCGGGCCTTCTATGGCCCTGCTTCAGCCGACGCGCTTTCCAAGTACGAGAATTCGGGTGCGCATGGCACTGACCCTCTCCCCGACGCACCATCAGTGTCAAGGGGGTGGGACGGGCGTCTCACTATTTGAGCGGAACGGGGGATGGTTTCCGGCTGGAATCGCCACCCCTCCGGGGACGGGATACGTGTCCCGCACGAGCGCGCGACGCAGCCGGTACTCGTCCAGCGGACCCGAGAAGGCCGTGCCCTGGCCGTGCGTGCAGCCCATGGCACGCAACGCGATCACCTGCTCGGGAACGTCCACGCCGTCGGCGACGGACTGCAGCCCGAGGTCGCGGGCGATGCGGAGCAGGCCGCTGGTGATCTTGCGGAGCCGGGCGGACTCGACGACGCCCTCCACCAGACCTCTGTCCAGTTTCAGTACGTCGACGGGGAGGCGGCGCAGGGCGTTGATGGCCGCGTGCCCGCTGCCGAAGCCGTCCAGGGCGATCCGTACGCCGAGCCGGCGCAGGGCGACCAGGCGCTGCTCCAGGTCGTCCAGGGAGACCCTGGGGTCGCTGTCGGCGAGCTCGATCACCAGGGAGCCCGAGGGGAGCCCGTGGCGGGTCAGCAGCGCCTCGACGGTACCGAGGGGCAGGGAGCGGTCCAGGAGCCTCCGGGCGGAGAGCCGTACGGCGACCGGCGTCCGATGACCGAGCCCGGCCCGTTCGGCGGCCTGCTCGACGGCCTGTTCCAGGAGCCAGCGGCCGAGGTCGGAGGCGCGCTCGCCGTCGTCCGCGACGCGCAGGAACTCGGCCGGGGTGAAGAGGATCCCCTGGGCGGAGCGCCAGCGGGCCTGGGCAGCGACGGCGGTGATACGGCCGCTGGTGAGGTTCACGACGGGCTGGTGGAGCAGGGCGAACTCGCCGTCGTCGAGGGCGGTGCGCAGCCGGGTGGCCAGCTCCGTCCTGCGGACGACCTCGGCCTGCATCTGCGGGGCGTACATCTCGACCCGGTCCTTGCCGGCGGCCTTGGCCCGGTACATGGCCAGATCCGCGTTGCGAAGCAGGTCGCCCGCGCTGATGCCGGGCTCGGCGAAGGCCACGCCGATCGACGCGGCGACCCGCACCTCGTCCCCGCCGTCGAGCCGGTACGGCTGGGAGAGGGTGAGCCGGAGCCGGTCGGCGATCTCGTGGACCTGGTACTCGCGTGCCGACGTGTCCCGCGAGCCGTCGCCGAGGATGAGCGCGGCGAACTCGTCGCCGCCGAGGCGGGCGGCGGTGTCCCCGGCCCGTACGGAGTCCTGGAGGCGACGGGCCGCCTGGACGAGGAGCTCGTCCCCCGCCTGGTGGCCGAGCCGGTCGTTCACGCCCTTGAAGCCGTCGAGGTCGATGAAGAGCACGGCGGTGCCGGGGTCGGAGGAGCGTCGGCCGGTGAGGGCCTTGCGGACACGCTGGGTGAACAGCGCGCGGTTGGGCAGGTCGGTGAGCGGGTCGTGCTCGGCGTTGTGCTGCAGCTGCGCCTGGAGGCGGACCCGTTCGGTGACGTCGCGGCTGTTGAAGATGAGCCCGCCCTGGTGGCGGTTGACGGTGGACTCGACGTTGAGCCAGTCGCCGCGGCCGGAGCGGAAGCGGCACTCGATCCGGGTCGTCGGCTCCTCCGAGGGAGGAGCGGCGAGGAACCGCCGCACTTCGTGGACCACGCCGCCGAGGTCCTCCGGGTGGATGAGGGAGGCCAGTTCGGAACCGATCAGGTCCTCGGCCTCGCGGCCGTAGACCCCGGATGCCGCGGGGCTCACGTACCGGAGTATGCCGGTGGGCGCGGCGATCATGATCACGTCGCTGGAACCCTGCACGAGGGACCTGAAGTGGTTCTCCTTCTGGGCCAGTTCGTGCGTGAGGGCGATGTTGTCGAGGAGCATGATGCCCTGCCGGACGACCAGGGCGAGCACGACCGTGCAGCCGGTGAAGACGACCACGCGGTCCACTCTGCGTCCCTCGACGACGTTGTACAGGATGCCGAGCGTGCAGACCGCGGCGGCGAGATACGGGGTGAGGGCGGCCAGCGAGCCGGCCACGGGGCGGCTCGGGAGGCGCTGGCCGCGCGGGGTGGACGGACTCTCGGGGCCCCGGCGCACCCCCCAGGGGGCGTAGGCCAGGAGCAGCGATCCGGCGAACCAGCCGGCGTCGAGCAGCTGCCCGGAGGTGTAGTTCTCACGGAGCAGCGGCGAGGTGAACAGGGCGTCGCACAGCACGGTGAGGGCGAGGGCGGCGATGGCCGTGTTCGTCGCCGAGCGGTTGACGTTGGAGCGGCGGAAGTGCAGGGCCAGGACCATGCTGACGAGAACGATGTCGAGCAGCGGGTACGCGAGCGAGAGGGCGGCCTCGGCGACGCTCTCGCCCTGGAAGTGCGCGGTGTGCGCGAGGGCGAGGCTCCACGAGAGGGTGAGCAGCGACCCTCCGATGAGCCAGGCGTCGAGGCCGAGGCAGACCCAGCCGGCCCGGGTGACGGGCTTCTTGGCGAGGACGAGCAGACCGACGATGGCGGGCGGGGCGAAGAGCAGGAAGAACAGGTCGGCGATGGAGGGGCTGGGTACTTCCCGGCCGAGCACCACTTCGTACCAGCCCCAGACCGCGTTCCCGGCGGCGGCCATCGTGGAGGAGAAGGCGAACAGCAGCCAGGCCGGGCGGAAGCGGCTCTCGCGGACGCGGGCGTACAGGAAACAGGAGACGCCCGCGGCGAGGGCGGCGGCGCTCAGTCCGAAGTCGCCCATGATGAGGGCCAGTTGTCTCGATCCCCAGCCGAGGGCGGCGCCGGTCGCGTAGCCCGCGCAGATCAGTCCGAGGACGACCTGGGCGACGACTCCGCCGCTCTCGGACGGGGCCCGGGCGGGTCCGCGGGCGCCGCTCGCACCGCCCCCCGCCTTCTTCGGAGGGGCGCCGCCCGCCGTCTGCGCCGGGGCGCCGCCCTTCGCGGCGCCCGCGGCGACCGGCTTGCGGCCGATGAGCGCTCCGGGGGCGGTCACCGGGGCTCCCCCGCGCGCGCCGCCGCCGTCGGGCGCCTCCTGTGCCGGAATGGGGCGCGCGAGGGTCGTCGACGGCGGCCCCGCCGCGTCGGATCGTCGGTCCATCGGCCGTACTTCACCCGTCGCCCCCCTCGGATTCTGGTGACCCGTCACTTCGCTCCCCAGCGCCAGCTCGTACTCGACGCAGCCCCCCGTTCCGGGACGATACACCAGGACCGTCACTCAGGGACAGGGGTGCTGTACTCTCAGTGACGGCCCTGGGGTTCACGACGGGCGCACCGAGGGGCGCACGACGAGAACGCGCGGCTCACGTGGTCAGGACCACGTTGGCCAGTCGCTCTCCGGCCGCGAACCGGGTCAGCTGGCCGGCGATCAGCCGCTTGGCCCGGGGCATGAACGCCGAAGTGGAACCGCCGACATGGGGACTCACCAGGACACCGGGAGCGTGCCACAACGGGTGGCCGGGCGGCAGCGGTTCGGGGTCGGTGACGTCGAGCCCGGCGGTGATCCGGCCGCTCTCGACCTCCTTGAGCAGCGCGACGGTGTCCACCACGGGGCCCCGGGCGACATTGACCAGAAGGGCCCCGTCGCGCATCCGCGCCAGAAACCCCGCGTCGGCAAGATGCCTGGTCGCGGGCGTGAGAGGCGTGGAGAGCACGACGACGTCCGCCTGCGGCAGCAGGTCGGGCAGAGCGGACATCGGCTGGACCGGACCGCGCTCCGTGGTGCGGGCGGAGCGCGCGACGCGCACCACCCGCGCGCACTCGAACGGCACGAGCCGGTCCTCGATGGCGGCACCGATCGACCCGTACCCCACGATCAGCACGGACTTGTCGGCGAGCGCCGGGTAGAAGCCGGCCCGCCATTCCTCCGCGTCCTGGCCGCGCACGAAGCCGGGGATGCCGCGCAGCGAGGCGAGGATCAGGGCGAGCGTCAGCTCGGCGGTGCTGGCCTCGTGGACGCCCTTGGCGTTGCAGAGCTCGACCCCCGGGCGCAGCGAGCCGAGCCCCGGGGTCACGTGGTCCGTGCCCGCCGACAGCGTCTGCACCGCGCGCACCGAGGTCATCGCGGCGAGCGGCCGGACGGCGATCTCCGTGCCCTTCATGTAGGGGACCACGTAGAAGGCACAGCGCGCGGGATCGGCGGGAAAGTCCGGACCACCGTCCCAGAAAAGGTAGTTCAGCCCCGACGCGCCCGGCTCCGGAAGCCCTTCGATCTCGTCCGCGGGAATCGGAAGCCACACGTCGGCGGTCGTCTCATCGAGTGTCATGACCGGGAGGCTATGCGAAGAACCCGGCTCACCATTGGTTACTTTGGGGGAGGCACAGGGAGGGGTACCGGCAGGTGGAGCGCAGGACTATCGGGGCGGCGGCGCTCGACGTGGGGGCGGTCGGTCTGGGCTGTATGCCGATGAACTGGGCCTACAGCGCCTCGCAGCAGCGCGGCGACCGCTCTCTGCGCACGGTGCACGCGGCGCTGGACGCCGGGGTGACCCTGCTCGACACCGCCGACATGTACGGACCGTTCACCAATGAGCTGCTGGTGGGGCGGGCGCTGAAGGAACGCCGGGCGGAGGCGTTCGTGTCGACCAAGTGCGGTCTGCTCGTGGGCGATCAGCACGTGGTGGCCAACGGGCGGCCGGGATACGTGCGGCGCGCCTGCGACGCCTCGCTGCGCCGGCTGCAGACGGATGTGATCGACCTCTACCAGCTGCACCGGGCCGATCCCGAGGTGCCGGTCGAGGAGACCTGGGGCGCGATGGCCGAGCTGGTGTCGGCGGGCAAGGTCCGGGCGCTCGGATTCTGCGCGGTGGGGGCCCGGGCCGCCCGGCGCGGCGGAGCGGCACATCTGCACGAGGGAACGATCCGGCAGCTGGAGCGGGTCCAGCAGGTCTTCCCGGTCAGCGCGGTGGAGGCCGAGCTGTCGGTCTGGTCCCCCGAGGCGCTGGAGCGGCTGCTTCCGTGGTGCGAGGCGCGGGGTGTGGGGTTCCTGGCGGCGATGCCGCTGGGGAACGGCTTCCTGACCGGGACGCTGACGCCGGGCGGTGGTTTCGAGCCGGACGACCCGAGGGCCCGGCATCCTCGCTTCACCGCCGAGATGATGGCGGCGAACCAGCCGCTGGTGGCCGGTCTGCGGCGGGTGGCGGCCCGGCACGGCGCGGAGGTCACTCCGGCCCAGGTGGCGCTGGCCTGGGCGATGGCGCAGGGGCCGCACGTGGTGCCGATCCCGGGGACGAAGCGGGAGCTCTGGGCGGTGGAGAACGCACGGGCGGCGGAGCTGGTGCTGACGGCGGCGGACCTGGAGGAGATCGCGCTGCTGCCGGCGCCGCGGGGATCGTGGGACTGAGCGCGGGAACCTGATCGGGCCGAGCGGTGTATCAAGGGTAGTGAGCGCCGTTCGAAGGGATCGGGACCGTGGGCCGAGCTTTTGTGGGAGCTGTGAGCGCCGCCGCCGTGCTGGGGCTCGTGACGGGGTGCTCGTCGGGCGGGAGCGGGGCCGCGTCCTCGCCCACGTCGGCGTCCGCGTCCGCGTCGCGGTCGGGGACGGGGACGGGGGGCGCGCCGGCCGATGTGCGGGTGGCCGGGACGCTGACCGAGGACCTGGAGTCGCCCTGGGGCGTCGCGGCGCTGCCCGGCGGGGACCTCCTGGTCGCCTCGCGGGACGAGCGGACGATCACGCGTGTCGACGCGAAGACCGGAGAGAAGACGCAGGTCGGAGAGGTTCCGGGGGTGGTACCCGGCGGTGAGGGCGGGCTCCTGGGCCTCGCCGTGCGGGACGGCCAGGTGTACGCCTACTTCACGGCCGAGTCGGACAACCGCATCGTCCGGATGCCGTACGGAGGCGGGAGCACGGACCGGCTGGGGGCACCCGAGGTGGTCCTCTCCGGCATCCCCAAGGGGAACGTGCACAACGGCGGGCGGATCGCGTTCGGCCCGGACGGGATGCTCTACGCGGGGACGGGCGAGCGGGGCGAGACGGGTCTCGCGCAGGACCTGGAGTCGCTGGGCGGCAAGATCCTGCGGATGACGCCGGAGGGAAGACCGGCGCCCGGCAATCCCTTCCCCGGCTCCCCGGTGTATTCGTACGGGCACCGCAATGTGCAGGGCCTGGCCTGGGACGCGGAGGGCCGGCTGTGGGCGGCCGAGTTCGGCCAGAACACCTGGGACGAACTGAATCTGATCGAGCCCGGCAAGAACTACGGGTGGCCGCGGGTGGAGGGTGCGTCGGACGTGTCGGGCTTCGTGAGCCCGGTGGCCCAGTGGAGGACGGACGAGGCGTCCCCGAGCGGGATCGCCTACGCCGAGGGCGCGATCTGGATGGCCGGGCTCAGAGGCGAGCGCCTGTGGCGGATCCCGCTCTCGGGGGCGGAACGCTCAGGGGAGCCCGAGGCGTTCCTCGTGGAGGAGTACGGCCGCCTCCGTACGGTCCTGGCGGCGGGTGACGGCCGGCTCTGGCTGACCACGAGCGAGACCGACTCCCGGGGCACGCCCGGGCCGGGCGACGACAAGATCCTCCGGCTGGAGGTGAGATAGGGGCGGACCATGTTCAATCTGGCGGAAGAGCTCTTCGCACCGGGCCGCAAGCACACCGAGGACGAGCGCCGGCGGCTCGCCCTGACCCGGGAGGACCTGGGCGACGGCGACCCCGGGAAGGGGCCGATAGACCTGACCTCGGGCCGCGTGACGGTCCGCGTCCCGGCCACCCCGGAGGACGGCCGGGCCGGCGCGGAGGACAGCCAGGCCGCCCCGGAGGAGCGGGACGGTTCAGGCTCGTCCGCCCCGTAGAGCTCCCCGGGTCCGCGTCGCACGGTCGCGCCGGGCTGCCGTGTCGGGCGTCTGTCGATCCGGCGAGGTCGAGGCGATGGACGCGGGCCATGGCCTGCCTGCGCACAGCGCGTCGGCCCCTCCCCTGGGCGTCGCCTCGCTTCGTCGTCTCCACCGGGGCCGGTGCGAAAGCGCCCGCGGGTCGATACGGCTAGGGCGTCGGCTCCAGGAGGCGGAGGCGGTGGGTCAGGGCGGCCGCCTCGCCGCGGCCGGAGACGCCGAGTTTGGCCAGGATGTTGGAGACGTGGACGCTCGCCGTCTTCGGTGAGATGAAGAGCTCCTCGGCGATCTGACGGTTGGTGCGGCCGGCGGCGACCAGGCGCAGGACGTCCTGCTCCCTGGGGGTCAGGCCGAAGGAGGCGTCTCCCGGTTCCGGTTCCGGGGCGTGGTCCGGGGTGGTCAGGGAGAGCCGGGCGCGGGCGGCCAGCAGGGCGATGTCCTCGCGGAGCGGGTGCGCGCCGAGGCGGGCGGCGGTGGCGTGGGCCTCGCGCAGCAGCGCCGCCGCCTCCTCGCGGCGGCCGCCCTCGGCGAGCAGGGCGTCCGCGAGCCGGTGGCGGGCCTGGGCGAGCGGGTAGGGGCGCTCCACCCGCTCGAAGGCGGTGACGATCTCGGCCCAGCGGTCCACGGGGCGGCGGTCCTCCGCGCGGTCCAGCTCCGCCGAGGTGTACAGCGAGTACGCCTCCCAGACGGGCGCCGGGGTCGCCAGCCCTCGGGCGGCGCGGCGGAGCAGGGCGATCCCTTCGTCGCGGCCCTCTTCGGCGGCGGGCAGTCCGCGTGCGTCGGCCTCGGCGGTGGCGGCGGCGAGGAGCAGCGGCCAGCCCTCGCGGTGGGTGCCCGGCGGGAAGCCGGCCTCCACCGCGGCGGCGAGCACGGTCCGGACCTCCTGGATACGACCGCCCGCGGCGGCGACGCTCAGCTCGACCATGCGCGTCGGAACGGTGTACTGGGGCATGGGGTCGGCCTCGCCGAAGTGCTCGCGGGCGGCGGCGAGCTGGGTGACGGCTGTGTCCACCTCGCCCCGGGCGAGGGCCAGTTGGGCGAGGCGCAGGGCCACGGAGCCGCGCGGCTTGGACCGGATGCCGGCCTGCTCCAGCCACTCGCAGTTGCGCTGGGCCTCGCACCAGAGCCCGAGGGAGAGCTGGGACTCGGCCTGGTTGGAGCGGATCCAGCCCTGGCTGTCGAGGAGGCCGTGGTCGCGGGTGAGCCGGATGCCGTCCTCGGCGACGTCGACGGCCTCCTGGGAGCGGCCGAGGTTCTCCAGGGAGTGGGAGAGGTTGACGTGGGCGCGGGAGGACTCGTGGTGGAGGCCGAGGGCGCGGGTGCGGTCGCGGACCTCGTACATGGTGGCGAGGCCGGTCTCCAGGTCGCCGGCGCCGGTCTGGAGGGTGCCGAGGGTCAGACGGGCGCTGAGCTCGATGGACTCGTCCTTGACGAGGCGGGCGTACTCGACGGCCCGTTCGGCGGCGGCGAGGCTCTCCGGGCCGGGGTTGTGGAGCATTCCCCAGCCGGCGGCCACGGCCAGGATGCGGGCGTGCACGCCGGAGGGGGGCAGGCCCTTGACGAGTTCCTGTGCGGTGGCGATCTCGTCCCAGCCGTCGGAGCGGCCGAGCCCGGAGACGATGCGGGAGCGTTCGGTCCAGAACCAGGCGGAGCGCAGGGGGTCGCGGTCCTCGTCCTCCTCCCCTTCGAGAAGCCGCAGCGCCATCTTGCCGATCTTCAGGGCGCGTTCGCGTTCGCCGCACAGCCGGGCGGCGTAGGCGGCCTCGGCGAGCAGGTCGAGATAGCGCAGCGGTGTGGTCTCGGGGTCGCAGCCGCACGGAGGGTACGCCTCGGCGTAGTCCATCGGCCGCAGCGAGCCGCGCACCTCGGCGGGGACCTCGTCCCAGAGTTCCATGGCCCGTTCCAGGAGCCGCAGTTGCTCGGCGTACGCGTAGCGTTTGCGGGCCTCGGCGGAGGCGCGGAGCACGGCGGGCAGCGCCCGGGAGGGGTCGTGGGCGTGGTACCAGTAGCTGGCGGACCTGGCGGCCCGTTCGTCGGCGCGGACCAGGGAGGGGTCGTCCTCCAGGGCCTCGGCGTAGCGCCGGTTGAGGCGGGAGCGTTCGCCGGGCAGGAGGTCGTCGCTGACGGCCTCGCGGACCAGGGAGTGACGGAAGCGGTAGCCGTCGCCGTCCGGGACGGACTGCAGGATGTTGGCGCCGACGGCGGCCCGCAGCGCCTCGATGAGGTCGTCCTCGGAGAGCCGGGCGACGGCGGCGAGCAGCGCGTACTCGACGGTGGAGCCGCCTTCGGCGACGATCCTGGCGACCCGCTGGGCGTCCTCGGGAAGGGTCTCGACCCGCACGAGCAGCAGATCGCGCAGGGAGTCGGTGAGGGCGCCCGGGGCGCAGCCCGACTCGTGGGAGACGACGAGTTCCTCGACGAAGAAGGCGTTGCCGTCGGAGCGGTCGAAGACCTCGTCGACGAGGGCGGCGTCGGGTTCGGCGGCGAGGATGCCGGTGAGCTGGCGGCGCACCTCGGCCCGGGTGAACCGGGCGAGTTCGATGCGCCGGATGGTCCGCAGCCGGTCCAGTTCGGCCAGGAGGGGGCGCAGCGGGTGGCGGCGGTGGATGTCGTCGGCGCGGTAGGTGGCGACGACCACGATCCGGCCGCGGCGCAGGGTGCGGAAGAGGTAGGCGAGGAGGTGCCTGGTGGACGCGTCGGCCCAGTGCAGGTCCTCCAGGACGAGCACGATCGTACGGTCGGCGGCGATCCGTTCCAGGAGCCGTACGGTCAGTTCGAAGAGGCGGGCGGTGGAGTCCTCGTTGGAGGGCTCGTGGCTGCCGACGTCGCCGAGTTCGGGCAGGAGACGGGCGAGTTCGCCCTCCTGCCCGGCGGCCGCGGTCGCCAGTTCGTCGGGCAGTCGGCGGCTCAGCGCGCGCAGTGCCGTCGAGAAGGGCGCGAACGGCAGGCCGTCCGCGCCGACTTCGACACAGCCGCCGACCGCGACGAAGGCGCCGCGGTCGCAGGCCGCGGCGACGAACTCCTCGATGAGCCGCGTCTTGCCCACGCCGGCCTCGCCGCCGATGAGCAGGGCCTGGGGCTCTCCGTCACCGGCGCGGGCGAGCGCGTCGGTGAGGGCGGTGAGTTCGCCGGCCCGGCCGACGAACACGGGGCTGACTGACCTGGTCTCCACGGCGCCGAGCATCGCACAGAGATCCGGGGTCGCGCTCGTACGGGTGATCACGCGGCCCGGGCGAAACGTCCCCGCTCGGCTCCCACCCGCCCTTCGGACTCATGGCTCCCGGACCGGGCGGCCGCCTTCGCGGCGCGCCGCGCCGCCTTGACGGCCTGGCGGGCCAGGCGCTCGGCGGCGGCCTCACGGACGCGCTCGTCGTGGTTCATGCGGTGCAGTTCGTACGCGAACATTCGATGCTCCCTGGTGTCGGTATCGCTCCTTGCGATGCCTCTACTCTCGTTTCCCAGGGGGTGTCGCCACATCGGGAGAGTGCCGCATGTTCGGCGGGTGGGGGGCCTTAGGAGGGTCCTAGGGGGGCCTTAGGGCGCCGTCGGGAGACTCAGGAACAGGTCGAAGTACATGCCCGTGGAGAGGAACAGTCCGATTCCGCCCAGGACGGCGCCCGCGACGGCCACGGCCCGGACCCAGACGGGGCGCCGGGGGCGGGTGAGGACGACCGTGGCGGTGATCAGGGCGAGGAGCGAGAAGAGGCCGTTGACCAGGGCGGTGGTGTGCCAGGCGTCGCCGTAGATCTCGGAGATCTGCTGGGCGGCCGTGCCGCCCTGGGCCTTGATCTGGCCCATGAGCGTCTCGCGCTCGCTGCCGACCTTCCCGACCCAGGTGCCGCTCAGCGCGGCGAGTCCGAGGGCGGCGGAGACGACGGCCGCGGCGCCCGCGGTGACGCCGGTGGGGGCGGCGGGGACCCGGTCGGCCCCCGCCCGCTCGTCCAGGTCGTCCAGGTCGTCCGCGGCGTCCTGCTCGTCGACGACATCCCGTTCCTCGGCCGCGTCGGCGGCGACGGGGTCGCCGCCGGCCTCCGCGGTCCTCTCGGCCTCCGCGGTCTTCTCGGCTTCCGTGTTCTCGTCAGTCTTGGCAGTCATGACCGGCACGCTAGGTGCCGCGTATGAGAGGGGCCTTAAGAAGCCCGCCCGGCGCCGAGCGTCTTCCACTCCGGCGCGAGCACCGACCAGACCTCCATGTCGTGGCGCTGTCCTCGGTACGCGTAGCTCTGCCGGAGCACGCCGTCCTTCGTCATGCCCAGCCGCCGGGCCACCGCGATGCTGGCCTCGTTCTTCGAGGAGACCAGCCACTCGACGCGGTGGATGGAGCGTTCCGTGATCGCCCAGTCGATGATGGTGCGCGCGGCCCGGGTGACCAGGCCCTTGCCGACCGCCGACGGCTCCAGCCAGCAGCCGGCCTCGGCCGTTCCCTGCGTCGTGTCCATGGTGCGGAAGAGCACACCGCCGACGAGGGTGCCCCCGGTCCAGATGCCGTAGATCCGGCCGGCGTCGGCGGCCGTCTTCTCGGCGTACGCCGTGAGGAAGGAGCGGGCCGAGTCGAGGTCCGTCACGAAGTCGGGGAGGGCGATGTGCTGCCCGACGTGCTCCCGTCCGCGGTTCATGTGGGTGAGGAACTCCTCGGCGTGGGAGGGCTCCAGCGGCCTCAGCTCGGCCCCGTCGTCACCCAGCGATATCGCGAACATCCTTGCTGTCCTCCGTGTTCGAAACGGTCACACGCTGCAGGGGGATCTTCGCACGGGTGTCGTCGCGTGCCGCGTCCTTTTCGGCGTCGCGGGCGTCGGCGAGGGCCCGGGACTCGGCGGGTTCGATGCTGATCCGGGGCAGTCGGCGGTCGAGCCAGCGGGGCAGCCACCAGTTCGCCCCGCCGAGCATGTGCATGAGCGCGGGGACGAGCAGGGTCCGCAGGACGAAGGCGTCGAGGGCGACGGCGGCGGCGAGGGCGATGCCGAACATGGCGATGACCCGGTCGCCGCTCAGCACGAAGGCGAGGAAGACGGAGATCATGATGACCGCCGCGGAGTTGATCACGCGACTGGTCTCGGCGAGCCCGACCCTGACCGCCCGCCGGTTGTCGCCGGTCTCCAGCCACTCCTCGTACATCCGGCTGACCAGGAAGACCTGGTAGTCCATCGAGAGCCCGAAGAGCACCGACACCATGATCACGGGCAGGAAGGGTTCGATCGGGCCGGCGCTGCCGAGACCGAGCAGCTCGCTCCCCCATCCCCATTGGAAGATCGCGACCACGATGCCGAAGGAGGAGGCGACGGCCGCCACGTTCATGGCGGCGGCCTTGAGCGGGATGCCGATCGACCGGAAGGCGAGCAGGAGCAGCAGACAGCCGAGCGCGATGACGACGCCCACGAAGAGCGGCAGCTTGCCCACGATGATCTCGGCGAAGTCGTCGTACGAGGCGGTGACACCGCCGACGTGCACGTCCAGGGAGGTGCCCCGCTCGGCCGAGGGCAGCACGTCCGTGCGCAGCCGGTCGACGAGCTCGCTCGTCGCCTTCGACTGCGGCGAGGAGTCCGGTACGACGGTGAGGACGGCCGTGTCCCCCGCGCTGTTGTAGGTGATCGGCGAGACGGACGCGACGCCCCGGGTGTTCGCCAGCTCGGCCGGCAGCTCCCCGAGGGCCACCCGGTCGTCGGCGCCGTCGATCTGGGCGACGAGGGTGAGCGGCCCGTTGACCCCGGGCCCGAATCCTCCGCCGGAGCCTTCGGCCTGGGAGGGACCCCCATGAGCCAGCAGGTCGTACGCCTGCCGTGTCGTGGCCGTGGCGGGACCGTTGCCCTGGTCGGAGGTGCCGAGGTGGAGCGAGAGGGTCGGCAGCGCCAGGACCAGCATGACGACGGCGGCGACCGCGCCGAGCAGCTTGGGGTGGCGCTCCACGAAGGCGGACCAGCGGGCGGCGAAGCCGGTCGGGAGCTCCGGCTGGGGGCCGTGCTCGGCGAGCCGCCGGCGTTCGCGGCGGCTGAGCGCGCGCATGCCGATCAGGGAGAGCAGCGCGGGAAGGAGGGTGACGGAGGCGGCGACGGTGAGGACGACGGTCAGCGAGGCGGCGATGGCGACGCCGTTGAGGAAGCTGAGCCGGAGGATCAGCATGCCGAGCAGGGCGATGCAGACGGTGGCGCCGGCGAAGACGACGGCGCGGCCGGTGGTCGCGACGGCGATCTGCGCGGATTCGGCGACCGAGAGCCCGCGTTTGAGGCCCTTCCGGTGTCTCGTGACGATGAACAGGGCGTAGTCGATGCCGACGCCGAGGCCGATGAGCATGCCCAGCATGGGCGCGAAGTCGGCGACCGTCATGACGTGGCCGAGCAGCGCGATCCCGGAGTACGCGATGCCGACGCTGACGAGGGCGGTGGCGATGGGGAGCGCGGAGGCGGCGAGCGAGCCGAAGGCGAGGAAGAGGACGACGGCCGCGACGACCACCCCGACGGCCTCGGCGATGTGCCCGCCGGGGGCTTCGGTGAGGGCGATGGCGCCGCCGCCGAGTTCGACCTGGACGCCGTCGCCTGCTGCCGCGCGGGCCGTGTCGACGAGCGCCTGGGCCTGGGCCTTCGGGATGTCGTCGGCCTGCTCGTGGAAGACGACGGCGGCGTAGGCGGTGTGCCCGTCCTCGCTGATCTGCGTCGCGGCGGCGGGAGTGGTTCCGTACGGGGAGGTCACCGACGCGATGCCGGGGAGTTCGGCCACCTCGTCGAGCATCTCGGTCATGCGCTTCTCGACGCCGGTGGCGCGGACGCTGCCGGCGTCGGTGTGCCAGACGATGGTGTTGCTGTCGCCGCCGGCGCCGGGGAAGCCCTTGTCGAGGAGCTCGGTGGCACGGCCGGACTCGGTGCCCGGTACCTCGTAGTCGTTGGAGTAGGCGTTGCCGGCCACCGCTGCGCCGGCGACGGCTCCGCCGAGGGCGATGAGCCAGAGGAGGACGACGACGAGGCGGTGCTTGATGCACCACCGTGCGATGGCTGCCAAAGGACGGGCTCCCTGGTGGGTGGTTCGTGGATCTTTACCGGGTAAAGCCCGCAAAGAACGCATGACCTACATGAGGCCACTGTTACAGCCTTAAGAGATCCTTTGTCCCTTTCGTGTCGTTACTCACAGCGCCGCGCGGAGGCTCGGGGCTTTGGTCCCGGACCTCCGCTCGGACGCCGCTTTCGGGTGCTTCTCAGCCGGAGACGCTCGCCCGTCCGTTCTCGATGTGTCCCATGAGCCGTCGGCGGAAGCCGCCGGGGGCGGTGACCTCGACGTCGTACCAGCCGTGCGCGTCGGCGGCGGAGTGCACGACGGTGCGGCTCCTGCCGGGCTTGACGGTGACGGTGCGGGTCCAGCCGCGGAGGTCGTCCCGGTCCACGTAGCCGAGCGGGCGGACGGTGAAGGAGACCGCGGCGGCGCCCGTGTTGCGTACGGTGAGATGCAGGTCACGGTCGTGATGGTCGACGTGCGAGGCGAGCTCGGCGCCGCCCGCCGCCGGGCCCTCGAACTCGCGGCGGAAGCCGTTCGGCCCGGTGATCGTGAACCGGTAGTGATCACTCGTGAGGGGGACCCGCCATTGCGCCGTTCCGCGGACGTCCCGGTGCTGGGGGACGGCGAACTCGCCGTCGTACGGATAGAGCGCGAAGTGGACGCTCGCCTTCCCGCTGTTGCGCAGGGCGACGGTGACCTCCTTCTCCCCCACCGCGGAATCGGCGTCCGGCTGGTACGGCAGCGGGCGGGCGGGGCGGGTGCCCGGCTCCTGGACCGGCATCCGCTGGACCGCCGGGGGCTGCGGCCGCCAGCGGCCGGAGAACGGCGGGATCGGACCCGGCTGCTCGACCTCCGGTTGGCGGTGCCCGCGACGGAAGTCGAAGGCGGAGGTCAGGTCGCCGGTGACGGCGCGGCGCCACGGGGTGATGTTGGGCTCCTGGATGCCGGTGAGTCTCTCCAGGAAGCGGACCACGGAGGTGTGGTCGAAGGTCTCGGAGCAGACGTATCCGCCGACCGACCAGGGGGAGACGACGAGCAGCGGAACCCGGATGCCGAGTCCGGTGGGCAGGCCCTTGTACCGCTCGTCCGTGTTGTCGGCCGGCGGTACCGGCGGCGGCACGTGGTCGAAGAAGCCGTCGTTCTCGTCGTAGTTGATCAGCACGACGGTGTGGCGCCACACGTCGGGGTGCGAGCCGAGGGCGTCGAGCACCTTGTAGACGAGCGAGGCGGAGGCGATCGGCGAGGAGGAGCCGGGGTGCTCGGAGTCGATCGCGGAGGGGACGAGGTAGGAGACCTCCGGCAGTGTCCCGGCGGCGACGTCGGCGCGGAAGGCGTCGGCCAGCGTGCCGGTCTCGACGCGGCGCAGTCCGCGCTCGAAGAGCGAACGCTCGGCGGCGGTGAGCGTGGCGACCCCGTCGTCGAGGGCGGCGAGGAGACGGGTCCGCTCGGCGGCGTCGTCGGTGTCGCGGACGGCGGCGTAGAAGGACTCCATGAAGGTGTGCCCGCCGGTGCCGGCGAGCGCCTTGCGGGCGATCTTCTTGAAGCTGGTGAAGAACTCGATGTTGTTGTCGGTGAAGTTCTCCCACTCCGTGTACGTCTTCCAGCTCCGTCCGGCCGCTTCGAGGCGCTCGGCGTAGGTGGGCCAGGAGTAGCCGGGGTGGGTGCCCTCGGCGTACGCGGCGTTGGTGACGGCGCGGCTGCCGTCCGCCTCGAAGCCGGTCCAGCCGGACCAGAGGTGGTTCCGGTTGGGGCTGGTGGAGGTGTGGATGGACGAGTGGTAGGCGTCGCAGATGGTGAAGGTGTCGGCCAGCTCGTAGTGCAGCGGGATGTCCTGGCGGTCGTAGTACGCCATCGTCGCCGCGGTCTTGGCGGAGACCCAGCCGTCCATCCAGCCGTCGTGCCACGCCTTGGCGCCGCCGCTCCAGGAGTGGTCGAGGTCGCCGATGTACTGGAGGTCCTTCTGCTGGGCCTCGGCGGCGTTCCTGATCGGGAACGGCAGCACGGTCCGGTCGAGCGCGGCGGGCTGCTCGAAGACCGGCTTGCCGGAGGGGAGTTCGATGGCGTTGCGGTCACCGAACCCGCGCACGCCGCGGAGGGTGCCGAAGTAGTGGTCGAAGGACCGGTTCTCCTGCATGAGGATCACGACGTGCCGCACCGCCGACATCCCGCCGGCCGGGGGCCCCGCGGCCATCGCCTCCTGGAGCGACGGCGGAAGCAACGACCCGGCGGCGGCGACACCGAGGGCGCCGCCGCCCAGGGCGAGGAGCCTTCTGCGAGACATCTCGGGTGACACGAACGACCTCCAGACGACGGCCAATGGTTCGCTTTCGAGCCATTGGGTGGTACGCAGGGGACGCTAGTGAGACCGGATGACGGAGAGAAGACCCGGTGGCGGCGAGGCGGTGAACGTCCATCAGGCCGTCACGGAAGTCCAAGCGAGTTCCGGCCACGAGGCCGGATGTGGTTCCGTCCCTACTTGACGTGCACGATCTGGATCAGATTGCCGCAGGTGTCGTCCAGGACCGCGGTGGTGGACGGGCCCATCTCCAGCGGGTCCTGGGTGAACTCGACCCCGAGGGCGCGCAGCCGGTCGAACTCCGCCGGTACGTCGTCCACGGCGAAGGAGGCCGCCGGGATGCCGTCCTTCGCCAGCCCCGTCTTGTACGCCCGGACCACGGGGTGGCGGGACGGCTCCAGCAGCAGTTCGGTGCCCTCGGGGTCCTCCGGCGACACCATGGTCAGCCAGCGGTCCGTGCCCAGCGGGACGTCGTGCTTCTTCACGAAGCCCAGGACGTCCGTGTAGAAGCGCTCGGCCTTCTCCTGGTCGTCGACGAAGACGCTGGTGATGTGGATCCTCATGGGGTGCTCTCCGGTGTCTCGGGCCTGAGCCACCGGCTCGCGATGCGCTCAAGGGGTTCGGTGTCCAGGTCGTGGAACTTGTAGCGGCCCTGCCGCCGCGAGACGACCAGACCCGCTGATTCCAGTACGGCGAGATGCTGGCTGATCGCCTGGCGGGACAGTCCCAGACCGTGCTTGGTGACCAGCCGCGTACATATCTCGAACAGGGTCTGACCGTCCCGTTCCACCAGCTCATCGAGGATGCGCCGACGGGTGGGATCGGCCAGTGCCTTGAAGACATCCTCCGTCATGCCCTCACCATAGGCAAGTAACCACTTGCCTATCAACCCGGGCCCCTCACGACGGGAGCGGCCCGCACCGGATTCCTCCGGTGCGGGCCGCTCCCGTACGCGTCCCTGCGAAACCAGCCGGTCAGCCCTCGCTGACGCCCAGCTTCTCCAGGATCAGGTCCTTCACGCGCGCCGCGTCCGCCTGGCCGCGCGTGGCCTTCATGACCGCGCCGACCAGCGCGCCGACCGCCGCGACCTTGCCACCGCGGATCTTGTCGGCGATGCCGGCGTTGGCCGCGATGGCCTCGTCGACCGCCGTGCCGAGCGCGCCCTCGTCGGAGACGACCTTCAGGCCGCGCTTCTCGACGACCTCGTCCGGGCCGCCCTCGCCGGCGAGCACGCCCTCGATGACCTGGCGGGCCAGCTTGTCGGTGAGGTCACCGGAGGCCACCAGCTCGGTCACCCGGGCGACCTGCGCCGGGGTGATCGGCAGCTCGTCCAGGGCCGTGCCCGACTCGTTGGCGGAGCGGGCCAGTTCGCCCATCCACCACTTGCGGGCCTGGTCCGACGGCGCACCGGCGTCCGTGGTGGCGACGATGAGGTCGACCGCGCCGGCGTTCAGGATGGACTGCATGTCGTGCTCCGACACGCCCCACTCCTCGCGGAGCCGGTTGCGGCGCACGCGCGGCAGCTCGGGCAGCCCGGCGCGCAGCTCCTCGACCCACTGGCGGGCCGGGGCGACGGGGACGAGGTCGGGCTCCGGGAAGTACCGGTAGTCCTCGGCGTTGTCCTTGATCCGGCCGGACGTGGTGGAGCCGTCGTCCTCGTGGAAGTGGCGGGTCTCCTGCACGATCGTGCCGCCCGACTGGAGGACGGCCGCGTGGCGCTGGATCTCGAAGCGCGCCGCCCGCTCCACCGAACGGAGCGAGTTGACGTTCTTCGTCTCCGAGCGGGTGCCGAAGACCTCGGTGCCGTGCGGGCGCAGCGACAGGTTCACGTCGCAGCGCATCTGGCCCTTGTCCATGCGCGCCTCGGAGACGCCCAGCGCGCGGATCAGCTCGCGCAGCTCGGCGACGTACGCCTTGGCGACCTCGGGGGCCCGCTCGCCCGCGCCCTCGATCGGCTTGGTGACGATCTCGATGAGCGGGATGCCGGCACGGTTGTAGTCGAGCAGGGAGTGGGACGCGCCGTGGATACGGCCCGTCGCGCCGCCGATGTGCGTCGACTTGCCGGTGTCCTCCTCCATGTGGGCGCGCTCGATCTCCACGCGGAAGATCTCGCCGTCCTCCAGCTGGACGTCCAGATAGCCGTTGAAGGCGATCGGCTCGTCGTACTGCGAGGTCTGGAAGTTCTTCGGCATGTCCGGATAGAAGTAGTTCTTCCGGGCGAAGCGGCACCACTCGGCGATCTCGCAGTTCAGCGCGAGACCGATCTTGACGGCCGACTCGACGCCGATCGCGTTGACGACCGGGAGGGAGCCGGGCAGACCGAGACAGGTGGGGCAGGTCTGCGAGTTGGGCTCGGCGCCCAGCTCGGTCGAGCAGCCGCAGAACATCTTGGTCTTCGTACCGAGTTCGACATGGACCTCCAGGCCCATGACGGGGTCGTACGCAGCGATCGCCGCGTCGTACGACAGCAGTTCAGTGACGGTCACGGTGAGACTTTCCCTCTCAGCCCAGCAGGACGTCGTCGTCGCCCAGGCGCTTCAGCTCCCGGTAGAGGATCGCCAGGCCGGTAACGATGGCGGCGGCGGACACGGCGGAGTCGATCAGCCGCAGCATGTCGTTGTCGTTGCGGGCCATCTTGGCCTGCTTCGCGACGCTGATGGCACCGAACGCGGTGGTCGCCAGCGAGACGTAGACGCCGGTCTTCGACTTCTTGAAGTTCTTGGCCTTCTTTGCCATGGCACTCACAGCGACGGAGCCTCCTCGAGCAGCGGGTGTCCCCACTTTTCCACGAAGGCGGCCTCGACGGCGGCGCCGACCTTGTACAGCCGGTCGTCCTTCATGGCGGGGGCGATGATCTGCAGCCCGACCGGCAGACCGTCCTCCGGCGCGAGACCGCAGGGCAGCGACATGGCGGCGTTGCCGGCCAGGTTGGTCGGGATGGTGCACAGGTCCGCGAGGTACATCGCCATCGGGTCGTCGGCGCGCTCGCCGATCGGGAAGGCGGTGGTGGGGGTCGTCGGGGAGACGATCACGTCCACCTGCTCGAAGGCCCGCTCGAACTCGCGGGTGATGAGGGTGCGGACCTTCTGCGCCGAGCCGTAGTACGCGTCGTAGTAGCCGGAGCTCAGCGCGTACGTGCCGAGGATGACGCGGCGCTTGACCTCGTCGCCGAAGCCGGCCTCACGGGTGAGGGCGGTGACGTCCTCGGCCGACTTCGTGCCGTCGTCGCCGACCCGCAGGCCGTAGCGCATGGCGTCGAACCGGGCCAGGTTGGAGGAGCACTCCGACGGCGCGATCAGGTAGTACGCCGAAAGGGCGAGGTCGAAGGTCGGGCAGTCCAGCTCGACGATCTCGGCACCCAGCGACTTCAGCAGCTCGACGGACTCGTCGAAGCGCTGGACGACACCGGCCTGGTAGCCCTCGCCGCGGAACTGCTTGACGACGCCGACGCGCATCCCGGCGACGGAGCCGTTGCGCGCCGCCTCGACGACCGGCGGGACCGGGGCGTCGATGGAGGTCGAGTCCAGCGGGTCGTGCCCGGCGATGGCCTCGTGCAGCAGCGCCGCGTCCAGGACCGTACGGGCGCAGGGGCCGCCCTGGTCGAGGGAGGAGGAGAAGGCCACCATGCCGAAGCGGGAGACGCCGCCGTAGGTCGGCTTGACGCCGACGGTGCCGGTGACGGCGGCGGGCTGGCGGATCGAGCCGCCGGTGTCCGTGCCGATGGCGAGCGGGGCCTCGTACGCGGCGAGCGCGGCGGAGGAGCCGCCGCCGGAGCCGCCGGGGATCCGGGTCAGGTCCCAGGGGTTGCCGGTGGGGCCGTAGGCGCTGTTCTCGGTGGAGGACCCCATGGCGAACTCGTCCATGTTGGTCTTGCCGAGGATGACGACGTCGGCGGCCTTGAGGTTCTTCACCAGGGTCGCGTCGTACGGCGGGATCCAGCCTTCGAGGATCTTCGAGCCGACGGTCGTCGGGATGCCGACGGTGGTGAAGATGTCCTTGAGCGCGAGGGGGACGCCGGCCAGCGGGCCGAGCTTCTCGCCCCTGGCGCGCTTCTCGTCCACGGCGCGCGCCTGGGCGAGGGCGCCCTCGCGGTCGACGTGCAGGAAGGCGTGGACCTTCTCGTCGACGGCCTCGATACGGGCGAGGTGGGCCTCGGTCACCTGGACCGCGGTGAGCTCGCCTGAGGCGATCTTCCCGGCGATCTCGGCGGCCGTGAGCTTGATGATGGTGCTGTCCGTCATGTGATTAGTCCTCCCCCAGGATCTGCGGCACCTTGAAACGCTGCTGCTCCTGGGCCGGGGCGCCGGAGAGCGCCTGCTCGGGGGTGAGCGACGGACGGACCTCGTCCGCGCGCATGACGTTCGTCAGCGGCAGCGGGTGGGAGGTCGGCGGAACGTCTTGGTCGGCGACCTCGGAGACGCGGGCGACCGCGCCGATGATGTCGTCGAGCTGACCGGCGAAGTGATCGAGCTCTTCGCCCTTCAGCTCCAGACGCGCCAGCCGGGCGAGGTGGGCGACCTCCTCGCGCGTGATGCCAGGCATGCGATCCTCACGGGGTGAGTTTGATGGTGTTGAGCCCAATCCTATGGGGCCCGCACCTCTGCCCGTGAAACGGTTTGCCCTTGCCGCCCCGGGGGCGTGCCCCGGGGGCGGCGGGACCGCTACTGCACCACGTGTCCGGACGGCTGGTCGACGGCCGGGAGCGCGGCCTCCTCGGAGGGGCGGCGCCAGCCGTGCTCGCCGCGGGCCCGGAGCCAGGCCGTGGTCTCGCCGGGCGGCATCGCGGCGGCGACGAGCCAGCCCTGGACGGCGTCGCAGCCCAGGTCCCGCAGGCGCTCCCAGGTCTCGTCGTCCTCGACGCCCTCGGCGACCACGAGCAGGCCGAGCGAGTGGGCGAGGTCGAGGGTGCAGCGGACGATCTCGGCGTCCTCGGCGTCGACGGCGAGCCGGGCGACGAAGGAGCGGTCGATCTTCAGCTCGCTCACCGGGAGCCGCCGCAGGTGGACGAGGGAGGAGTAGCCGGTGCCGAAGTCGTCGAGGGACATCTTCACGCCGTGGCCGGTCAGGCCGGCCATGGTGTCGGCGGCTCGCTGCGGGTCCTCCAGGAGCACGTGCTCCGTTATCTCCAGCTGCAGCGCGCCGGCCGGGACGCCGTGGCGGGCCAGGCGGGCGGCGACGGCGCCGGCGAAGCCGGGGGTGTGGACGTCGCGGGGGGACACGTTGACGGCGACAGGAACGTTCAACCCCTGGGCTCGCCACCGGGCGACCTGCGCGAGCGCGGTCTCCAGGACGTACTCGGTGAGGTGGGGCATCAGCCCCGAGGACTCGGCGATCGCGATGAACTCGTCCGGGGGGACCCGGCCGCGCTCGGGGTGCACCCAGCGCACCAGGGCCTCCAGGCCGGCGACCTGCCCGTCGAAGCGGACCTTGGGCTGGTAGTGGAGCTCGACCTCGCCGGCGTCCAGGGCGCGGCGCAGGTCGCCGAGGAGTCCGAGCCGGTCGGGGGTGTTGGAGTCGCGCTTCGACTCGTACACCTCCACGCCCGTACGGTCCCGCTTGGCCTGGTACATCGCCACGTCGGCCCGGCGCAGCAGTCCCTCGGCGTCGAGGGCGTGGTCGGGGAAGACGGCGACGCCTGCGCTGGCCTCCAGGACGAGGGTGAGGCCGTCCAGGTCGAGCGGCGAGGAGAGTTCGGCGACGAGGTGGCGGGCGACGCGCTGGGCGCTGGTGGTGGAGTCGGCGGTCGGCAGGAGGACGGCGAACTCGTCGCCGCCGAGCCGTGCGGCCTCCGCTCCGCGCGGCAGGGCGAGCCTGAGCCGCTCGGCGATCTGGAGCAGGAGCCGGTCCCCGGCGAGGTGCCCCAGGGTGTCGTTGACCGATCGGAATCGGTCGAGGTCGATCAGGACGAGGGCGGAGCGCGCGCCTTCTCCCTCGGCCTCTTCGAGCGCGGTCCAGGCGCGCTCCAGGAGCCACTGGCGGTTGGGGAGGCCGGTGAGCGGGTCGCGCAGCTGCTCCTCGGCCCGGGCGCGGGCGATCCAGAGGGTGGAGTCGAGGGCGATGAGGGGGACGGCGAAGAGCGGCAGCAGGATCGGCTGGGAGACCGCGACGACACAGATCAGCGGGGCGATGCCGAGCAGCGCGACCGCGACGAGGCCCTGCCGGAGCAGGGCCGTGCGGGCGACGGTCGGCAGGCCGCCGCCCTGGGGCGAGAGGGCGTACCACAGGAGCAGTCGGGTGACCACGAGGTAGGCGGCGGCGGCGAGCGCCACTTCCGGGACGTCGGTGATCCCCCAGTCGAGGGGCTGCCAGGGGCTCTCCACCGTCGGTACGTCTCCGAAGGCGGCGAGGACCAGGGCAGCGGCGCCGATGCCGAGGACGTCCACGGCGCCGTGCAGGAGCCCCTGGCGCCAGCGGTGGCGCCGGGCCGCGCCGACGAGGACGACGACGGCCATGGAGACGAGGCCGGCGGGCACCCAGCCGTAGAGCAGCAGGACCGCGAGGGTGAGGGCGGCGCCGGAGCCGGTGCCGCCCCACCAGCGGTCGCGGCCGAGGGCGACCAGGTGTCCGACGATGAGCCCGGTGAGGATCGCGAGGGACCAGCCCGCGGCGCCGCCGGGAAAGAGTCCGTGGCCGGTGCTCAGGGCCCGGTAGAAACCGGTGGCGAGCACGAGGGCCGCGACGGCCACGACGGCGGCGGGCAGCCCGGAGGTGATGCCCACGAAGGTCTCACGGCCACGCGGCCGTGAGACCGTGGCGGCACTCTCGGTCGGTTTCATTCCGTCCCTCTCACAGCCGGCGGTGCCGTCGCAACGCGATGGGCCGTTGTCATGCCTCCACGACCGGCAGAGCCCTCGCAGGCCGTGCACGACAGACGCACGGTCACAACAGTAGGCCGCGGAGGGCTCCGACGGGCAGCGCTCTCCATCTCTTGCCCGAATGCGACCCGCCCACCCCTAACGATCTGGTATGCGCCGAACGGGTGACGTTCCCGGCTGTCCCTTGCTTCTCTCCCGTCTAACCCTCTACCGGGACCGCCGCCTCCCGAGCGGCCTCGGGACCCTCCGCGAGCAGCACCGCGAAGCCGTCCTCGTCCAGAACCGGAACCTTCAGCTGCATCGCCTTGTCGTACTTCGACCCGGGGTTGTCACCGACGACCACGAAGTGGGTCTTCTTCGAAACGGAACCGGTCACCTTCGCCCCGAGGCTCTGGAGCGACTCTTTTGCGCCATCCCTGGTGAAGTTCTGCAGGGTGCCGGTCACGACGACGGTCAGCCCCTCCAGCGGACGCGGCCCCTGCTCCTCGCCCGCGCCCTCGTCCTCGAACGTGACTCCGGCGGCTCGCCACTTGCGCACGATCTCCCGGTGCCACTCCTCGGAGAACCAGTCCTTCACCGCGGCCGCGATGATCCCGCCGACTCCGTCGACGGCCGCCAGCTCCTCCTGGGTGGCCTGCTCGATCCGCTCAAGGGAGCGGAACTCACGGGCCAGCGCCTGGGCCGCCACCGGCCCGACGTGGCGGATCGACAGACCGTTGATGAACCGGGCCAGCGGCCGCGCCTTGGCCGCCTCGATGTTCGCCAGCATCGCGAGCGCGTTCTTCTTCGGCTCGCCCTTCTGGTTGGCGAAGACCGTGACGACCTTCTCCTCACCGGTCTTCGGGTCCCGCTTGGGCAGCCCGCTGTCCGGGTCGAGGACGTGTGCCTTGATGGGAAGGAGCTGCTCGATGGTGAGGTCGAAGAGATCGCCCTCGTCGACGAGCGGCGGCTCGGAGGGCACCAGCGGGCGGGTCAGGGCGGCCGCCGCCACGGCACCGAAGTTCTCGATGTCCAGGCACTCCCGGCCCGCCAGATAGAAGAGACGTTCACGCAACTGGGCCGGGCAGGTCCGCGCGTTCGGGCAGCGCAGATCGATGTCGCCCTCCTTCATGGCCCGCAGCGGTGTCCCGCAGGCGGGACACTCGGCCGGCATCACGAACTCCCGCTCCGTGCCGTCCCGCAGGTCGGCGACGGGGCCGAGGATCTCCGGAATGACGTCACCGGCCTTGCGCAGCACGACCGTGTCCCCGATCAGGACGCCCTTGGCCTTGACCACCTCCTGGTTGTGGAGGGTGGCGAACTCGACCTCGGAGCCCGCGACCTTGACCGGCTCGACCTGGGCGTACGGGGTGACCCGGCCCGTCCGGCCGACGCCGACCTTGATGTCGACGAGCTTGGTGTTGACCTCCTCCGGCGCGTACTTCCAGGCGATGGCCCAGCGCGGGGCCCGCGCGGTGGAGCCGAGCCGGCCCTGGAGCGGGATCTCGTCCAGCTTGACGACGACCCCGTCGATCTCGTGCTCGACGGAGTGGCGGTTCTCCCCGAAGTACGCGATGAACTCCCGTACCTCGTCGAGCGAACCGACCACGCGGTTGTGCCGGGCCGTCGGCAGGCCCCATTCGCGCAGCAGGTCGTACGCCTGGCTGAGGCGGTCGATGTCGAAGCCCTCGCGGGCGCCGATGCCGTGGACCACCATGCGCAGCGGGAGCGTGGCCGTGACCTTCGGGTCCTTCTGGCGCAGCGAACCGGAGGCGGAGTTGCGCGGGTTCGCGTACGGCTGCTCACCGGCCGCCACCCGGCGGGCGTTGAGGTCGGCGAAGCCCTCCATCGGGAAGTAGACCTCGCCCCGGATCTCCACCAGGTCCGGGATGCGGTCGCCGGACAGCCGGTCCGGGATGCCGTGGATGGTCCGGGCGTTGGGCGTGATGTCCTCGCCGGTGACACCGGTGCCCCGGGTGGCGGCCCGGGTGAGCCGTCCCCTCTCGTACGTCAGGTTGATCGCGAGGCCGTCGACCTTGAGCTCGCACAGGAAGCTGTACGCGGACGTGCCGACGTCCTTGGCCACCCGGTCCGCCCAGGCGGACAGTTCGGCGTCGTCGAAGGCGTTGTCCAGCGAGTACATGCGCTCGCGGTGGTCGACCTTGGCCAGGCCCGTCTCGTAGTCCCCCGAGACCTTCTGCGTCGGCGAGTCCGGGGTACGCAGCCCGGGGTACTCCTCCTCCAGCGCCTCCAGGGAGCGCAGCAGCCTGTCGAACTCGCCGTCACTGATGACGGGCTGGTCCTTCACGTAGTACCGGAAGCGGTGCTCCTCGACCTGCTCGGCCAGCTCGGCGTGCTTCTCCCGTGCCTCGGCGGGCAGGGCCCCCTGTTCGACTGCCACCGTTACTCGTCCTCCCGTTGCCTGGACCGAAGTCACTCAGGGTTGTCCGCGAGCGATCTCGCCGCCCGGGCGCAGTGGGCGAGCGCCGCCCGGGCATATGCCGGAGAAGCGCCCGCGAGCCCGCACGTCGGAGTGATCACCACGGACTCGGCGAGAGTCCCCGGATTCAGCCCCAGCCTGCGCCACAGCGTCCTGACACCCATGACGCTACCGCCCGGGTCCGACAATGGGGCGTCGGTCGAGGGCACCACGCCCGCGAAGAGCTTCGTGCCCGCCTCCACGGCCTCGCCGATCGGCTCCTCGTCACGTTCGGTGAGCAGACCGAAGTCGAACGAGACCCCGGCGACGCCGGCACGGCGCAGCAGCCCGAACGGGACGTCGGGTGCGCAGGAGTGGACGATCACCGGGCCGTCGTGGACGGCGATCACCTCGCGCAGGGCGCTCTCGACGACCTGCCGGTCGACGGCGCGGTGGGTGCGGTAGCCGCTGGCCGTGCGGACCTGGCCGCGCAGCACGGACGTCAGGGAGGGCTCGTCGAGCTGGAGGACGAGCCGGGCGCCGGGGACCCGCTTGCGGAGCTCGGCGAGGTGGCCGCCCAACCCTTCGGCGAGGGAGCCCACGAGGTCCCGGCAGGCTCCGGGGTCGCCGAGGGCCGCCTCGCCGCCGCGTCGCTCCAGGGCGGTGGCGAGCGTCCAGGGGCCCACGGCCTGGACCTTGAGCGGGCCTTCGTAACCCTGGGTGAACTCCTCCAGGGCGTCGAGGTCCTCGCCGAGCCAGGAGCGGGCGCGCCGGGTGTCCCGGCCGGGCCGGTCGCTGACCCGCCATCCGCTCGGCTCCACGTGCGCGTACATCTCGACGAGCAGTCCGATGGTCCGCCCGATCATGTCGGCGCCGGGCCCGCGGGCCGGGAGCTCCGCCAGGAAGGGGAAGTCCTCGAAGGAGCCCGTGACGGTCCTGGCCGCCTCCCGGGCGTCGCCTCCGGGCATGGAACCGACGCCGGTGGCGGGCCCCCAGGTGGACGCCGCCCGCTCGCTGGTCTCGCTCACTGTTCCTACCGTCCCGGACGGACCGTCAGGTCGTTGATCTCGGCGTCCCTCGGCAGGTCGACGGCCGTGAGGATCGTGGTCGCGACGGACTCCGGGTCGATCCACCGGGAGGGGTCGTACTCCTTGCCCTCCTGGGAGTGCACCTTGGCCTGCATCGGGCTGGCGGTCCGCCCCGGGTAGACCGAGGTGACGCGCACGCCGTTGCCGTGCTCCTCGTGGCGCAGGGAGTCGGCGAGCGCCTTCAGGCCGTGCTTGGAGGCGGCGTAGGCGCTCCACTCGGCGTGGGCGTTGAGCCCGGCGCCGGAGTTGACGAAGACCACGTGGCCCTGGGAGACCCGCAGCTGGGGCAGGAAGTGCCGGGTCAGCTCGGCGGGGGCGACGAGGTTGACGTTGAGCTGGTGGCGCCAGGTCTTCGGGGTGAGGTCGCCCACCGGCCCGAGGTCGACGACGCCCGCGATGTGCAGCAGCGTGTCGACCCGCTCGGGCAGGCTCTGGTGCGAGAACGCCCACGAGAGCCGGTCGGGGTCGGCGAGGTCTCCGACGAGGGTCCTGGCGCCGGGGAACTCGGCGGCGAGCTCCTTGGCCCGGCCGGCGTCGCGCGCGTGCAGCACGAGCTCGTCCCCGCGCGCGTGCAGCCGACGGGCGACGGCCGCGCCGATGCCGGAACCCGCCCCGGTGATCACATGTGTAGGCATGGGGACATGGTCCCATCCGCGGCCGGGCGGAGGGTACGGGTGGTCGCCCGGCGGGCCGGGCGACCACCCGTCGGCGCGTGCGCGTCAGGACGCGGAGGCGCTGTTCGCCGCGGGTGTGCCGGCCAGGATCGTCTCCTCCACCGCTTCGTACCGGATGCGCTGGTCGGCCGGGTCGCGTTCACGGAGCACCGTGCCGAGCCAGCCCGCGAGGAAGCCCAGCGGGGCCGAGAGGATGCCCGACGTGGTGAACGGGAACCAGTTGAAGTCCTGGTCCGGGAAGATCGCCTGGGGCGATCCGGAGACCAGGTTGCTGCCGGTCATGAGGATGAACGCGGAGGCGCTGCCCACGATGAGGGTGCAGAGCAGTCCCGTACGGGAGTAGCGGCGCCAGAAGAGGCTGTAGATGAGGGCCGGTGCGACCGCGGACGCGCCGATGCAGAAGGACAGGGTGAGCAGTGCCTGAAGGTTCAGGTGCCGGGCACCGGCGGCGATCGCGATCGCCACGAGCCCCACGACCGCCGCGGCGGTCCGGGCGATCGCCATCTCCGTGGACCCCTTCAGTCGCGCCTTGCGGCGCAGCCCGTGGGTGATGAGGTCGTGCGCCAGGGTGTTGGCGCAGGCGAGGGTGATCCCGGCGACCGAGGCCAGCAGGGTGAGGAAGATGGCTGTCGCCACGGCCGTGAACAGCAGCGTCTCCACGGTCGTCTGGTCCGTGCCCATGACGGCCTGGCTGACCATGAGGAAGGCCGTCTTGCCCTGCGGGTCGCCGGCGACGATCCCCTGGTGGCCGACGATCGCCGCCGCGCCGAAGCCGATGACGGTGATCAGCAGACAGGTCACGACGACGGTCGACACGGCCCAGGACATCGACCGTCGCACGGCTGTCGCGCTGCGGGCGGTGAACATGCGCATGGTGATCTGCGGCAGCACCGCGGCGCCCAGCACGACCGTCAGCTGCGTGCTGATCATGTCGAGTTCGTCGCCGCCGAACTGCAGGCCGGAGGCGAGATAGGCGTCTCCCGCCCCGCTGCCGCGCTGGGCGGCGTCCAGCAGGGAGGGCAGGCTGAAGTCGAAGCGGTGGAGGATGAGCGCGGCGATCGCGAGGGAGGCGCCGAGCAGGACGACGGTCTTGACGATCTGGATGAAGGCGGTGCCCTTCATGCCGCCGATCGCCGCGTACGCGATCATCAGCAGGCCCAGGAAGACGATCGACCCGGTCTTGAAGCCGTCGGCGTCGAAGCCGAGGACGACGGAGAGGAGATCGCCGGCGCCCGCGAGCTGGAAGATCACCAGCGGGAGCAGCGCGGTCAGGGTGACGGCGGCCGTCGTGATCCGCACGGCGGGGCCGGGGAGACGCCGGGTGAAGACGTCGCCGATCGTGAACCGGCCGGCGTTGCGCAGTGGTTCGGCGAGCAGGAACATCATCAGGACCAGTGAGAGCACGGTGCTCAGGGCGAGCGTGACGCCGTCGTAGCCGACGAGCGCGATGATGCCGATGGTGCCGAGGACGGTGCCGGCGGAGATGTAGTCGCCGGCGATCGCGAGGCCGCTCTGCACGGGGGAGAGCGAGCGGTAGCCGGTGTAGAAGTCGCCCAGGTCGTCTCGGTCGGGGCTGGTCATCACGCACAGCATCAGCGTGACGGTGATGACGGCGATGAAGGCCATCAGCGACATGGTCTGGGCCTCGGAGCTGAAGCTGGTCATGCGCGCGCACCTCCGCCCGGCTGCTGCCACACGGGACGGCCGGGGCGGCTCGGGCGCTCCGGCCGGGGTGCGGCCGCCGCGGCCGCCTGCTCGGCGCGTGCGCGGATCGCCGCGGCGAGCGGGTCGACGCGCTTGCGCGCGATCCGCTCGTACAGCGCGATCGCCGCCAGCGCCACGGGCAGCTGGAGGAGCCCCAGGACCAGACCGGTGGTGAGACCGCCGGCGAGGTCGCCGGTCATCATCGAGGGGGCGTAGCCGGACAGGAAGAGGAAGACGACGAAGTAGCCGAGCGCGGTGAAGGTGGCGACGCGGCGGAGCCTGCGGTAGGCCGAACCGAGCCGGCGCAGATCGTCACGGTCGTCGGCGGCGGGCGGTCCCGGCTGGGCGGACGCCTCCCAGGGCTGCTGTGTGGAGTCCCAGCCCTGCTGCGCGGAGTCCCACGCTCGCGGGGACGAGTCCCAGGCCGCCTGGGGGTCGGTGTCCCAGGACGGCGGTCCACCCTCCCAGGACTGCGACGCCGCCTCGTGGCGGTGCCGCCCGGCGTTCCGGTGCTGCGGTACAGGTGGTGGGCCGGGGAAAGGCTGGTGGTACGACATCGATCTTGCTCCTTGCGGACCCGGGGGACGGGCGGGTGGCGCCGGTGGTCCGCGTACGTTACTCATGGGTATGGCCCTTGCGTAAGAGGGTTTCCGACCGCTCGGTATGTCGGTTCGGTGACGATCCTGTGTGCGCGGAGGCCGAACCCGCGGTAACCCCGTCGTGGATCTTTCCGCAGGTCACGCGCGCCTCCCCGGGAAGGCGCGGACGCCGTCGACTAGGCCGCGGCCTCCAGGTACGCGAGAGCGGACACGGCGTCCTCCGCGAAGAAGACCAGGTCGGTCAGAGGCAGGGGCAGGAAGCCCTCGGCGTCCATGCGGTGGAACTGGGTCTTCAGGCCGTCGTAGAAGCCGGCCGTGTTCAGCAGCACCACCGGCTTGGTGTGCTTGCCGTGCTTCCTCAGCTCCAGGACCTCGGTGGCCTCGTCGAGGGTGCCGGTGCCGCCGACCATGACGACGATCGCGTCGGACTTGGCCAGGAGCAGTGCCTTCCGCTCGGCGAGGTCCTTGGCGATGATCATCTCGTCCGCGCCCGGCCGGGCCTTGGCGGCGAGGAAGTCGACCGAGACGCCCACGAGCCGGCCGCCCGCCTCCTCCACGCCGTCCGCGACGACCTTCATCAGGCCGACGTCGGAGCCTCCCCAGACGAGGGTGTGGCCCGCCTTCCCGAGGCGTTCGGCGAAGTCGCGGGCGGGGGCGGTGTAGCGCTCGTCGAGGTCGGCGGCGGAGAGGAAGACGCAGATGTTCATGGCCCCACGGTAGGCGCCGACCTGCGGGTTCCAAGAATTTCCGGGAAATCCAGCCGAGCGGCGATGAGTTCGGGGAGCGACCGCGGTCCTATCCGGCATGGACGAGGTGAACAGCACACTGCGCCGGTCCCGGGGACGGGTCACGTCGGGGGACGGCACGCGGATCGCGTACGAGCGCTGCGGGGAGGGACGGCCCGTGATCCTGGTGGGCGGCGCGCTCTGCACCGCCGAGAGCGAGGCGCCCCTGGCCGGCCTCCTCGCGCCGCGGTACTCGGTCGTGACCTACGACCGGCGGGGCCGGGGCGCAAGCGGCGACACCGGCCCGTACACCGTCGAGCGGGAGGTCGACGACCTGGCGGCGCTGATCGACGAGGTGGGTGGCCGGGTGATCGTGCACGGCACCTCCTCGGGCGGGGCGCTGGCGCTGGCCGCGGCGGGCGCCGGGCTGCCGATCGACCGGCTCTCGGTCTACGAGCCGCCGTTCTCGGCGGAGGCCGGCGCATGCGAGACGTACGCCGCGCACCGGCGCCGGCTGACCGGGCTGCTGGAGCGGGGGCTGCGGACGGCGGCCCTGGAACTGTTCCTGGCGGACGCGGTGCCGCCGGGGGCACTGGCCGGGATGCGCGGCGGGGCGGAGTGGCCCCGGCTGGAGGCCGTGGCGCACACCCTGGCCTACGACCATGCGGTGCTGGGCGACGGCGCTGTGCCGGCCGGACGCCTGCGCCGGGTCCACGCGCGCGTGCTGGTCGTCGACGGCGGCGCGAGCCCCGCCTGGATGCGCCGGGCGGCCCGCGTCGTCTCGACGACCCTCCCCCGCGCTCGCCACCGCACCCTGACGGGCCAGACGCACCAGGTGGCCCCGCACGTGCTGGCACCGGCGCTGGAGGAGTTCTTCGAGGAGGAGTGAACCGCCGGGGGTGAGCGGTGGACCGCCCGTCGTCCGGGCAGGACCGGCGGACGGCCGATCCCGGCGCCGACCGGAGCGCACCGGCCGCCCCGGGGCCCGATCGCCGTCAGATCGTCAGACCGTCGCCGTCGCCGTGCCGCGCACCGTCGTCGCGATCGTCGCCGAGCCCACCACGCGCGTGCCGTCGTACAGCACGATCGCCTGGCCGGGGGCCACACCCCTGACCGCTTCGTCGAAGGTGACCGTCAGCTCGCCGTCCTCCAGGGCCGCCGTCACCGCCGTCTCGCCGCCGTGGGCGCGCAGCTGGGCGGTGTAGCGGCCGGGGCCCTCCGGGGCCGTGCCGCACCAACGGGGCTTGATCGCCGTGAGGCCGGTGACGTCGAGCGCCTCGACCGGGCCGACCGTGACCGTGTTGTTCACCGGGGAGATGTCCAGGACGTAGCGCGGCTTGCCGTCCGGTGCCGGGTGCCCGATCCGCAGGCCCTTGCGCTGGCCGATGGTGAAGCCGTACGCACCCTCGTGGGTGCCCACCTTCGTACCCGACTCGTCGACGATGTCGCCTTCCGCCCGGCCGAGCCGGGAGGCCAGGAAGCCCTGGGTGTCGCCGTCGGCGATGAAGCAGATGTCGTGGCTGTCGGGCTTCTTCGCCACCGCGAGCCCGCGCCGCTCCGCCTCCGCCCGGATCTCGTCCTTGGTCGTGAGGGTGTCGCCCAGCGGGAACATCGCGTGGGCGAGCTGCTTCTCGTCCAGGACACCGAGGACGTACGACTGGTCCTTGGCCATGTCGGACGCGCGGTGCAGCTCGCGCGAACCGTCCTCGTGGAGCACGACCGTGGCGTAGTGGCCGGTGCAGACCGCGTCGAAGCCGAGCGCGAGAGCCTTGTCGAGCAGCGCCGCGAACTTGATCTTCTCGTTGCAGCGCAGGCACGGGTTGGGCGTGCGGCCCGCCTCGTACTCCGCGACGAAGTCGTCGACGACGTCCTCGCGGAACCGCTCGGCGAGGTCCCAGACGTAGAAGGGGATGCCGATGACGTCGGCCGCGCGGCGGGCGTCGCGGGAGTCCTCGATGGTGCAGCAGCCGCGCGCGCCGGTACGGAACGACTGGGGGTTCGCGGAGAGCGCCAGGTGGACGCCGGTGACGTCGTGCCCGGCTTCGGCCGCGCGGGCGGCGGCGACGGCGGAGTCCACCCCGCCGGACATGGCGGCGAGGACACGGAGGGGGCGCTGCGGCGGAGTCTGAGTCATAGCCCTACCAGGGTACGGGGCGTCGGGAACCACGGTCGCGTGAGTAAGCGTTGTCCTGCACATGGGGAGCGAGAAGAAGCGGGGGGTGGGGCGGCGGGCCGTCCTGCTCGGCGGCGGTGCGGCCGTGCTGGGTACGGCGGCGCTGGCCCGCGACGAGCTGGCGCGCGCCTGGTGGCGGCTGCCGGGCACCGAGAAGGACCGGGTGGAGGGCGAGCTCGACCACAAGGGGGCCGACTGGTCCGCCGCGTCCCGGGCGAACTGGCGGCGGGCCGACCGGCCGGCCGACTACACGATCGACCGGGTGGTGATCCATGTCGTCCAGGGCAGTTACGCGAGCGCGCTGAAGGTCTTCAAGAACCCGGGGCACGGCGCCGCCACGCACTACGTCGTCCGGAAGGACGGACACGTGGCGCAGATGATCCGCGAGCTCGACGTGGCCTTCCACGCCGGGAACCGGGACATGAACGAGCGGAGCGTCGGCATCGAGCACGAGGGCTTCGTCGACCGGCCCCAGGACTTCACCGCGGCGATGTACGCGTCCTCGGCGCGGCTGACGGCCGGGATCTGCGCCCGGTACGGCCTCCCCGTCGACCGGGAGCACGTCATCGGGCACGTCGAGGTGCCGGGGACGGACCACACGGACCCGGGGCCGCACTGGGACTGGGACCGCTACATGAAGCTCGTACGGGAGGCTTCGAAGAAGGTCACCTGAGCCCCGGGGCCCGAACCGCACGGGGCACGAGCCGCACGGGGCCCGGGCCACCCGGGGCCGAGCCACCCGGACGCCGCGGCTCGAAGGGCTCGGCTCCCGGAGCCCGCGGCGCTGCGGCTGCGGCTCAGACCAGGCCGGCGGTGCGGGCGCGCTCCACCGCCGGGCCGATGGCCGCGGCGACCGCCGCCACGTCCTCCTTGGTGGAGGTGTGGCCGAGGGTGAAGCGCAGGGTGCCCCGGGCGAGGTCCGGGTCGGTGCCGGTGGCGAGGAGGACATGGCTCGGTTGGGCGACGCCCGCGGTGCACGCCGAGCCGGTGGAGCACTCGATGCCCTGGGCGTCGAGGAGCAGGAGCAGGGAGTCGCCCTCGCAGCCGGGGAAGGTGAAGTGGGCGTTGGCGGGGAGCCGGTCGTCCGGGTCGCCGCCGAGGATCGCGTCGGGGACGGCGGCGAGGACGGCGGCGACGAGTTCGTCGCGCAGGGCGCCGATCTCGCGGGCGAACTCCGCGCGCCGCTCGGCGGCGAGCTGTCCGGCGACGGCGAAGGCCGCGATGGCGGGTACGTCGAGGGTGCCGGAGCGGACGTGCCGCTCCTGGCCGCCGCCGTGCAGGACGGGGACGGGGCTGTACTCGCGGCCCAGGAGCAGGGCGCCGATGCCGTAGGGTCCGCCGATCTTGTGGCCGGAGACGGTCAGGGCGGCGAGGCCGGAGGCGGCGAAGTCGACGGGGATCTGGCCGAACGCCTGGACGGCGTCGGCATGCAGCGGGACATCGAACTCACGGGCGACGTCGGCGAGTTCGCGGACCGGCATGACCGTGCCGATCTCGTTGTTCGCCCACATGACGGTGGCGAGCGCGACGGATCCGGGCTCGCGGGCGATCGCCTCGCGCAGGTCGTCGGGGTGGACGCGGCCGTACCGGTCGACGGGAAGGTACTCGACGGTGGCGCCCTCGTGGGTGGCGAGCCAGTCGACAGCGTCGAGCACGGCGTGGTGCTCGACGGGGCTCGCGAGGACGCGGGTGCGGGCGGGGTCGGCGTCGCGGCGGGCCCAGTACAGCCCCTTCACGGCGAGGTTGTCGGCCTCGGTGCCGCCGGAGGTGAAGACCACCTCGCTGGGCCGGGCGCCGAGGGCGGCGGCGAGGGTCTCGCGCGCCTCCTCGACGACCCGCCGGGCGCGCCGCCCGGCGGCGTGGAGCGAGGAGGCGTTGCCGACGACGGCGAGCTGGGCGTTCATCGCCTCGATCGCCTCGGGCAGCATGGGCGTGGTCGCGGCGTGGTCGAGGTAAGCCATGGTGCCTAGATTCTACGAGGACGCGGCCCCCGGGCCCGCCGGGGGCCCGAGGCGCCCGCCGCCGGCTCGCCCCCGTGGCCGGGAGGCGCGTTCGGCCGCCCGGGCGGCGGGACTTCGCGAAGCCCCACCGCTCGTCAGCCGCGCGGCGCCCGGGCCAGCTGGCGGGACTGCGCGACGAGTCGGTCCGCGCTGTCCCAGACCTCGGCGTCCTCCTCCAGGAAGCCTCCGGCGAGGTTGCGCGTGGTGATGGAGACGCGCAGCGGGCCCGGGGCCGGGCGGCAGCGGATGTGGGTGGTGAGTTCGACCGTGGGGGTCCAGCCCTTGAGGCCCAGCTCGAACGAGGTCGGCGGCAGCGCGTCGACGGTGAGGAGCAGGGAGAGCGCGTCGGGCTCGCGGCCGTCGGAGAGACCGAACCAGGCCCGCATCTCGCCCTTGCCCGACGGAGCGCCGATCGCCCAGCCGACGGTCGCGGGGTCGAGCTTGAGGTCGAGCCGCTCGGTGATGGCGCTGGAGCCGGGGATCGGGGGCCTGGGGCCGTCGGAGGCGCCGAAGCAGTGCTCGATGGGGGCGATCGCGGGGGGCGTGGCGACGGTGCGGACGTCGTCGGTGAGGGCGTCGAGGTCGCCGTAGGAGGCGAGGACCCGGATGCGCTCGACCTCGGTGCCGTCCTCGGCGTACTGGAAGAGGGACGCCTGACCGGTGGAGAGGGTGCGGCCGGTGCGGACGGTCTCGGTGCGGATCACCGCGGGTCCCGGCACGGACGGCGTGAGGTAGTGCGCCGAGATCGTGAACGGGTCCGGGTGCGGGAGGTGGTCACCGAGTGCGCGGCCGAGCAGAGCGAGGAGATAGCCGCCGTTGACGGCGCTGATGATGGTCCACCCGGCGGAGAGTTCGGCGTCGTAGACGCCGGGGGCGCGGAGGGTGACGGCGGTGTCGCGGTCGAACTCGCTGGTCGCCGCGGTCGTCTCGATACTCGTGCTCATGTTTTCGACGGTACAGCAGGAAACTACTGAGCGGTAGCTTTTTCCGGTTCCTCACGGGCGGAGGAACGGCGGTTCCAGGCGCGGGGCGCGCGCCAGTGGTAGCGCATCGCGAGGAGACGAAGGACGAAGGCGGTCGCGACGGCCACACCGCTCGTATACGCGTTGAGGATGTCGAAGCGGATGCAGAGGACGACCATGGTGGCGCCCACGATGGCGGGCACGGCGTAGAGGTCGCGGTCCCAGCGGAGGAGCGAGGGAACCTCGTTGGCCAGGACGTCGCGCAGGACACCGCCGCCGACGGCGGTCGCGAGCCCGAGCACGGCGGAGGAGGTGAGTCCGAGACCGTAGTCGTACGCCTTGGTGGTGCCGGTGACACAGAAGAGTCCGAGGCCGGCGGCGTCGAAGACGTTGACGGCGTTCTGGGTGCGCTCGACCTCGGGGTGGAGGAAGAAGACCAGGACCGTGGCGACGAGCGGCATGAGGAAGTAGCCGAGGTCCGTGAAGGCGGCGGGGGGCACGGCGCCGATGATCAGGTCGCGGAAGAGGCCGCCGCCGAGGGCGGTGACCTCGGCGAGGACGGCGATGCCGAAGACGTCGAAGTTCTTGCGGACGGCGAGGAGGGCGCCTGAGATGGCGAAGACGAAGATGCCGACGAGATCGAGGGCGTGTTGCACGGAGGGGCTGAAGAGGTCGTGGAGCACCGAGCAATTGTGCCGGGTCCCCGGGGCGCCGACGGCCAGGCGGACGGCGGCCCCGCGCGGCGAGGCCCCGGACCTTCCCGGTCCGGGGCCTCGCCGCGTCGGTGAACGCCGCTACGCCTTCGGCGGTGCGTCGCCTTCGGTGTCCGGCGCGTCCGCGGCCTCGGGCTCCTCGCCCTTCGCCGGGGCTTCGGCGGTCTCCGCCTCGGCCGGAGACTCCGCCGGCTCCGCGGGGGCGTCCTTCGACGGCGTCTGCGCCTTCGCGAGGGCGTCCTTCGACGGGGTCTCCCCCGGGGCCGCCGTCGACACCTCCACCGATTGCCGCGCCGACGGGACCGTCAGGCCCTCGGCGTTCTCCGGGTGGTGGCAGGCCACCCGCTGGCCCGGACGGAGCTCGATGAGCGGCGGTTCCTGCGTCTTGCAGACCTCCGTCGCCTTCCAGCAGCGGGTGTGGAAGCGGCAGCCCGGCGGCGGGGCGATCGGGGACGGAACGTCACCGGTGAGCAGGATGCGCTCGCTCTTCGCGCCCTTGCGGCGGGGGTCCGGGATCGGCACCGCCGACATCAGGGCTCGGGTGTACGGGTGCATCGGCGCCTCGTACAGCGACTTGCGGTCCGCCAGCTCCACGATCTTGCCGAGGTACATCACCGCGATCCGGTCCGACACGTGCCGGATGACGGACAGGTCGTGGGCGATGATCACGTACGTCAGGCCCAGCTCCTGCTGGAGGTCGTCCAGGAGGTTCACCACCTGGGCCTGGATCGAGACGTCCAGCGCGGAGACCGGCTCGTCGGCCACGACCAGCTTCGGCTTCAGGGCGAGCGCACGGGCGATGCCGATGCGCTGGCGCTGACCGCCGGAGAACTCGTGCGGGTAGCGGTTGTAGTGCTCCGGGTTCAGGCCGACCAGGCCGAGGAGGCGCTGGACCTCCTTCCTGACCCCGCCCTCGGGCTCCACGCCCTGGAGCGTGAACGGCGCCGAGACGATCGAGCCGACCGTGTGGCGCGGGTTCAGCGAGCCGTACGGGTCCTGGAAGATCATCTGGATGTCGCGGCGCAGCGGACGCATCTTGGCCACACCGAGGTGCGAGACGTCCACGCCCTCGAACTCGACCGTGCCGCCCGTCGGTTCGAGCAGCCGCGTGATCAGCCGGCCCATCGTCGACTTGCCGCAGCCCGACTCGCCGACGACGCCCAGGGTCTCCCCCGGGTACACCTCGAAGTCGATGCCGTCGACCGCCTTGACCGCCCCGACCTGGCGCTGCAGCAGCCCCTTCTTGATCGGGAAGTGCTTCACCAGGCCGTTGACCTTGAGCAGGGGCTCAGTGCTCTTGTTGTCGCTCACAGCTTCGGCGCAATCTCTTCGGTCCAGATCCGGTTCCGCTCCTCCGGCGACATGTGGCACGCGGAGTAGTGGCGGTCGGCGCCCTCGCCGCCCGTCGGCGCGAGCCGCAGCTCCGGGCGCTCGGTGCGCGTGATGCCGTCCTTGGGCACGTCCGCGTACGGGCATCGCGGGTTGAAGGCGCAGCCGCTGGGCACGTTGATCAGGCTGGGCGGGTTGCCCTTCACCGGAAGGAGCCGATCGGTCTGCTCACGGTCGATCCGCGGCATCGAGCCGAGCAGGCCCCAGGTGTAGGGGTGCTGCGGCTCGTAGAAGACCGCCTCGGCGGGGCCGCGCTCCACACACCGGCCGCCGTACATCACCAGGATGTCGTCGGCGACCTCGGCGACGACGCCGAGGTCGTGGGTGATGATGACGACCGCGGAGCCGAACTCCTTCTGCAGGTCCCGGATCAGGTCGAGGATCTGCGCCTGCACGGTCACGTCGAGCGCGGTGGTGGGCTCGTCCGCGATGAGCAGCTCGGGGTTGTTGACCAGCGCCATCGCGATCATGGCGCGCTGCCGCATGCCGCCGGAGAACTCGTGCGGGTAGTTCGAGAAGCGCTTGGCCGGCTCGGGGATGCCGACCCGGTCGAGGAGCTCGACGGCCCGCTTCTTGGCGGTCTTCTTGTCGACCGGGTGGTGGACCCGGTACGCCTCCACGATCTGCGCGCCGACGGTGTAGTACGGGTGCATCGCGGACAGCGGGTCCTGGAAGATCATCGCCATGTCGCGGCCGCGCAGCTTGCGCACCTCTTCGGGGTCGGCCGAGAGCAGCTCACGGCCGTTCAGCCAGATCTCACCGGAGATCCGCGCCTTCTGCCGGCCGTACTGGCCGACCGTGTGCAGGCCCATGATGCCGAGCGAGGTCACCGACTTGCCGGAGCCGGACTCGCCCACGATGCCGAGGGTCTTGCCCTTCTCCAGCTGGAAGGTGAGCCCGTCGACGGACTTGACCAGGCCGTCGTCGGTCGGGAAGTGGATCTTCAGGTCACGGACGTCGAGGAAGGCGTCGGACGGGGCGTTCCCGGACGCGACAGGTTCCCCCAGGGCCGCGCCGGTCTTGGTCAGCTTGTCCGTCATGCGAGCCTCACTCGGGGGTCGATCACCGCGTACAGAAGGTCCACCACGAGGTTGGCGACGACGACGGCGGCCGCGGTGATGAGCGTGACCGCCAGGATCAGCGGCAGGTCGCGGTCGCTGACCGCCTTGAAGGCCGCGTTTCCGAGGCCCGGCAGGTTGAACGCGGTCTCGGTCAGGACGGCGCCGCCCATGAGGGCGCCGAGGTCCATGCCGAAGATGGTCAGGATGGGGGTCATCGTGGAGCGCATGGCGTGCTTGCCCAGCACGACCCGCTCCTGCAGACCCTTGGCCCGTGCCGTACGGATGTAGTCCTCGCCGAGGACCTCCAGCATGGTGGCGCGGGTGAGCCGCGCGTACATCGCCGCGTAGAGGAAGGCGAGCGTGATCCACGGCAGCAGCAGGCCGCCGAACCAGCCGCCGAAGGACTCCTCGATCGGCACGTACTTGGCGTCGAGCCAGCCGAGCTGGGTACGGAAGAGGAACATCGCCAGCATGGCGGTGAAGTAGATGGGGAGCGAGACGCCGGCCAGGGCGGTGATCATGGCCGTGCGGTCGACGAGGGTGCCCCGCTTGAGCGCGGAGAGCACACCGGTGGCCACGCCCATGAGGAGCCACAGGAGGGCCGCGCCGATGACCATGGAGACCGTGACCGGGATCCGGTCGACGAGCATCGCCCAGACGTCCTGCTCGGTACGGAACGAGTAGCCGAAGCAGGGCGCGGCGCAGTGGATGGTGTCGCCGCCGCCGGTGTAGTCCCGGCCGACGAAGATGCCGGAGACGAAGTGCCAGAACTGCACCAGGATCGGCTCGTCCAGGCCCAGCTTCTGCCGGACGCCCTCGATGGAAGCCGGATCCGCCTGCTTGCCGACGAACATCGCGGCAGGGTCGCTGCCGGTCAGCTTGGGGATGAGGAAGAAGATGCTGAGCGTCACCAGGGTGACGACCATCAGCATCATGACGACGGCGAACAGCCGTCGGACGAGATATGCAAGCATGCGGTCGGCCGTCCGGTGGCCGGGGATCCCGGTCGGGATCCCCGGCCACCGTGAGCGGCCATCACCTGCCCTTCGGACCTAGCGGCGGGTGGTGCGCCGTTGGAGCGGGTGGATTGACTCGGGACTTACTTCATGACGCCGAGCGACGCGTAGTCGTAGCGGCCGTTGTAGGCGTCGGCCGTGTAGACGTTGGTCAGACGCGAGGAGCGCCAGATGATGTTCTTCTCGTGCGTGAAGGGCAGGTAGACCGCGGCCTCGGAGATCTTGGTGTTGATCTGCTTGTAGAGCTCGCCGGCCTTGGTCGGGTCGGTCTCCTTCAGCGCCTGGTCGAACAGGCCGTTGACGGCCGGGTCGTTCAGCTCCGAGAAGTTGTTGTTGCCGCTCTGCAGGATGAAGCGGCCGTCGACCAGCGGCTGCAGGAAGCCCTGGCCCGACGGGAAGTCGGCGCCCCAGCCCATGATGATGATGCCGTAGCCCTTGTCCTTGACCGTCTTCGGCGAACCGATGATGCCGGAGGTCTGGGCGCCGTCGAACTGGTCGATCTGGGCGTCGATGCCGACGGCCTTCAGCGACTGCTGGAGGGACTCGGCGGTGGCGATCTCGATCGGCTTGTTGTTGCGGACCGCGATGGTGGTCTTGAAGCCGTTCGGCTTACCGCACTTGGCCAGCGCCTCCTTGGCCTTGGCGACGTCCGCCTTGCCGGCCAGCTTGCCGTACGGGTCGGCCTTCGGGTCGGCACCCTTGATCGCCGGCGGCAGCATGTTGGTGGCGATGTCGCCACCGGCCTGCGGGCCGCCGCGGGCGGTCTGGAGGGACTTGGAGTCGGCCGCGTAGATGATCGCCTTGCGGCACTCGACGTTGTCGATGACCGTCTGCGGGAAGACCGCGTAGCGGATGAAGCCGGTCTGCGGGTTGTCCGCGTTCCCCTTGTGCTGCTGGAGGACCTTGGCACGGGCCGCGGCGCCGACACCGGTCGCGTTGAGGTCGAGGTCGTACTCGCCCTCGATCAGACGGTTGTCCATGTCGTCGGCGTTGGTGGTGAAGGTGACGCTGATCTTGTCCGGCAGCGCCTTGCGGACGGTGTCCGTCTTGGCGTCCCACTTGTCGTTGCGGACGAGCATGATCGACTTGTTGGGGGTGTACTGCTGCCACTTGTACGGGCCGGAGGAGAAGGGCTTCAGCTGGTACTTGGCCTTGGTGTCCTTGTCCTGGCGGACCGGGGACGCGGCGGGCATGGCCAGCATCTGCAGGAAGTCACCGTTGGCGACCGGCAGCTTGAAGATGATGGTCTTGTCGTCCGGGGTCTCGATCGCCTTCAGGCCGAGCTTGTCCGGGGAGGTGTCCTTGTAGGGACCCTTGTACTCGCCCTTGGGGTCGAGGACCTGCTGGAGGTAGATCGGACCGCCGGAGATGACGTCCTGGGCCCAGATGCGCTCGATGCCGTACTTGATGTCCTTGGAGGTGATCGGCTTGCCGTCCTCCCAGGTCACCCCGTCCTTCAGCGTGAAGGTGTAGGTGAGGCCGTCGGCCGAGACCTTGCCGGCGTCGGTGGCGAGGTCGGGGACGAGCTCGGTCGAGGCGGCGCCCGGCTCGGCCTTGAAGGTGACCAGCTGACGCGTGTAGTAGCGCGCGAAGTCCCACACGAAGCCGTAGTAGCCGCGCTGCGGGTCCCACGAGTCGGCCTCCTGCGAGCCGATGAACTTCAGCTCGCCGCCCTTCTTGTCGGAGGCGTTGGCGACCTTGTTCACGGCGGCGTTGAAGCCGGCCGCGCCGGTCTTGCCCTTGTCGCCGTCGCCGCTGCCGCCACCACAGGCGGTGGTGACGACCATCGTCGCCGCGGCGAGGAGCGCGCCGGCGGCGATTCTGCGCCGCGAAGAGCTGTTCAGAGTCATGGTCTCGCAACCTCCGGAATAGTGGCGGCCGTCGAAGCGGTCCGCCGGTCGTGACTGCCTCCTGTCACCAGCGGCAGGGGCGGGGTCGGTACGGGCGTGCGGGCGGTCTGTGGGCGCCGAGCGGGTGCTCAGCGGGCGCCCTTCGGGTCGAGCGCGTCGCGCACGCCGTCGCCGAAGAGGTTGAACGCCAGAACGGTGATGAAGATCGCGAGGCCGGGGAACACCATGAACAGCGGGTCCGCCTCATAGGTGTTGACGGCCTTCGACAGCATCTGCCCCCAGGAAGCGGTGGGAGGCTTCACTCCCGCGCCGAGGAAGCTGAGCGCCGCCTCGGTGAGGATGTTGGTGGGGATCATGAGGGTCGCGTAGACCGTGATCGGGGCGATCAGGTTGGGCAGCAGCTCCCGGCGCAGGATGTAGAGCCGGCCGGCGCCCAGGCTGCGGGCCGCCTCCACGTACTCCCGCTCGCGCAGCGAGAGGGTCTGGCCTCGGACGATGCGGCCGACGTACGGCCAGCCGAAGAAGCCGATCACGACCACCAGGGCGCCGATGCGCACGCCCGAACCCTCGATTCCGAGCAGCTCGTTCGGGAGCACGGAGACCAGGGCGATGGTGAAGAGCAGCTGGGGGAAGGCGAGCATGACGTCCATGACACGGCTGAGCGCCGCGTCGACCCAGCCGCCGAAGTAGCCCGCGACGATGCCGAGGATCGTGCCGAGGACGACGGCGAAGACCGCCGCGAGGAAGGCGACGAGCAGGGAGATCCGGGCGCCGTAGACGATGCGGCTGAAGACGTCGCGGCCGTTGACCGGCTCGACGCCGAGCAGGAAGTCGGAGGAGATGCCGCCGTAGGAGCCGATCGGGGTGCCGAAGAGCGGGTCGATCTGGTCCTCGTGGAACTCGTCCGGCGGGTGGCCGAGGAGACCGACGATGAGCGGTGCGCAGAGGGCGACCAGGATCAGGAACAGCACGACGGCGCCGCCGACGAGGGCGACTTTGTCCCGCTTCAGCCGCATCCAGGCGATCTGCCAGGGGGAACGTCCCTCGATCGCCTTGCCCGGCGGCGCGTCGGGCACGGCGTCGACGGCGGTGGTCGACTCGACCGCACTCGTCTCGTGCAGTGGTGCCGTCATCGTGGTCAGGACCCCTCTCGGCCGCCGGTAGCCGGCCCTTGCCCGCCGCGGGTAGCGGCTTGGTGGAACAACTGCGGGGCACCGGCCAGGAGGCCGAACGCCCGGTGTTCCGGGGAGTCTTCATCGGGCCGACGATCACCCGCCAGACCTGCTCGGGATGTGATGCGCAACCGTGATGTGGCCCCGAGCCTTCCGTTATCCGGACCGGACGATCTCCTGAGCGGAGCAACACCACCCGTTCGACGCGGAACGGACATCACGACCAACTGGGCGTTCCTGGCAGCTTTTTGGGTGGATTCGCCGAGGACGACGAAGGCCGCACCGAGGATCTCGGTGCGGCCGTTTTCGGACGGTCGTCTCGCGATGCGGACGCGCCGTCAGGGGTCAGCGATAGACGGGAACGTGGGCGTCGCGGTCGTAGAACGGACGCGCGTTGGCACGCAGCCACATCGTCACCGGGTCGTACTCGTCGGACATGGCGACCGTCGAGACGGGCAGCCCGTCGGGGACCGCCGCGATCGACTGGCGCATCATCGCCCGCACCGCCTCGACGGAGGCGGCGGAGGTGTCGTAGAGGTCGAGACCGATGGCGAGGTACGGGGAGCCGAGGGCGGGCTGCACCCAGGCGCGGCGCAGGGCCCGTACGGCCGGGGTGCGGTGGGCGTTCTGGGTCAGCAGGGCGTAGAACTGCGGCATTTCCAGGGTGGGTTCGGAGAGCCGCAGCGGTCCGGCGGGCATCCGGTCGAGACCGGTGGCGATCCGTCGGAGATCGGCCCAGGGGATGCCGACGCCGCCGCCCGGGTCGTGCGGGTTGAGCCAGATGCCCCAGCGGTCGGGGTAGAGGGAGCGGGCGATGTCGCGTCCGGTGATCACCTCGTGGGCGCGGTTCCAGCCGGAGGCGGCGAGTTCCTGCGCGGAGGTGACGCACGGGGCGTACCCGAAGCCGTCGATCTCCATGTTCCCGTACTGGGCGTCCGGCGAGCCGGGGGCGCCCTGCCAGAGCAGCATCCAGACATCGCCTTCGGCGAGGGCGTGCAACAGCTTCTCGTACGCGTCGTAGCGTCCGGGTGCCACCTGGCGCAGCATGTGCTCGACCTGTCCGGCCGCAGCGGTGCTCGACGCGCTCACCCTGGGTCCCGCCCCTCTTCCGTCCACCGAACCAGCTTAATTACGCGGACGCCCGCTGATAGAAGGGGCGTACTCGCTCCAGCATCCAGTCGCCGACCGGGTCCTGCGCAACGTCCAGCAGGATGAGATTGACCGGCCAGGCCACCTCGACCCGGCCGAGCGCGCGGCCGAGCGCGTCGAGCGGGGCGTTGCGGTCGACGCCGTCCCAGGCCGCGAGCTGGACGCCGATGAAGAGCGCCGGCTCGGTGCCCTCGACGCTGGCGAGGGCGCGGCGCGCGGTCACGACGACTCCGGTGGCCTCGAACTCGGCGGAGGCCGCGGCGAGGAAGTCGACGGGGTCGTCCTGCCAGTCGGGCTCGAAGAGCCGGACCCGGCCGCCGCTGGCGGGCCCGTCCAGCGGCGTGCGGCCGACCCGGCAGAGTTCGGCGACGGCGGGCGGGGGCAGCGGGGCGCCGACGGTACCGCCGGGGTTCACGGCGATGCCGAGCTGCGGGGGCAGACCACGGGCGAAGTCACGGGCGGGGGCGACGGTGAACGACATGTGAGCACCGACACAGGCCAGGAACTGCTGCTCGGAGCTGAAGACGGGGACGTACGGCAGTCCGTCGATCTCCAGCGTGGGCAGGTCCAGGTCCCGGCTCTCGGGGGTGCCGCCGTTGGGGAGGGGCACCCAGACGGGGCTCCGTCCGAGCACCTCGACGAGCCGGCCTCCGGCTGCGGGGTTGCCGAGCGAGGCGGCCAGCACCTCTTCGAGCTCGTTGCCCGGCCATGTGACGTCCACGGTTCTCGGTTCCCCTTCTCGCGCGCCATGGTCGCGGCGCCCTCGGGGCAGAACCCTAACGCCGCACTGACGCCGCCGTGGCCAAAAGTGTACGGAGCACCCCGGTCCGGATATCCCGGAGCGGCACGGACCGGTGCGGGCAGGCGTCGGCCGGCCGGAGCGGTCCGCGCCGTGGGGCCGGTGCCGCCGACCGGGCGCCGTCCGCGCCGGGGCCGGTGCCGCCGACCGGGCGTCCGTCCGCGCCGTGGGGCCGGTGCCGCCGACCGGGCGTCCGTCCGTGGCGCGGGAGGCGCTCCGGACCGGTGTCGGCGCCGCGGGGTCAGTCCGTGGCGCGGAAGGCGATCCGGCGCAGGGCGCCCGCCGCGTCCCTGTCGAGGAGGGTCGCCGAGGAGCAGCCCCGGGGCAGGCGGCCGGACTCCACCGAGCTCAGCAGGCGGCCCACGGCCCGGCGGTGCCGGGCGAAGGCGTACCCCGACACGCCTCGGCCGCGCTCGCGCTGGCCCTCCCGGGCGGCGGCCGGGGTGACGTCGAGCAGGACCAGGTGCAGGGCGCCGCCCCGTCGGCGGGCCTCGCGGGCGAGCCAGTTCCGCACCCAGGACTGGGTGCCGCAGTCGTGGACGACCACGCTCCGCCCGGAGCGCAGCGCCCGGCGCAGCCCGGCGTAGTGGGCGATACGGGCCAGCGGGCGGTAGACGGCGTACGGCAGGAAGCGGGGCAGTCGTGCTTCCCAGCGCTCACGGGCGTCCTGCGAATCGATGCCCAGACCCCCGGCCGCGCGTCGCATGAGCGTCGACTTGCCGCTGCCGGGCAGGCCGGAGACCACGACGAGGTCACCGGCGGCGAAGGAGAGCACGCGGGGACCCCGGCCACCGCGCTCGCGCAGATCCCGCAGCAGGGGCACGGCGAAGCCGCGCCTGCGGGTCCTGGCCCTGGCGCGTGGGGACGGTATCCCCGTCCCTGTGGCGTAGGCGCCGGTGTGCTGGAACGTCATCGCTTCTCCCCCAGTCGGGTTCCCGGGAACCCTTCCCCATAAAGTGTAAAGAAGCGGTAATGAGGCACAAGCGATTTGCCGATCAGACCCCTCGTGCAATGATGTGCGCGCCAAGCGCACACAACCTCATACCGGCCGCTCGAATCCGCGCGGGAGAGTCCCGGAACCACCACGGTGGGCCCCGGGCGCCGAAGGAGCAAGACCCTCCCTTGAATCTCTCAGGCCCCGTACCGCGTGGATGAGGCAGATCTGAAAAGCGGGCGCAGTCGCGCCCCACCCAAGGTGCAAGCCGAGGATGCCCTCGGTGAACCTCTCAGGTTCCATGACAGATGGGGAGGATCGTCCTCGTCCGTCATGATTTTTCTGCCCTGGGACCCGGGAGCCACACCCATGAGCACTGCCGCCCCCCGTCTGACCGCCCTCGATGCGCTGCATCGCTCCCTGGGCGCGACCATGACCGACTTCGCCGGCTGGGACATGCCGCTGCGCTACGCCAGCGAGCGTGACGAGCACAACGCCGTCCGCACCAAGGCGGGCCTCTTCGACCTCTCCCACATGGGCGAGATCACCGTCACCGGCCCGCAGGCCGTGGAGCTGCTCGACTTCGCCCTGGTCGGCAACATCTCCACGGTGGGCCTGGGCCGGGCGCGCTACACGATGATCTGCCAGGAGGACGGCGGCATCCTCGACGACCTGATCGTGTACCGGCTCCAGGAGCAGGAGTACATGGTCGTCGCCAACGCCTCCAACGCCCAGATCGTCCTCGACGCGCTGACCGAGCGCGCGGCCGGCTTCGACGCCGAGGTGCGGGACGACCGTGACGCGTACGCCCTGATCGCCGTGCAGGGCCCCGAGTCCCCCGGCATCCTGAAGTCGATCACCGACGCCGACCTGGACGGTCTGAAGTACTACGCCGGCCTGCCCGGCACGGTCGCCGGGGTCCCCGCGCTGATCGCCCGCACCGGCTACACCGGCGAGGACGGCTTCGAGCTGTTCCTGAAGCCCGAGCACGCCGAGGGCGTCTGGAAGGCGCTGACCGAGGCGGGCGCCCCGGTCGGGCTGATCCCCTGCGGTCTGTCCTGCCGTGACACCCTCCGCCTGGAGGCGGGGATGCCGCTGTACGGGCACGAGCTGACCACCTCCCTCACCCCCTTCGACGCGGGCCTGGGCCGGGTCGTGAAGTTCGAGAAGACGACCAACGAGGGCCGCTTCGTCGGCCGCGAGGCGCTGGAGAAGGCCGCCGAGCGCGCCGAGACCGCCCCGCCGCGCAAGCTCGTCGGCCTGATCGCCGAGGGCCGCCGCGTCCCGCGCGCCGGATTCTCCGTCGTCGCGAACGGCGAGGTCGTCGGCGAGGTCACCTCCGGTGCCCCGTCCCCCACGCTCGGAAAGCCGATCGCCATCGCGTACGTGGACGCGGCGCACGCCGAGCCCGGCACGCAGGGTGTAGGTGTGGACATCCGCGGCACCCACGAGCCGTACGAGGTCGTGGCGCTGCCGTTCTACAAGCGCCAGAAGTGACGCATCCGTCTCGCTCCGTGTCTCACCCCGCAAGACCCACGTTCATCAGCACTCCCTCGATCCAGGAGAATCAGGTCATGAGCAACCCCCAGCAGCTGCGCTACACCAAGGAGCACGAGTGGCTGTCGGCCGCCGAGGACGGCGTCGCGACGGTCGGCATCACGGAGTTCGCGGCCAACGCGCTCGGTGACGTCGTCTACGCCCAGCTCCCTGAGGTCGGTGACACGGTGACCGCGGGCGAGACCTGCGGTGAGCTGGAGTCGACCAAGTCCGTCAGCGACCTGTACTCGCCGGTCACCGGTGAGGTCGTGGCGGCCAACCAGGACGTGGTGGACGACCCGTCGCTGGTGAACACCGCTCCGTTCGAGGGTGGCTGGCTGTTCAAGGTGCGCGTCACGGGTGAGCCGGACGACCTGCTCACCGCCGACGCGTACGCCGAGTTCTCCGCCGGGAACTGAGACCCCTTAGGGATCGATTCATGTCTGTGCTGAACACCCCTCTTCACGAGCTGGACCCGGACGTCGCCGCCGCCGTCGACGCCGAGCTCCACCGCCAGCAGTCCACCCTCGAGATGATCGCCTCGGAGAACTTCGCTCCGGTCGCGGTCATGGAGGCCCAGGGCTCCGTTCTCACCAACAAGTACGCCGAGGGCTACCCCGGCCGCCGCTACTACGGCGGCTGCGAGCACGTCGACGTCGCCGAGCAGATCGCGATCGACCGGATCAAGGACCTGTTCGGCGCCGAGTACGCCAACGTGCAGCCGCACTCCGGTGCCTCCGCGAACCAGGCCGCGCTGTTCGCGATCGCCCAGCCCGGCGACACGATCCTCGGCCTGGACCTGGCCCACGGCGGTCACCTGACCCACGGCATGCGCCTGAACTTCTCGGGCAAGCAGTTCAACGTGGTCGCGTACCACGTGGACGACGCCGGCCTGGTCGACATGGCCGAGGTGGAGCGCCTGGCCAAGGAGCACCGCCCGAAGGTGATCATCGCGGGCTGGTCCGCCTACCCGCGTCAGCTGGACTTCGCCGAGTTCCGTCGGATCGCCGACGAGGTCGAGGCGTACCTGTGGGTCGACATGGCGCACTTCGCCGGTCTGGTCGCGGCCGGTCTGCACCCGAACCCGGTCGAGTACGCGGACGTGGTGACCTCCACCACGCACAAGACGCTCGGCGGCCCGCGCGGCGGCATCATCCTCGCGAAGAAGGAGTTCGCGAAGAAGCTGAACTCCTCGGTCTTCCCCGGTTTCCAGGGCGGCCCGCTGGAGCACGTGATCGCGGCCAAGGCCGTCTCCTTCAAGGTCGCGGCCTCGGAGGAGTTCAAGGAGCGCCAGCAGCGCACGCTGGACGGTGCCCGGATCCTCGCCGAGCGTCTGGTCCAGGACGACGTCACCGCCCACGGTGTCTCGGTCCTGTCCGGCGGCACGGACGTGCACCTGGTCCTGGTCGACCTGCGCAACTCCGAGCTGGACGGCCAGCAGGCCGAGGACCGCCTCCACGAGGTCGGCATCACGGTCAACCGGAACGCGATCCCGAACGACCCGCGTCCGCCGATGGTCACCTCGGGCCTGCGCATCGGTACGCCGGCGCTCGCGACCCGCGGTTTCGGCGACGAGGACTTCCGTGAGGTGGCCGACGTCATCGCGGAGACCCTGAAGCCCGGCTTCGACGCCGACGCGCTGAAGGCCCGGGTGTCCGCACTCGCGGAGAAGCACCCGCTCTACCCCGGCCTGAAGTAATTTCGTACGCTTCAGTTCAAGGTTCGTTCGTACGAAAGCTCCGGGGCACCGCGCACACTGGACAGTGCGCGCGGTGCCCCACCCCCTTTTTCCTGCTGTTCTGCACCACCCCGGCAGACAACGGCGTCTAGCCCCCCACAAGGAGTTCCCCGTGGCCATCTCGGTCTTCGACCTGTTCTCGATCGGCATCGGCCCGTCGAGCTCCCACACGGTGGGCCCCATGCGGGCGGCCAGGATGTTCGCCCGCCGCCTGAAGAACGAGGGGCTGCTGGCCCACACCGCCTCGATACGCGCGGAGCTGTACGGCTCGCTGGGCGCCACCGGTCACGGCCACGGCACGCCGAAGGCGGTCCTGCTGGGCCTGGAGGGCAGCTCCCCGCGCACCGTCGACGTCGAGACGGCGGACGACGAGGTCGAGCGGATCAAGTCGAGCGGCCGGATCAACCTGCTCGGCGCGCACGAGATCCCCTTCGACTTCGACGAGGACCTGATCCTGCACCGCCGCAAGGCGCTGCCGTACCACGCCAACGGCATGACGATCTTCGCGTACGACGCGGAGGGCGCCCTGGTCCTGGAGAAGACGTACTACTCGGTGGGCGGCGGCTTCGTCGTGGACGAGGACGCGGTCCAGGGCGAGAACCCGATCGTCCCGGACGACACCGTCCTGAAGTACCCCTTCCGCACGGGCGACGAGCTGCTGCGCCTGGCGAAGGAGACCGGCCTGTCGATCTCCGCGCTGATGCTGGAGAACGAGAAGGCGTGGCGCACCGAGGACGAGATCCGCGCGGGTCTGCTGGAGATCTGGCGGGTCATGCAGGCGTGCGTCTCGCGCGGCATGTCCCGTGAGGGCATCCTGCCGGGCGGTCTGAAGGTCCGCCGCCGCGCCGCGAACACGGCCCGCAAGCTGCGCTCCGAGGGCGACCCGGCCGCGCTGGCGATGGAGTGGATCACGCTCTACGCGATGGCCGTGAACGAGGAGAACGCGGCGGGCGGCCGGGTGGTCACCGCTCCGACGAACGGCGCGGCGGGCATCATCCCGGCGGTCCTGCACTACTACACGAACTTCGTGCCCGGCGCGGACGAGGACGGCGTGGTCCGCTTCATGCTGGCGGCCGGCGCGGTCGGCATGCTCTTCAAGGAGAACGCCTCCATCTCCGGCGCCGAGGTCGGCTGCCAGGGCGAGGTCGGCTCGGCCTGCTCGATGGCGGCAGGCGCCCTCGCGGAGGTCCTGGGCGGCACCCCCGAGCAGGTCGAGAACGCGGCCGAGATCGGCATGGAGCACAACCTCGGCCTCACCTGCGACCCGGTCGGCGGCCTGGTCCAGATCCCGTGCATCGAGCGCAACGGCATGGCCGCCGTCAAGGCGGTCACGGCGGCGCGGATGGCCATGCGGGGCGACGGCAACCACCTGGTCTCCCTCGACAAGGTCATCAAGACCATGAAGGAGACCGGCGCGGACATGTCGGTCAAGTACAAGGAGACCGCCCGCGGCGGTCTCGCGGTGAACATCATCGAGTGCTGAGCCGTCACGGCGTCGGCGCGGCGGCTCCGGCGGTGGCCTCCAGGGAGAGGATCGGGGCGTCGGGGGTGCGGACCGCCCGGTGGAGCAGGGCGGTCCAGCGGGCGGCCAGGGCCTCGGCCGTCCCGGGGTCGAAGAGGTCCGTCGCGTACTTCAGCTCGCCCCGGATGCCCTGCGGGGTGCCGTCCGGGGCGGTGACCTCGTCCAGGTGCAGGCCCAGGTCGAACTTGGCCACCGGCATGGACACCTGGCCGGTCGTGCCGCGCAGGCCCGGCATGTCGACATGGCGCTGGGCGCCTCCGCCGTAGGCCAGGGCGACCTGGAAGAGCGGGTGGTGGGCCGGGGTGCGGCGCGGGTTGAGGGCGCCCACGAGGCGGTCGAAGGGGATGTCCTGATGGGCGTACGCCTCCAGTGAGGAGGCGCGCACCCGCTCCAGGAGCGCGCGGAAGCTCGGGTTGCCGGATGTGTCCGTGCGCAGCACGAGCATGTTCACGAAGTATCCGACCAGCTCCTCCACCGCCGGTTCCGTGCGACCGCTGACGGGGGCGCCGACGGGGATGTCCTCCCCCGCTCCCGCCGCCGTGAGCGTGGCCGCCAGCGCCGCCTGGAGGATCATGAAGACGGTGGTCCCCGTCTCCTGGGCCAGCTTCTTCAGGTCCTCGCAGAACGCGGGGTCGAGGGTGATGTCGACGGCCGCGCCGCGGTGGCTCGCGACGGCCGGCCGTGGCCGGTCCAGCGGCAGGTCGAGCACGTCGGGGAGCCCGGCGAGGGCACGCCGCCAGTACGCGCCGTGGGAGGCGAGGAGGCCGGCGGGATCCCGCTCGTCGCCGAGCGTCTCGCGCTGCCAGAGGCCGAAGTCGGCGTACTGGACGGGCAGCGGGCTCGCTTCGGGGGCGGATCCGGCCAGGCGGGCCGTGTAGGCGTCGGCCAGGTCGCGCGTGAGCGGCCCGACCGACCAGCCGTCCCCGACGATGTGGTGCAGGAGGATCAGCAGCGTGTGCTCGGTGGGTCGCGCGTCGTCGGTGAAGAGGGTGGCGCGCACCGGCGGCTCCGTCATGATGTCGAAGACGTCCTGGGCGGCCTCGGCGAGCGCCGCCGGGAGCTCCTCGGCGCCGCACGACACCGTACGGAGCTCAGGCTTCGCCTCGTCCACCGGAAGGACCTTCTGGTACGGCACCCCCTTGACCTCGGGGAACACCGTGCGCAGCGCCTCGTGGCGGGCGACGACGTCGCCCAGCGCCGCGCGCAGCGCCGCGGTGTCGACGGCGCCGGTCAGGCGCACGGAGACGGGGACGTTGTACGTGGGGGCCGGGCCCTGGAGCAGGGCGAGGTACCAGAGGCCCTCCTGCGCGTAGGACAGCGGCGGCCGTTCGGGGCGGGCCGTGACGGCTCCCGCGCCGAGTGCGGTGGGGCGGCTCGCGGCCCGGTCCGCCGGGGCGTCGCCTGCCAGGGCCCGGGTCAGACCCGCGACGGTCGGGTTGCGGAAGAGGGTCCGGACGGTGAGGGCGAGCCCCGGGACCGTGCGGGCCCGGGTGACGAGGCGCATGGCGGCGAGCGAGTCGCCGCCGAGTTCGAAGAAGCTGTCGTCGTCCCCCACGTCGGGGCGCCCGAGGGTCTCCGCGAAGAGCTCGCGCAGGACGGTGGCGTACTGGGTCGGGTTCACTGGGTTCCTTTCACGGAGCCTGAAGCAGCTCGGTCAGGCTCGACCGGAAGGCGGTGGCCAGGCCGGCCGCCTGGCTCGCGGTGAAGGCGTCGGCGGAGACCCGCAGCTCGCCCCGCAGGTTGCCGACGGGCGGGCAGCCGAATTCCCAGTGGGCGGGGAAGACGACCCAGCGGCGCGGGACGGGCACGTGGCCGCAGCGGGCGCCGGGCAGGCGCAGCCGCAGGGGCTCGCTGTCGATGTTGACCACGTGGAGGAAGAGCGGGGCCGCGTCGAGGGACCGCGGCGCTCCGGACGCCTTCACGATGTGCGAGTAGGGGACCTCCTTGTGGGCGAGGGAGGCGTCGAGGGCGGCGGCGTGCGCGCGCACGACGTCGCCGGGTGCCGCGTCGGCGTCCCAACGGGTGCGGACGGGGAGGGTGTTGAGCAGCGGTCCGACGGTCGAGCGGAGTTCGGGGGTGTCGCGCAGGGCCGTGGGCAGCCCGATGACGCTCTCCCGCTCCGCGCCCGGGGCCGTGTCGGCGACGGTCCGGCCGACGGCGGCGAGGAGCACGGCCGAGGGGGTGACGCGCAGGCGCCGGGCCAGTTCCTTGACGCCCCGGGTGTCCGTGGCGTCGAGGGCGAGGTCGACGGAGACGCGGGTGCACCTCTCCGCCTCGGGGGGCGGCTGTCGTCGGGGGTAGGGCCGCGGCCGCACTCCGCGCAGGCGCTCCTGCCACCAGGAGGTGTCCCAGGAACGGTTCCGTTCGCGGCGGGCGTGGTCGAAGAAGTCCGGTGCGGGGGTGTCGTCGGGTCGTTCGCCGCGCAGGAGGGCGGCGTAGGCGGCCCCGAGGTCCCGCAGCAGCAGGGAGAGCGCGACGCTGTCGCCCGCGACGTGGTGCACGGCGAGCGCCAGGTGGTGCCGGTCGGGCGCCGCGGAGACCAGGGCGGCCCGTACGGGGGTCTGCTCGTGGAGGGCGAAGGGCGTCTCCCATACGGTGGCGGCCTCGGGCGGGACGGTTCCCGGCGCGGCCTCGGTGGTGGTCAGGAGCAGCTCGGGCGGGGCGGTCGCGCCGCCCAGGGGCTCGGCCTCGCCGCCGTCGTACAGCGAGCCGAGCGCCGGGTGGCGCCGGACGACGTGGTGGAGGGCCCGCGCGAGGGCGGTGGTGTCGACGGGGCCGGTGAGGGCGAAGCAGAGCGGCATCGTGTAGATGGGCAGCTCTTCGAGTGCCTCGTGGGCGAGCATGGAGAGCTGCATGTCCGACAGCGGCCGGCGTGCGGTCGTGGTGGTGTGCATGCCGTCAGACCCCCACCGGCCGGGACACCTCGGCGAGCCAGTCGCCGAAGGTGGGCACGCGCAGACAACTGCTCGGTGCCACCTCGATCCCCGCCGTCTCCCGTACCCGTGTGCTGACGCGCAGCGCGACGAGGGAGTGGCCGCCGAGGGCGAGGAAGTCGTCCTCGTCGCGGACGGTGTCGACGCCGAGGGCCTCGCGCCAGATGTCCCGGAGCCGGTCCTCGGTCGTCGCGCCGGCCGGCGCGGCGGGTGTGGGGCCGGTGTGCGGGTCCGGCGGCGCCGGGAGGTCGTGCCGGTTCACCTTGCCGTTGGGCAGGCGCGGCAGCCGGTCCAGGACGACGACCTGTTCGGGACGCATGGCGGGCGGCAGCGCCGTGGCGGCGTGGGCGCGCACGGCCGCGGCGGTCTCCGGCCCGGTCCGCGGGTCGGAGGGCACGACGTGCGCGACGAGGCGCGGCCCGGTCGGACCGCCGGACACGGCGGTGACCACGGCGTCCCGTACGGCGGGGTGCGCGCGCAGGGTCGAGGCGACCTCACCGGGTTCGACGCGGATGCCGCGGATCTTGACCTGGTCGTCGGCCCGGCCGTGGTATTCGAGGTGTCCGGCCGGAGCCAGCCGGACGAGGTCGCCGGTCCGGTAGAGGCGGGTGCCGGGCGGTCCGTGCGGGTCGGGGCGGAAGCGCTCCGAGGTCTGCGCCTCGTCGAGGTAGCCGAGCGCCAGTGGCAGGCCGCCGACCCAGAGTTCGCCGATCTCGCCGTCCGCGACCGGGGCCATGTCCGCCGTCCGGACGTGGAGTTCGGCGCCGTCGACGGCCCGGCCGATGGGCGCGGTCCCGCCTGCGTACGCTTCCCGGGTGTCCCAGTACGAGACGTTGACGGAGGTCTCCGTGGGCCCGTACTGGTTGAACACGGCGCACTCCGGCAGTGCCCGCCGGAGTCGTCGTACGAGCTCCATGTCCAGGGCCTCGCCGCCGCAGAACAGCAGCCGCAGGTCGAGGCAGTCCTGGAGTTCGGGCTCGTCGAGGACGTAGCGGAGCATCGAGGGGACGAAGTGGGCGCAGGTCACCTCCTGGTCCTGCATCAGCCGGACCAGGCCCAGGCTGTCGTACTGCGTCCCCGGCGGGGCGATGACCAGGGTGCCGCCGGCCATCAGCGGCGAGAAGATCTCGTGCAGGGAGGCGTCGAAGGCGATCGACGCCTTGTGCAGGACCCGGTCGTCGGCGTCGAAGCGGTACTGCCTCAGCCCCCACTCCAGCCGGTTGACGAGTCCGCCGTGGTGCAGGCGGACGCCCTTGGGGGTGCCGGTCGAGCCGGAGGTGAAGAGGACGAGTGCGGGCTGCTCCTGCGCGGCGGTCGTGGTGCGTTCCGGGCCGAGAGCGGGGCGGGAGCGGAGTTCGGTGCCCGCTCCGGGCAGGTCGCCGACCGCGGCCCAGCGCTCGGGCCGCAGCGTCTCGTCGGGGTGACGGCCGCCGCTGCCGCGCAGGACGAGCCGGGGGTCCGTCGCGGCGAGCATGTGGCCGACGCGCTCGGCCGGGTACTCCGGGTCGAGGGGTACCGCGACCGCGCCGACGGCCAGCGTCGCGAGCAGGGACGTCACATAGTCGGCGGAGCGGAAGAAGAACAGGCCGACGGCGTCTCCCGGCCGCACGCCCCGCTCGGTCAGCAGCTCCGCCGTCACCGCGACGCGCTGCCACAGGGCGCCGTAGCTGATCTCGCCGTCCGCGCTGACCAGGGCGGGCGCGGCGGGCCCGGTCTCCTCGGGCCCCCGCACGAGGTCGTGGAGCAGCCCCCCGGTCATCGCGGGTCCGTTCCGGCGGTCCTGGTCGAGCCGCGGCGCCGGGTGTGGGTGACGACCTCGCGGAGGACACCGCCGTAGAAGGTCCAGTAGCTGCGCTCGGTGTGCTTGGCGAACCGCAGGACCTCGTCGTGCCGTTCGTGCAGCCGGTTGATCGGCACGGTCATGGCGGCGTGGTGCTCGATGTGCAGGTTGTTGCCGTTGGTGTACCAGGTGCTGAACCAGCTGCCGCTGATGGAGCGGGTGTTGCGCAGCACGTCGTCGGTGTCGTTGTCGCAGCGGATGTGCTCGGGCAGCTCGACGAGGAAGTGCAGCGGGGTCGAGACCAGCAGCATCGGGAGCAGCCACAGCTGGAGGACGAGCGCGCCGTGGCCGAGCAGGGTCAGCGCGGCGGCGGCGAGGACGACGACGCCCATCAGGCGGTACTCGCCCATGCTGTCGCGGCGCATCCGGGCCGAGATCGTGTCGTTGTCGGCCTCCCAGGTGCCGCGCCAGCTGCGCCAGCTGTCGCCGGCGACCGCCGCGAGCCGCTGGTAGTCGAACATGCCGCGGAGCATGACGCCCGCGGTGAGGGGCTGGCGGGTGTCGAAGCCGAAGAACTCGGTGTCCTGGTCGGTGCCGAGGTAGCGGTGGTGCTGGAGGTGACGGATCCGGTAGTGGCTGTACGAGACGAGCATCGGCAGACCGAGGAGGACGCCGACCGTCCGGTGCGGAGGGCCCTTCACGAACGCCGAGTGGTGCAGGCACTGGTGCTGCAGTTCCACCATGTGCGTGTACAGGGCGCCCAGCACGAGAATTCCCGCGACGACACCCACCGGATTTTCGGTGAGCACCAGGGTGATGCCGGCGGTGCCGAGGGCGAGGACGATGAAGAGCTTTCCTACGAATACCGCCTGATCGCGCGCCGTGGTACGGGATCGCTCGAATATGAGTTGCGGGGTCAGGGTCTTCACGGATGCGGACAAGATTCTGGACTCCTGCTTCTGGTGCGGGTGTCGGTCAGGCGGTCGCGCCGGCGGTGCGGGCGTGCGCCGCCAGGCTCGCCGGGCGCAGGTCCGTCCAGTTGGCCTCGACGTACTCCAGGCAGTCCGCCCTGGTGGCGGGCCCGAAGGTCTGGTTCCAACCGGCCGGCGCGGGCTGCGCGGAGGGCCAGAGCGAGTGCTGGCCCTCGCCGTTGACGAGTACGAGGAAAGTGCCGTCCTCATGGTCGAACGGATTCGCCATTTCTTTCTCCTTCGTGTGCACCTTGTGTGCTTTCCGAAGGGAGAATAGGGGCGCTCCGTGAAGGGAGAGCGGCAGATCGACGGGCAGCTGGGCGGCAGTTGTTCAGCCGGTGGACCGCAGCCCGGAAAGGACCTCTCCGGAAATACGGAATCCGGATTCCTGCCATGCCGCGCGGACCGATTCGAGAATGGCGAAACGCGTCGGTCCGCGGAATGTCCCGGTGGCCGGCAGGACGAGTCCGCGGGCGGTGAGCCCGCGCAGGGCGCGGGTGGTCGCGAACCGGTCTCCGGCGGTGGCCGCGGCGGCCTCCGCGGCGGTCCACGGCCGGTCGAGGCGGGCCATCGCGGCGAGCAGCCGGGCATGCGGGAGCGGCAGCGATGTCAGGGCGCGGGCCGCGGCCCGGGGCAGCCAGCGCGGCCGGCCGGACTCCCAGGGAGGAGCGGTGAGCAGCAGCCTCTCCTCCCTCGCCAGGGCGAGGAGTTCTCCCGGGGTGGCGAGGGCGAACCAGTGCGCCGCCGCCTCAAGCGAGCGCGGGATGCCGTCGAGGAGCCGGCAGACGGCGGCGATCGCCGTGGCGTCGGCCGGTGCCGGGCGGAAGGACGGGTCGGCCCGGCGGACGGCGGCCAGGAGCAGGTCGTACCCCGCATCGGCGCCGGCGGCGGGCGCGAGCGGCCCGAGCCGCACACGGTTCGCGGCCGGTGGGGTGAGGGGGGCGCGGGAGGTGATCAGGACGTGTGCGCGGGGACAGCGGTCGGCCAGGCCGGCGACCGAGGGCGCGCGACCGCCGTGCTCGTCGAGACCGTCGAGGACGATCAGCGCGGCGCGGTCGCCGGCCTCGCCGCACAGGTCGTCGGCGGACGCGGCCGCCGGCGCCCAGAGCACGGGCAGCCCGTGCTCCTCGCGCAGCAGCCCGGCGGCCTCGCGGGCGAGGGCGGTCTTGCCCATGCCCGCGAAGCCGGTGATCTCCGTACTGCCGGGTCCCGAGAGGACCGCGGCGCAGACCTCGGCGGTCTCCCGCGCGCGCCCGTACAACCGGGTGGGTCGTGTGTCCATGCGGCTCCCTCGGCCTGCGTGGGAGGAGTGTGCGGTCAGTCGTCCGCCGGCAGGTGGCGCATCGTGCGCAGCGGCGAGAGGACGACGAAGAGGGCGGCGCTCCAGGTGCCGAGCACACAGATCAGCAGCGCGGTGCGCAGGCCGAGGGTGCTGGCCAGAGCGCCGCCGGTGAGGGCGCCGAGCGGGATCGCGCCGTAACAGATCCACAGGAAGGAGGCGTTGACCCGGCCGAGGAGGTGGGTCGGGGTGATCCGCTGCTGGTAGGAGGTCGCGGCGACGTTGTAGAGGACGGCGTTCGCGGAGAAGGCCGCGAGTCCCACGCCATAGAGGAGCACGCCCCAGCCGGGCTGTGCGAGCGGCATGAGCAGGTACAGCGGGCCGGGCACGGCCATCGAGACCCAGATGATCCGGGCACTGCCGACGCGCTCCGAGAGCCGGTTCGCGACGGCGCCCAGCGCGAGCCCGCCGATGGCGCTGATGCTGAAGACCAGGCCGACCATCCAGGAGGGGGCGTGCAGTTCGCGCACCATGAAGGTGACCTCGATGGAGCCGGCCGCCATCACGAAGAAGTTCGACGTGGTGGTGCAGGCGAGGATCTTGCGCAGGATGGGCTGGCTGCGGATGAAGGCGAGGCCCTCGGTCATCTGGGTGCGCAGCGGCAGCCGTTCCTCGTCGTCGGCCTTCTCCTCCGTCTTCGCCTCCGGCACCTCCCTGATGAGCAGCAGCGTCACCGCGCTGATCAGGAAGGCGAGTCCGTTGGCGAGGAAGGTGCGGGTCGCCCCGACCAGTCCGATGAGGACACCGCTGAAGGTGGGGCCGATGAGCTCGGCGAAGTCCTTGCTCATGGAGAGCTTGGCGTTGCCGTCGACGAGCTGGTGGGCCTCGACCATGCGGGGCAGCTTGGCCTTGTACGCGACGTTGAAGAGGACGGTGAGGACGCCGGAGAGTCCGACGGCCGTGTAGAGGTGCCAGAGCTTCAGGTCGCCGACGAGCGCGATGACCGGCAGCGAGCCCATCAGCACCATGCGCCCGAGATCGCAGGCGATCATCAGCTTCCGCTGGTCCACCCGGTCGGCGATCATGCCGGCCGGGAGGGAGAAGAGCAGATAGGGCAGCCAGGCGAGGAAGGTGAGCAGCGATATCTGGAAGACGGTCGCGTCCAGGGTGCCGGCGGCCAGCAGCGGGACGGCGACGGTGGAGATCTGGGCGCCGATCTCACCGACGGTCTGACCGCTCCAGAGCAGCAGGAAGTTCCGGCTGCGCCACAGCGTCGGACGGCGTCGCGGATCCGCCTCCGCCACGGCCGGCTCGGGGGCCAAGGTGGACTGTTCCATCGTCGGGTACCTGTTCTCGGGGGTGGGTGGGGTGGGCTGGGCGGGGTCAGGCGGACCGCAGGCGGACCCGCAGGTGCTTGAACCCGCTGATGACGGTGGAGGCGAGGCGGGCCGGCTGCTCGATCATCTCGGCGTCCTTCACCCGTGTGCACAGCTCGTCGAGGAAGAGCCTGAGCTCCAGCGTCGCGAGCGCCGCGCCCAGGCAGTAGTGCGGTCCGGAGCCGAGGGCGAGGTGCGGCACGCTGCTCCGGCGTCCGACGTCGAAGGTGTCGGGGTCGGGGAAGGCGCGCCCGTCCCGGTTGGCGGAGAAGTGCCAGATGGCCACGTCCTGGCCCGCCTTGATCGTCCGGCCGTGCATCTCGACGTCGCGCTCGGCCCGCCGCAGCACGTGCTTGCTCGGGGAGACGTGGCGCAGGACCTCGGTGACGGCCGGGTCGAGCAGGGTGCGGTCCTCCCGCAGCCGCCGCCACTGGTCGGGGTACTCCATGAAGGCGAGGAGCGCGCCGACGGCTCCGTGGCGGGTCGTCTCGTTGCCGCCGAGCAGGAGCAGGTCGAAGAAGAGCATCGCGTCCTCTTCGGTCAGCTTGCCGGTGCGCTGCGCCTCGACGAGCCGGGTGACGATGTCGTCGCGGGGCGCCAGGCGGCGCTGGTCCATCAGGTCCTGGCAGTACAGCAGGAGCTGGGCGTGGGCCATGGCGGCGCTGGCCCGGGCGCTCGGGGAGGTCTGGATGTCCTGGTCGGCGGAGCCGAAGGCCGCGGTGGTCAGGCTCAGGAGGAGCTTCCAGTCCTCCTTCGGCACGCCGAGCAGGGCGGCGATGGAGGCCACCGGCAGCAGCGCGACCGTGTCGACGAAGTCGACCTCGCCCTGCTCCAGCGCCTCGTCGAAGGACTCGGTGATGACGGCGCGGACGTACGGTTCGAGGCGGCCGATCGCGCGCGGGGTGAAGGCCCGGTTGACCAGCTGCCGCAGCTCGGTGTGGCGGGCGCCGTCGACATGGGTGAGCATCCGGCCGGAGCCCTCGTCCCCCGTCCACCGCTGCGCGCCGAGGGTGTTGGTGCCGGCGGAGCTGAAGGTGACCCCGTCCTTCTGCACCGCGAGGCAGTCGTCGTAGCGGGTGACCGACCAGAAGCCGGGCTCGGTGCCGTCGGGGTTCCAGTGGACCGGCGCGTGGTCGCGCAGGTAGCGGAAGACGCGGTGGTGGCCCGGGTCGGTGAAGACCTGGGGATCGGCGAGATCGATGTGGTCGAGAGCGCTCGTGACTGCGGTGGTAACCGGCAACGTGACCCCTGGTGAGGAAAGAGTGGTGTGCTGCCGCGGGCAGCGCGGGTGAGGTGGGCGTACGGGTAGGGCGGGGGCCGGGCCCGTCAGCCGGCCATCATCTTCTGGATCTCGTTCATCAGCATGGTGAGGGCGGCCCGCTCGGGGAGCGTGGTGTCGGGGTGCCAGAGGTCGGCGAGCAGACAGGTGCGGGTCCGGTCGCCGTCGTTCCACGCCTCGTGCTCGAAGGAGTAGTCGAAGAGGAGGCACTTGCCCTCCTCCCACGAGCGGGTCTCCTCGGCCACCCGGATCGCGGCGCCCTCCGGGATGTCGACGGCGAGGTGCAGGTTGATGCTGAAGTTCCACAGGTCGCAGTGCGGCTTGATGGCGGCGCCCGGCAGCAGGGTGGAGAAGTGGGACTCGAGGAGGGGGCAGATCACGTCCGTGTCCACGGCGTGCTCCTTGAGCACCTTGTACGCGGTCGGCGCCGTGGCGGCGGCCTCCTCGTTCAGCGCGCCGTCGCGGTACAGGTACAGCGCCTGCCAGTTGCGCTGCCGGACGAGGTAGTGCTCGTAGTCGGAGAACGCCGCGCGGCGCTGCTCCCAGGCCAGCTCCTGCTCCGCCTTGATCTGCGCGTGGTTCTCCTCCAGCGCGGTGACCAGGGGCTGCAGTTCGGGGTAGGCGTACGGATCGTGCCACGGCTGCTGGGGGATGCCGGGGAGGACCCACTTGGCCGCCTGCTGGAGCGGGTGGCGCTGGTCGCTGCGGCGGCGGGGCTCCAGCATCTCCTCGACCCGTGCGAGCGAGTCGGCGCCGTGCTCCGACTTCAGTACGGCGAAGTAGTCGTCGATCTCCGGTGTCACTGTCTTCGTCTCCTGCGTGAGCGATGGGGGCGGGGCCGGGGGGCGCGGGCCGAGAGGCGGGGCGGGGCCGGGGGACGCGCGGGCCGGTGGGGCCGCGCGGCGCCCCCGCCGGGAGCGTCAGCCGGTCCGGCGGACCAGCTTGGGCCGGGCGGCCCCGGCCGCGGCCTGCGGCTGCTCCAGGCTGGCCACGACACCGGCGACCGTCGGACTGGCGAACAGCTTCATGAGGTTGACGTCCACCCCGAGGACCGTCCGGATCCGGTTGACCAGACGGGTGGCCAGCAGGGAGTGCCCGCCCAGCTCGAAGAAGTTGTCGTCGAGCGAGACCGCGTCGAGCTTGAGGATCTCGGCGAACAGGTCGGCGACCTGGCGCTCGCGCTCGGTGCTCGGCGCGCGGCCGGCGGATCCGGCGCCGTAGTCCGGGACGGGCAGGGCGCGCCGGTCGAGCTTGGCGTTGCGGGTCAGCGGCAGCGCGTCGAGCAGGACGAACGCGGCGGGCACCATGTACTCCGGCAGCCGCTCGCCGAGGCCGGAGCGCAGTGCGGCCGTGTCGACGCTCTCCTCCTTGCCGGGGACGACGTAGGCGACGATCCGCTTGTCGCCCGGCACGTCCTCGCGGACGACGACCGCCGCGTCGGCGACACCGGCGTGGGAGCGGATCGCGGTCTGGATCTCGCCGAGTTCGATCCGCAGTCCGCGCAGCTTGACCTGGTCGTCGGAGCGGCCGGCGAAGATCAGGTTCCCGTCGCGGGTCCACCGTCCGAGGTCGCCGCTGCGGTACATGCGCTCGCCCGGCGCGCCGAACGGGTTGGCGACGAACCGCTCGGCGGTCAGGGCGGCCCGCCCGAGGTAGCCGCGGCCGAGGTTGGCACCGGCCAGGTACAGCTCGCCGAGCACGCCCGGCGGGACCGGGTTGAGCTGCTCGTCGAGGACGTGGATCCGGGAGTTGTGCACGGGGCGTCCGATGGTGGCGGACGCGTACTCCGGCAGGGCGCAGCCGGTGGCCTCGACGCAGAACTCGCTGGGGCCGTAGTAGTTGTAGACGGTCGTGTGCGGTGCCTTGCGCAGCTCGCTCCAGAGCGTCTCGTCGACCGCTTCGCCACCGAGCATCAGGGTGCGCGGGGCGCTGTCGCCGTCGAGCACGCCCTCGCTGAGCAACTGCTGGGCGAAGCTCGGCGTCACGTCGAGCTGTCCGATGCCGCGTTCGGTCACGTAGGCGACGAGCTTGGCGGGGTCCCGGCGGGTGGGCTCGTCCAGCAGGTGCAGCTCGTGACCGGCGATCATCGCCAGTACGCCTTCCCAGGAGGTGTCGAAGGCGAGCGAGGCGGACAGGGCGACCCGGACCCGGTCGGAGGGCTCCGCGGGCGGCGGGAAGGTGACGCCGGTGTGGTACGTCCACAGGTTGGTGAGCGCGCGGTGCAGGACCGTGACGCCCTTCGGGCGGCCGGTGGAGCCCGAGGTGTGGATGACGTAGGCGGCGTGGTCGAGCAGCAGCGGGACCGGGCGGTCGGCGTCGGTCGGGTCGTGCTCGGGCGAGTCCGCCCGGAGGTGCTCGGTGACCAGCGCGGGGAGGGAGTCGGCCGGGCCCAGGCCGGCGGCGATCTCGTCGGTGGTGACGAGTGCGGCGGGCCGGGCGTCGGCGAGGATCTGCCGGATGCGCTCGGTGGGGTTGTGGGGGTCGACCGGCGTGTAGACACCGCCCGCCTTGCCGACGGCGAGCCAGGCGACGACGGCCTCCGCGGTGCGGGGCAGGACGACGGCCACCGGGGTGTCCGCCTGGACCCCGAGGGCGATCAGGTGGTGGGCGAGGCGGTTCGTCCAGGTGTTGAGCTCGGTGTAGGTGAGTGCGGTGTCGCCCGCCACCAGCGCGATCGCGTCGGGGGTGAGGGCGACCCGCTCCTGGAAGAGGTCGGTGACCGTCTTCTCCGGGAGGTCCCGGTCCGTGTCGTTCCACCGGGCCAGCAGCTCCCGCTCGCGCGGGGTGACGATGTCGGCGGCGGTCAGCGGGGCGTCCGGGTCCGCGACGGCCGCGCCCAGGAGGAGCACGAGCCGCTCGGTGAGGGCGGCCGCGGTGTCCATGTCGAAGAGGTCGGTGGCGTACTCCAGCGTGCCGTCGATGCCGAGCGGCGTTCCGTCCGCCGCCACCCGGTCGCGGAGCACCACGGACAGGTCGAACTTCGCCACGGACATCTTCATCAGCTCGACCCGGGCGTCCAGGCCGCGCAGGGTCATCTCCCGGCCGCCGCTGTGCAGTTCGAGGCCGACCTGGAAGAGCGGGTGGCGGGAGCGGTGCCGTACGGGATTCAGCTCCTCGACCAGCCGGTCGAAGGGCAGGTCCTGGTGGGAGTACGCGTCGAGGCTGGTCTCCCGTACCCGGGTGACGAGTTCGCGGAGGCTGGGGTCGCCGGAGACGTCCGTGCGCAGGACCTGGGTGTTGATGAAGAGGCCCATCAGGTCGTCGAGGGCCTGGTCGGTGCGGCCGGCGATGGAGATGCCGAGCGGGATGTCGGTGCCCGCTCCGAGCCGCGACAGCAGGGCGGCGGTGGCGGCCTGGACCACCATGAAGAGCGTGCCGCGGGTCTCCCGGGCGAGCTTCAGCAGCCCGGCGTGGACCTCGGGTCCGATCCGGAAGTCGACCTCCTGGCCGCGGAAGGTGCCGACGGCCGGGCGGGGCCGGTCGAAGGGCAGGGCCAGCTCCTCCGGCAGGTCCGCCAGGGTCTCGCGCCAGTAGGCGAGCTGCCGCCCGATCAGGCTGTCGGGCTCGCCCTCCGCGCCGAGCAGCTCACGCTGCCACAGGGTGTAGTCGGAGTACTGGACCGGCAGGGGCTCCCCGGCGTGCTCGCGGCCCTCGGTCCGGGCGTCGTAGGCGGCCCCGAGGTCCTTCAGGAGCGGGTTGAGCGACCATCCGTCGCAGGTGATGTGATGCAGGACCAGGGCGAGCACGTGCTCGTCGGCGCCGACCCGGAAGAGGGTCGCGCGGACCGGGAGATCGGTGTCGAGGTCGAACGGCAGCTCCGCCGTCTCGCGCAGCGCGCCCTCCAGCCGCTCCGGTTCGATGTCCACCGGGGCGAGGGCGAGGGCGGCCTCGGCGAGCGGCAGGACCCGCTGGACGGGCTCGCCCTCGGCCTCCTCGAACACGGTACGGAGCACCTCGTGGCGCCCCATGACGTCACGCAGCGCCGCCTCCAGGGCGGGCGCGTCCAGCGCTCCGCCGATCCGCACCACCACGGGCACGTTGTACGTACTGCTCGGCCCCTCCAGCCGGTTGAAGAACCACAGGCGCTGCTGCGCGAACGACAACGGGAACACGTTCACCCCTCCACTTGGGGACATCACACTGCATTCGGAAAAGTTCAGGAAAGACGCGGCGCGGGGACGCTTCGTGCGGGCTCAGGAGGCCCGGCGGACCAGCTTCGGGCGGGCGGCCGCGGGGGCCCCGCCCCCGTCCAGGCTCGCCACGAGACCGGCCACGGTGGGGGTGTCGAGGACCTGCCGCAGCTCGAACTCCACCCCCAGGGCGGACCTGACCTGGCTCCAGACCCGGATCGCGAGCAGGGAGTGCCCGCCCAGGTCGAAGAAGTCGTCGTCCACCGAGACCGCGGGCACGCCCAGCACCTCGGCGAAGATCGCGGCGACCGTCTCCTCCCGGGCGCTGCCCGGCGCCCGGCCCTCGGACCGCGCGGACTCGGCGGGCTCCACCGGCTCCAGGGCGGTCAGCGCCTCGCGGTCGACCTTGTGGTTCCTGGTCAGCGGGATCGCGTCGACCTGCCAGAAGCCGACGGGCACCATGTGCTCGGGGAGCTCCCGGCCCAGCGCCGCGTGCAGGGCGCCCAGGTCGAGGGCGGTGTCGCCGGTGACGTAGGCGCACAGCGCGGAGGCGCCGCCGGGGCGGGGCCGGAGCAGCACGACGGCCTCACGGACCCCGGGCAGCCGCAGCAGCTGGCTCTCGATCTCGGCCGGCTCGACCCGGTAGCCGCGGATCTTGATCTGGCCGTCGGCCCGGCCCAGGTACTCCAGCAGCCCGTCGGGTGTCCAGCGGGCGATGTCGCCGGTGCGGTAGAGGCGTTCGGGTACGTCGATGCCGCCGCTGACGAACGCCCGCTCGTTCAGCTCGGGGCGCCCGAGGTAGCCGTCGCTGAGGCCGTCGCCGCCGACGTGGAGTTCGCCGGCGATGCCGATCGGCTGCGGGTTGCCGTCGCGGTCCAGGACGTAGGCCGTGGAGTGGGCGATCGGCCGGCCGATCGGGACGCGGTCGCCCTCGGTCCCGGTGATGCGGTGCGCGACGGAGAAGGTGGTGTTCTCCGTGGGGCCGTAGCCGTTGATGAACACGCTGTCCGGGCAGGCCGCGAGGGCCGCCGCGATGTGGGGGGCGGACAGCGCCTCGCCGCCGGCGAGCACCTGGCAGCCGGCCAGTACGGCGGGGTCCTGGTCGACGATCTGGTTGAACAGGGGGGCGGTGAGCCAGAGGGTGTCGACGCCGTGGCGGCGGATCGCCGCGCCCAGTTCGATCGTGTCGAGGACCGTCTCGGTGGGGGCGAGGACCAGGGTGCCGCCGTTGAGGAGCGCGCCCCAGAACTCGAAGGTGGTGGCGTCGAAGGCGATCGCACCGGTCTGCAGGACGGTGGTGCGCGGCGAGAGGTCCACGTAGTCGGTGTCGCGGACCAGGCGGACGACGGCCCGGTTGTTGACCAGGACGCCCTTCGGCGTGCCGGTGGTGCCGGAGGTGTACATCACGTACGCGGTGTCCAGCGGCGAACCCTCGTGCGCGGGCAGGGTGTGCCCGGCCGGTATCTCGTGGGAACCGCCGAGGTCGAGGACGGGGATGTCCGCGGTGATCGTGGCGTCGTCCGTGACGAGCAGGGCGGCGCCGCTGTCGGCGAGGAGGAAGTCGCGTCGGCTGAACGGAAGTCCGGGGGTGAGCGGCACGTAGGCGGCGCCGAGCCGCAGGATGGCGAGGACGGTCACCATCAGACGGTCGGTCTTGTCCATCAGGAACGCGATCCGGCTGTGCCGGCGGGCGCCGTGGGCGTGCAGCAGGTGGGCGAGTCGTTCGGCCTCGTCGGCCAGTCGGCGGTAGGTCAGCGAGGTTCCGCCGTCGTGGACCACGGCGAGCGCGTCGGGCCGGGCCGCGGCCTGGGCCGCGAAGAGTTCGTACACGGACGCGTCGCGGGGGTAGGTCCCGCGGGAGCCGCTGAATCCGGTCAGCCGCTCGCGCTCGGCGGCGGTCGGCAGCGCCAGGGCGCCGACGGTGGTGTGCGGGGTGCGGACCAGCGCGGTCAGGACGGTGACCAGGTGCCCGAGCGCGCGCTCGGTGGACTCCGCGTCGAAGAGGTGTCCGTGACCGTCGACATGGAGCGTGAGCTCGTCGCCGGTGCGCTCCGCCGAGACCGTGAGGACCGCGTCGCCGTGGTCCGCCGCGGGCCCGCCGGTCACACAGACCAGGGCGGGCGGCGTAGAGCCGGGCCCGGCGGCCGGGCCGGCCGTGACCTCCGCCAGGTGCTCGGCCAGGGTCCGCTCGGCCGGCATGGCGACGGCCAGGGTCGCGGTGGCGGTGTCCCGCGCCGCGCCCGCGGCGCGGACCCCGGCGCGGAACGACGTGCTGTCCGCGTACTTGCGGCCGAGGAGCGTCACGGCGGCCAGCAGATGGTCGTCGGTCCGCTCCCCCATGCCCTGCGCCACGGCGGCGGGCAGGAGCGCCGAGCGCCGGACGGTCCCGCACGGTCCGGCCGCCTGCGGGCACGATCCCGCGACGGGGAACACGGACGGTGCCTCGTCCTCGGCGGAGTGCACGTCAGCAGCAGCCATTGTCATCAGTCCCGATCGTTTCCCTGAGGAGTGTGAGTTCGACGGTAGGTCGCCGATGGGGTCGCCTTGCGGCACATGTCCGGGCAGCACACCGGCAGTTGGGGGACGTCACCAGCGCCGGGTCTCGCCGAAGAAGTCCGGGACGGTCAGCAGTCGCCCCTCGGTCCGCGCACGGCGGTAGAGGTGGTGGCCGACGGCCAGGTCCAGCACGCCGAGGCCGAAGGGGGAGAAGACGGTGGGCCGGGCGGGGTCGGTGCGCACCTCCCCCTTGATGACCTGCGCCAGCGTCCCGGTGACGAAGTCCCGGTTGCCGGTGAGCTGTTCGGCGAGGTGCGGTGAGGTGTCGGCCTTCATGCAGTGCTCGACGTCGTCGAAGACGTTGTCGGCCCCGAGGAGGATCTCCGGGGCGAGGTCGCGGAGGGAGACGTTGAGGATCAGCTGGCCGGGCCGGAAGGCACGGTCCGCCGGGACGTGCGGGCGCAGCGCCGTGGTCGCGAGGACGACCAGGTCGCAGTCGAGGGCCTCCTCGGCGCTCGCGGCGCGGGCGTCGGCGCCGTACTCGCCGCCGAGGTGGCCGGCGAGTGCCTGGGCGGAGGCGTCGTCGATGTCGTGGCAGCGCACCTCGCCGAGCGGGGTGCCGGTGTGGTGCAGGTAGCGGCAGATGGTGCGGGCGATCACGCCGCCGCCCAGGACGCCGACGGTGGCGGGCGGCCGCTCGGCGAGCGTGGTGGCCGCCAGCGCGGCGGAGGCCGCCGTGCGGGCGGCGCTGACCCCGGCCGATTCCAGCAGGGCGAAGGGGTATCCGGTCGTGTAGTCGTTGAGCACGAGGACCGCGGAGGCCCGCGGGATTCCCGATTCCACGTTCCGGGGAAAGCTGGCGATCCATTTGATTCCGGCGACATCGACGTCACCGCCGAGATAGGCGGGCAGCGCGATGATCCGCGAGTCCGGCTTGTCGGGGAAGCGCAGGAAGTAGCTGTCGGGGTTGACGCTGGCCCCGGCCTCGTGGGTCAGATAGGCGTCCCTGACGCAGTCGACGACCTCTTTCTCCTGGCCTTCGAGCAGCTCGACGATGTCACGGCCACCGAGGACCGAAAATTCAGGCATGTTCTTTTCCGTAGAGTCGCAGAAGTGTTTCGACGTCGGTTTCCGGCTGGGGTGACAGCGCGTCCGCCCCGTATCTCTCCCGCACCCACTCGTCGTTGTAGACGGTGTCGAGATAGCCCTCGCCCATGTCCGGGGACAGGGTGAGGATGCGGCTGCCGGCGGGGATGCGGTCGGCCATCGCCTCGACGGCGGCCAGGGCGCTGCCCGAGGAGCCGCCGAGCAGCAGCCCGTACTCCCGCGCGACGCGGCGGCACATCCGTACCGTCGCCGGCTCGTCCACGAGGACCTTCAGGAAGCTGCCGTCGTCGCTGAAGATCTCCGGGGTGCGGCTGGCGCCGATGCCCGGGATCCAGCGGGGTCCGGGATGGTCCCCGAAGGTCACGGACCCCACCGCGTCCACCGCCACGACCTGGGTGGGAAGGGCGAGTTCGCGCAGGCGGCGGACGCATCCCATCAGCGTTCCCGACGTGCCGGTACCGACGAAGAGCCAGTCGGGTACGCCGAAGCCGTCCAGGATCTCGTTGAGCGTGTGCTTGCTGTGGGCGGCCGCGTTGCCCGGGTTGGCGTACTGGTTGAGCCACACCAGACGGGAGTCGGCGGCAAGCCGGGCCCGGATGTAGTCGATCCGGGTCCGCAGATAGCCGCCGGCGGCGTCCCTGCGCGTCACCGTCACGACCTCGGCGCCGAGCGCCTTCATGAACCGTACGGTGCGGGCGTTGGCGTTGGGGTCGGTGACCAGCGTGATCCGGTAGCCCTTCGCCGCGCAGATGGAGGCGAGGGCCACTCCGAGGTTGCCGGACGTGGATTCGATGAGTTCGCGGCCCGGAGAGATGAGACCCTGTTCCTCGGCGTTCAGGATCATTTCCCGTGCTGCCTTGATCTTGATCGATCCGGCGGGATTCAGGCCCTCCAGCTTCACATGGGTGGAGAAGGCCGTCTGGAATCCAGGAAGTTCCAGGAACCGTTCGCCGGAGACCACGTCGTAGACTCGGCTAGATATCAATACCCCTCCAGGCTCACAGAGTGGGGTGTCTTCCCACGGCCTTCACGCTAGGAGCGCCCCGCTGGGGGACGGGGCACAACAGCAGGCATCATGCGGGCAGTTGCCTTCCGGCCCCGGCGGACGGACCGGTCAGCCGAACCAACCGCCCCGCAAGGCCCGTACGACGGGCCGCGGGACGTTCTGCGGAGCGCGGACGACACGCCTGAGCGCGGGCTCCCGGACCTCCCACGCGCGCGCCACGGCCGCCCGGTCCGTCTTGCCGTTGACCGTACGGGGAAGGGCCGCCAGCCACCGATGGGCGGCGGGGTGCATGTAGGACGGCAGGAGCTCCTTGACGTGCCGGCGCAGCTCCTGCTCCCCCGGCGCCGCGTCGGCCTCCCCCGAGGAGGTGAACGCGCAGACCAGCCGTTCGTCGCCGGGGCCGAACTCCCGTGCCCAGACCACCGCGTCGGCCACACCGGGGTGGGAGCGGACGGCGGCCTCGACGTCGCCGAGCTCGATGCGGTGACCGCGCAGCTTGACCTGGAGGTCGGCACGGCCCCGGTAGACGAGGACGCCGTCCGGGCGGCGCAGGACGAGGTCGCCGGAGCGGTAGTGGCGGACGCCGTGACCGGATGCGGGGAAGCGCTCGGCGGTGAGTTCCGGGCGGCCGAGGTAGCCGTCGGTGACCTGGGGGCCGGAGAGCCAGAGTTCGCCCTCCTCGCCGGGCAGGGCGTCCCTGCCGTCCTCGGTGACGATCCTGTGGCCGAACCCGGGCAGCGGCCTGCCGATGGGCGAGGCGTCCTCGTCCAGGTCCGCGTCCGTGAGCTCGTGCCAGGTCGCGTGGACGGTGGTCTCGGTGATCCCGTACATGTTGACCAGGCGGGGCCTGTCCCGTCCGTGGCGCCGCGCCCATGTGCGCAGGGTGGCGGGCGCGAGCCGTTCACCGCCGAAGACGACGTGGGCCAGATCGGGGAGGCGGACGTCGTCCCGCAGCGCGGCCTCGATCAGCGAGCCGAACGCGGTCGGCGTCTGGTTCAGCACGGTGATCCGCTTCTCGGCCACCAGGCGCAGGGTGCTCTGCGGCGACCGGGTCGCCCCGGCCGGCGGCACGACGAGCCGTCCGCCCGTGGTCAGCGCGCCCCAGATCTCCCAGACGGAGAAGTCGAAGGCGAGGGAGTGGAAGAGCAGCCAGGTGTCGCGGGGCGAGAAGGCGAACGGCCCCGAACCCGTCGCACGGAACAGCGCGGTCACGTTGTCGTGCCGCACCGGGACGCCCTTGGGCCGCCCGGTGGTGCCGGAGGTGTAGATGACGTACGCGATGTCCGAGGGGCGGGGGCCGGACGGGAGGTCGGTGTCGTCGGAGTCCGTGGCGCCGCTCCCCGCCGAGTCACGCAGTGCGGCCACGTCGCGCCCGCCCAGCACGGGCAGGCCCTCCGTGCGGCATCCGTCCGGATCGCCGACGAACGCGGTGGCGCCGCTGTCGGCCAGGATGAAGGCGTTGCGGCTCGGGGGGTTGCGGACGTCGAGGGGCACGTACGCCGCACCGGCCTTGAGGATTCCGGCCATCGCCGCGATCGCGTCGGCGCCCGGCTCCATGCGCAGGGCGACCCGGTCGCCCCTCCTGACGCCGTGCGCGCGGAGGGCCGCGCGGACGGCGTCGGACCAGGTGTCGAGCCGCCGGTAGGAGCAGCCGCCCCGCTCGTCCTCCACCGCGGTCGCCCCGTCCTCCGCCGCCGCGGTGGCGGAGGCGAGGAGACCCGTGAGGGTGGGAGCGGGCCCGGCGGTCGGCGCCGGTGTGTCCATCTTCAATGTGCAGTCCTTACAGTGACGCCGCCGGCGCGGGGCGCCGGGGCAGTAGTGCGGCGATCTCGCAGGCCACGGCCTGGGTGTTCGCCTCGTCCAGGAGGTAGAAGTGGCCTCCGGGAAACAGTCGTGGCCGCAGCGGTGTGCGGGTGGACCAGTCGTCCAGCTCGCCCGGCGGTACGAGTTCGTCGTCGCGGCCGCCGAGGACGAGGGGCGCGACGGGGAGCTGTCGTCCGGCGTTGCGCACGGCCAGCCGGCGCCCCAGGGTCAGGTCGCAGCGGAGCAGTTCGAGGAGGTGCTCCCGGATGACCGGGTCCTCCAGGAACTCGTCGGGGGTGCCCCCGCCCAGCCGGATGACGTCCATGAGGTCGTCCTCGGTCCAGTCCTCGGCCCGCCCGGCCCGCGACTCCAGGGTGGGGTGCCCGCTCAGCGCGAGGCCGTGGCAGAGCTCGGGCGCCGCCAGGGCGAGCGCCGCGGCGAACGCGGCTCCCATGCTGTGGCCGAAGAGGACGGTGGGCAGCGGCGGCGCGGCGCGCAGCTCGGCCAGCACGGCGGCCAGGGCGCCGTCGATGTCGTCCGGGAGCGTGGCGCAGCTCTCGCCGAACCGGCGCTCACGGCCGGGCAGCGTGACCCCGACGACCTCGATGTCGTCGGGCAGCCGGCGCAGCAGGGGCAGGAGCGCGTTGGGGCCGCTGCCGGAGTGGGCGAGCGCCACCACGCGGCCGGTCGGGGTGGCGCGGGCGGGCCTCAGCGGGACCGTCCAGGGCGATGCGGTGATCATCTCGTTGCCTCTCACGCCGCGTCGTGGCGCAGGGGCCGGGCGTACCGGCGCGCGTCGGCTCCGGCGCGTTCCTGCACGCGGTCGTAGGGGTGGTCGTGGGCTCGGTCGCGGGCGCGGTCGTGGCCCTGCCTGTGGTCGTGGTCGTGGTCGTGGCCCTGACCGTGGTCGCGGGCGCGGTCGTGTGCGGGGCCGGAGGCTTCCGTCCGCGGCGCGGGCACGGCGGTCCCGGCGTGCTCGGGGCGGGCGCGCAGCCAGGCCCGTACGACGTGCAGGACGGTGAAGGCGATGGCATGCGGGGACGGCATCCGGCGGACGAGCCCGCAGTCCAGGAGCGCGTGGACCGCGGCCGCGGCCTCGGCCCGGCCGGCACCGGTCCGGGTGGCGAACTGCTCCATCGTCCAGGGGGTGTCCCAGTCGGCCGCCCGCGCGAGTCCGGCACGGTGCGCCGGGGAGAGCGAGGCGAGCGCGTGGTCCAGGGCCTCGTCCAGCCAGCTCCCGGCCGTGCCGCCGGCGGCGGGCGGTGCCGCGAGGGCGTGGGGTTCGGTGCGGGCCAGCTCCACGAGTTCGGCGGGTGAGCACAGCAGGAACCACGGCGCGGCGGATTCGAGGGCGCGCGGCAGACCGTCGAGCCGGGAGCAGATCTCCATCAACTCCGCGATGTTGCCGGGCCCCACCCGCAGGTCGGGCTGGAGTTCGGCGATCCGGTCGAGGAGCACGGCCATCGCCGGGCCGGTCGCCGCGGCCGACGGATCGCAGACGGTCGTGGGTGGGGACAGGGGCAGCGGGTGCAGCGGTACGCGGAAGTCCGCGTGGCATCCGCGAGGGGTGCGGGCGGTCTCCAGCACGCGCAGCCGGGGGCAGCAGTCGAGGAGGGCCTCCACCGTCCCGTACGCCACCTGACCGTCGTCGTTGCCGTCGAGGACGAGCAGGGCGGCGCGGTCGCCGACGAGCCGGACCGCCTCGCCGACCTGAGCGGTCAGCAGACCCTCCATCACGGCCAGCGGGGGCCGGGACTCGTCGGGGCGTCCGTCCCGTCCCTCGCGGGCCGGGCGGGCCAGCTCCATCCACAGGGTGGGCATCGCGTCGTCGGTGGACAGGGTGTGGGCCACGGTCCGGGCGAGGCGGGTCTTGCCGACGCCGGCCAGGCCGGTGAGGATGGCGCGCCGTCCCGGTTCGTCGCGCAGATGGCGCAGGACCCGGTCCCGTTCGGTGTCCCTGCCGTGCGGCGGGCGGGCCGCCCCGGCCGGCAGGGCGGGCAGGTGGTCGAAGGCGGCGTCGTCGGCCTCGTGCCCGGCGGCGATGAGCAGCGCGGCCCGCCGTTCGCCGCCGAGCCTGAGGGTCTCGGCGAGCAGTCGTACGGTCTCCCGGCGCGGGTTCCTGGCCCGCCCCAGCTCCAGGTTCCGGATGGCTCGCACGCTGACGGTGGAGAACCCGGAGAGTTCGGTCTGTGTGAACCCGGCGCGCTTGCGGTACTGCTGCAGCAACACTCCGAAGCGGGTGGGTTCGCCGGTCGTCTCCATCATCCGTTGCTTTCTGTGAGGTCCGGGGAGCGGGTCGGGGGCGGTGGTGTCCGGTGGGGCGCGGGGGTCGGCGCGAGCTCCAGGAGGACCCGGGCGAGCAGCCAGGGGTCGTCGGTGCCGCAGAGTTCCCGCGGGGTGCCCCCGGCCAGACCGGCCACGCCGGCCTCGATCGACGGGATGCCGAGGGCGGCGCCGATCGAGGGGCCCGCGCCGGACGGCTCGTCGGACCGGGGTCCGCGCACGTACGTCTGCCAGGGGGCGCCCGCGCGTTCGCAGGCGGCGGCGAACAGGGCGTGACCGGGCCCGTCGGTTCCGCCGCGGCCGTCGGCGCCGACCGTCACGACCGGGCCGCCGTTGGGCAGCGGCCGGTGTTCCGGGTCGTGCCGGTCGGGACGGTCCGGGTGTACGGCGGGGACCATCCGGGTGTGGACGGCGAGGGCGCCGCCCAGTGCCCGGCACCAGTCCTCGTGGCCGCCGCCGCGCGCGGCGACGGCACGGCGCAGGGTCCGTTCCAGGAGTGCGGCGGTGCGGTGCGCCGGTGCGCCGTCGGCTCCGCCGTCGAAGGCGACCAGCACCGGTATGTGGGCGGGTTCCCCGTCGGCGGCGCGGGTGAGCGCGGTGAGGCCGGCGTGCACCGAGACGAGGTCGTCGAGGCGGGCCGAGGTCACGAACTCCCTCTCGGCTCCCAGGAATCCGGGGGCCTGGACGTCGTGGAGCATCAGGTCCCCGCCCAGGACCTCGTAGTAGTCGACGCCTCCCTCCTCGGCCAGCCGGTCCAGGAGGGCGCCCCGCTCGGTACCGCCGAGACCCCAGAGCGGGGTGACGCCGGACACCGTCCCCCCGGTCGTCCGCGCGACGCGCAGCAGCGCCTCGTCCGAACAGACCAGCCGGCTCGTCCCGTCGCGCAGGGCGAGGCGCCCCGAGACCCCGAGGTCCCGGTCGAGCCAGCTCTCCAGCGCGGGAGAGCCGTACGGCTCGGTCCGCACCTGGCGCCATCCGACGGAGCTGGTGTCCGGGGCGGGCGCGACGCGCAGGTTCGGCGCGTCGGTACGGCTCGCGACGATCAGGAAGGGGGCGTGGGCGGGCACCGACGGCGCGGTGTACCAGGCGATCAGCGTGCCGCCGCGGGCGAGGAACCGGCCCCCCGGGGCGTCGTTCCACGGGTCGGTCTCGCGGAGCTCCCGGAACCCCGCCTTCTCCAGGATGATCACCGCCTCCGCCACCGCGTGGTAAGGCGAGGGACTGGCCGTAATGTAGGAGATCAAATCCGCCGCGTGTCCTCGGCGAGAGGCCGGAATCAATTCATTCACCCCGTTCCGGAACCGTCCGTGACGTCCGCTCAGGGCCTCGGCGCGGGGCCCCAGGCGGAGTCCGCGAGAGTGGCGGCCTCGGCGGCTTCGGCGCTGGTCAGAGTGGTGACGCCTTCGATGAGGAGAAGACTCAGAAGGGCGATCGCGCAGGCACGGAAAAGCCGATTCAAACGGAACATGGTCTCTCATTTCCCCAAGTGGTCTGAGGCGTTCTTGGCGCCTGTCGAGATCCTGTTCCAGCCATCAGTGCCGTTCCAGACCCGAGGAAACCCGCAAGTGTAATCTGCATACTTGTGAACCGAGAGCATTCCCGTCATAAGCCTTGCAACTGCGACAAATCGAACGCCGAGGGGGCGTGCGATGTCGCGTTGGAGCGCTACCGGGCCGCTCTCGCGACGGGCACCCTGCCCCTGGACGAGGTGCCCGACTGCCTCTGGTCGCTCCATCTCGTCACCGAGTCGGCCGACGAACCGGGCCTGGCGAGGGTCGTGCCACCGGAGACCGCCGCCTTCTCCGTACTGGCGCCGATGGAGGCCGCCGTCGCGGACGGCCGGCGGGCCCTGCGGGCGACCCAGGCGGTCTTCTCCGCCTTCTCCCAGCTCTACGTCGAGGCGCGGCGGAACGAACAGCCGCCCCTCACCCTGCTCTCCGGCGGCGCCCTCATCAGCGACACGCTGGAGGCCGCCGTGGGCAACTGCCGTGTCGAGCTGCTGACCGCGCAGCCGGGCGGCGGCCGCTCACCGGACCTGCTCGGCGAGGCACTGGCCCGGGATCTGCAACTGCTCGCCCGGGGCGTGAGCCAGCGGACCATCTACCAGCACACCGTCCGCTCCCACCAGGCCACGCTCTCGTACATCGAGCAGATCACCGAGGCGGGCGGCGAGGTGCGCACCCTGGCTGAGGTCTTCGAGCGGATGATCATCTGCGACCGGGAGGTCGCCTTCGTCCCGGTCTCCGACCAGCGCGGTGTGGCGGCGCTCCAGGTACGCCACCCGGGCCTCGTCCGGCTCTTCGCCAAGTTCTTCGACAACGCCTGGGCCCGCTCCATCCCCATCTCCCCGGACCGGACCCCGGTGCGCTCCCCCGTCGCGACCACCGATGTGCAGCGCACGATCCTGCACGCGGTGGTCTCCGGCGAGACGGACGACTCGATCGCCCGCCGGCTCGGCATGAGCCGGCGCAGCGTCGCCGAGCACATCCGCAAGGTCTCCGCGCAGCTGGAGAGCACCAGCCGCGCCCAGCTCGGCTATCTGCTCGCCACCTCCGGACTGCTCAAGGAGCCGGGAGCGGACGGCGCCCCGGACGCGAACACGCCCTAGGAGGACGCCGGGCGGCGGACCCGCCGTCACTCCTCACCGCGCCTCGGCGACCGCGGCCGCGAACCCCGCCGGCACCGCCACGTCCGCGACCGACCAGCCGGGCGGCGCCGGTCCCGGGGACCGGCCCGTGCCGACGTAGTCCCCCGCGATGCCGTGGGCGAGCCCGATGCCCAGCCCCTTCAGGTACGCCTCCTTGCGCACCCACGCCCGGGCGAGCGCGACCGGCCGCGCATGCGGTGGCAGTGCCGCCAGCTCCGCGGTCTCCCTCGGGTGCAGTTCCGCGGCGACGTCGTCCACGGCGTCGGGGGGGAGCAGCGCCTCCACGTCCACGCCGACCGGAGAGCGGGCGAAGGCCAGCAGCACCAGGTCCTGACTGTGGGAGAGCGAGAAGTGCAGCGCCGCGTCGGCCGCCGCGGGACGCCCGTGGGGCCCCGCGCAGGACGGGCAGTCCTCGGCGACCAGCCGCACGCCGCCCGGCTCGGTGCCCAGATGCGCGCCGAGCAGGACCCGCAGCGCCACGTGCGCGGTGACGTAGCAACGCCGGTCGCCGTCCCGGCGGAAGGCGGCGGCCCGCCGCTTCTCCCTGTCGTCCAGCACCGCCGGGGCCAGCCCGAGCGCCGCCGGCCCCTGCGTCGCCGCGTCCACCAGCCACAGCGAGCGCGGCCCGTACGGTTCCGCCACCGCCGTCCCGGTCTCGGCCGGGGCGAGGGACAGGGACAGCGGGTGGCGCGTGCTCCCGGTCACGGACGCGCGACCGCCGCCGGCCGGGGCGTGGGCAGGAATCCCGTACGGATGAAGTGACCGAAGTACCGCTCCAGGAGCGTGCGGTCGACCTCCGGGCATCGCAGTCCGCTGCCTTCGAGCCCCGCTTCCAGCGCGGTCCGGTCGAAGGCGTCCGGGTACCGACCGGGGGTCTCCCCCGCCGTGCTGTCGAGCAGCGCGACCGCGTGGACCGAACTGCCCTCCGCCGCCGGCTCCGAGGCGGCCGCGAGGGCGAGCCGCCGCCGCCACTCCTCGTACGGCACGGTCTCCATCGGGTATCCGCTCCCCTCGGCGTGGTCCAGCACCGCGGACAGCTCGACCGGGGTCGGACTGACCAGGCTGTAGACCGTGCCCTCCGGACGGCCGGCGAGCGCGAGGTGCACGAACGCCCGGGCGGTGTAGTCGACGGGCACGATGTTCTCGCTCAGGGAGCCGCCGTCCACGCCGGCGTCCGGCCGGGCGCCCAACTCGACGCAGGCGCGCACGTAGTGCCAGAACGCGTCGTCGCTGCCCACCGCGCCGGTCATGGAGTCGCCGCCGATCCGCGACGGCCGGTAGACCGCGGTGGGGATGCCGCGCTCCTGCCCGAGGCGCACGATCCCCTCGGCCACCCACTTGCTGCGCACGTAGCCGTACGGGTCCACCAGGGCCGGGTCGCTCACCCAGTTCTCGGGCAGCACCTCCGGGTCTCCGTCGCCGGCCACCACCGTGCTGATGGTGGAGACGTAGTGGACGGGCTTGGTCCGGTGCAGGGCGGCCAGCCTGAGGATCTCCCTGACGCCGTCCACGTTCGCCGGCCTCAACCGCTCGTACGACTCCATGAGGTTGACGCGCGATCCGTTGTGCAGGACGAGGTCGACCGTCCGGGCGAGGGCGTCGAACCGCTCGGCGCCCAGGCCGAGCAGGGGCTCGCCGAGGTCGCCGGCCAGCGGCACGACCCGTCCCCGCAACTCCTCCTCCCAGAGTCCGAAGCCGGTCAGGCCGCGCTCGATCCGGCGCATGGCCGCGGCGTCGTCGGCGGCCCGCACCAGGCAGTGGACGGTGGCGTCCGTACGGTCGAGCGTCTCGCGGAGGATGTACGCGCCGAGGAACCCGGTCGCACCGGTCAGCAGCACATGGCGCGGCGGCCCCTCGGCCACCGGGCCCTCGGGACGGATCCCGGCGTCGAGCCGCACATCGGCCGTCAGGTCGACGGGGTCGGGGCCGGTCGACGGGACTCCGCCCGCCAGCAGTTCGGCGAGGCCGCCCGGTGTCTGGCGCTCGAAGACGGCGCTCAGGGGCAGGGACGCGCCGAGTCGCCGGTTGAGCGTGCGCATCAGCCGGATGGCGAGCAGGGAATGACCGCCGAGGTCGAAGAACCCGTCGTCGAGGCCGATCCCGTCGACGCCCAGCGTCTCCTCGAAGACCTGGCACAGCTCCTTCTCACGGGGCGTGCGGGGCGCGCGGCCCGCCGATCCCGCCCGCAGGTCGGGCGCGGGCAGCGCCTTGCGGTCCAGCTTGCCGTTCGGGGTGAGGGGGAAGGCGTCCATCGGGACGAGCACGCTGGGCACCATGCCGTCCGAGAGCACCGCGGCCAGCGCGGCGCGGGCGTCGGCGGGGTCGACGTCACCGATGTAGTAGCCGACGAGCACCCGGTGTCCGCCCGCGCCGGTGACCACGGCGACCACCGCGTCCCGCACGCCGTCGAGCCGGCGCAGGGCGAACTCGACCTCGCCGAGCTCGATCCGCTGCCCGCGGATCTTGACCTGGTGGTCCTGGCGGCCGAGGAACTCCAGCTGTCCGTCCCGGCGGTAGCGCACGACGTCGCCGGTGCGGTACATCCTGCTGCCCGGGTCCGGGGAGAAGGGATCGGGGACGAACGTCGTCGCCGTGCGCCCCGGGTCGTCGAGGTAGCCGAGTCCGACGCCGACGCCTCCGATGTAGAGCTCGCCGGGCACTCCCATCGGGGCGAGTCCGAGCCGCTCGTCGAGGACGTACAGGGTCATGCCCCGGGTGGCGACGCCGATCGGGGTCCGGGCGCCCTCGGGCACCGTCCCCGCGGTGATCACGGCCTGGGTCACGTCGTCCGAACACTCCGTGGGCCCGTAGCAGTTGACCAGCGGGATGCCGGGGTAGCGCGTCAGCCAGCGCCGGGCCACGTCGCCGGGGAGCGCCTCCCCGGTCACGGCCAGCTTCCTCAGCGGGAGTTCGGCGGGGGCGTCGCCCTGGGCGTCCCATTCGTCGAGCGCCGCCTGCAGCAGGCTCGGCACCACCTGGAGGACCGTCATGCCGCTGTCGACGGCGGTACGGAAGAGGGCACGCGGATCGCGGGCCGTCGCGTCGTCGACGGCGTGGACGGCGCCGCCGAAGACGAGCGCGGTGAGCATCTGCCAGACCGAGATGTCGAAGGTCAGCGGCGCGCTGGAGGCCACGACATGGGAGGCGTCGGCGATGCCGATGGCCTCCGCCTCGCCCAGCAGGTTGTTGACGAGCCCCCGGTGCTTGACCATGGCGCCCTTGGGGCGGCCGGTCGACCCCGAGGTGAAGATGGTGTAGGCGAGGTCGTCGGGACCGTGCAGGACCGGGGCGAGGGAGTCCATCGGGTCCGCGGTCCCGTCGAGGACGATCACCTCGACCGGGTGTCCCGCGCGGCCCGCGAGTTCCCGCGCCGTGTCGGCGTGCCGCGCGTCGGTGAGCAGCCGGCCCGCCCGGGTGTCGTCGAGTCGCGCCGCGTTCCGCGCGAGGGGTGCCCGGGTGTCGAGCGGGAAGTACGCGCAGCCGGCGCCGAGGACGCCCAGCAGCGCGGAGACCACCGCGGCGCCGCGGTCCGCGAGGACGGCCACGAAACCGCGGGGGGCCGCGGCGTCGGGGCGCAGCCTGCGGCCGATCGCGCTCGCCCGGCCCACCAGCGTCGCGTAGTCGACGGTGCCGTGCGCGTCGGTGACCGCCGGGGCGCCGGGGCGTGCCGCGGCGTGCTCGCGGACCCGGTCCACCACGCCCTTCTCCAGGTCCTCGTGCTGGACGCGGTGCCTCTCCCGGAGCAGGACGCGCCGCTCCTGGGCGCTGACCAGGGAGAGCTCCGAGAGCCGGGTGCCGGGCGCGGCGGCGGCGCCGGCCAGCAGCCGCTGGAGCCAGTCGACGAGCCGCTCGCCCGTCTCCCGGTCGAAGAGGTCCTCCGCGTAGGCGAGTTCGCCGCCGAGGGAGTCACCCGATTCGAAGAAGTCCCAGGTCAGATCGAGCTTGGCGATGCCGCCGAGATCGGCGGGGAGTTCGGTGCACTCCAGACCCGGCAGCAGATCGGCGCCGTCGTCGGTGACGGTGTGCAGCTCCACCGACACCTGGACCAGCGGGTGGCGCGAGCGGGACCGTACGGGGTTGAGCTCCTCGACGAGCCGCTCGAAGGGGATGTCCTGGTGGTCGTAGGCGGCGAGGTCCGTCGCGCGGACCCGGGCGAGCAGCTCCTCGAAGGTGGGGTCTCCCGAGGTGTCGGTGCGCAGCACGAGGGTGTTCACGAAGAAGCCGACGAGGTCGTCGAGCGCCTCGTCCGTGCGTCCGGCCACGACGGTGCCGAGCGGGATGTCGGTGCCGGCGCCGAGCCGGGTGAGGAGGCCGGCGAGACCGGCCTGGAGCACCATGAAGAGCGTGCTGCCCGAGGAGTGGGCGAGGGCGCGCAGGCCGGCGGCGACCTCGGGGTCGAGCGCGAAGCGGACCTGTCCGCCCCGGTGGGTGGCGACGGCGGGCCGGGAACGGTCGGCGGGGAGCTCCAGCTCCTCGGGGAGTCCGGCCAGTGCCGTGCGCCAGTGGTCGAGCTGGCGGTCGGCCAGGCTGCCGGGTTCGCCGGCGTCGCCGAGCAGGTCCCGCTGCCAGAGGGTGTAGTCCGCGTACTGGACCGGCAGCGGCTCCCACGCCGGGGCGGTGCCGTCGGTGGTGCGGGCGGTGTAGGCCGCGCCGAGGTCGCGCAGCAGCGGGGCGATCGACCATCCGTCGCTGACGATGTGGTGCAGCACCAGCGCCAGGACGTGCTCCTCGGCCCCGGTGGAGACGAGACGGGCGCGTACCGGCAGTTCCGTGCCCAGGTCGAACGGGTGGGTCTGGAGGTCCAGCAGGATCGCGTCGAGTTCCGTCGCCGCGCACTCGGTGACGGTCAGGGCGAGCTCCGGCTCGGTGGCGTCGAGGACGATCTGCTCCGGTTCGCCGGCGGCGTCGGTGAACCGGGTCCGCAGGCTCTCGTGGCGCCGCAGGACGTCCCGCCATGCCATGCGCAGGGCCGGGCGGTCCAGCGCGCCCCTGAGCCGCAGCATCAGGGGCGCGTTGAAGGTCGCGTTGGGCCCCTCCAGCCGGTTCAGAAACCACAACCGCTGCTGCGCATAGGACAACGGAATCACTGTTTCTCCTCTGTTCGCGACGTGCGACGGGGGCATGGAAAGGGAATGCCGGACGGATATGCGGTGGCACGTCCTCGCATTCCTGAAAATCCCGTCACGATGCCTCTGCGACACGGCCCTGAATTCCATGACGACGGCTGTGGCCGAGAATGCCGATCGAGGGTCCGGACCCGGCGTCGACCGACGGTATCCCTGTTTTCCCGGTCGGTTCCGGCACTCGGGCAGGCATTGAGGAGGTAGTTGTCGCGGGGCGGGCCGGACACGACGGAGGGGCCCGCCGGAGCGGGCCCCTCGATCGTCGTACCGGCGTCAGAGCGCGGGCTGGATGTCCGTCCGCAGCCAGTAGCGGCCGCCCTCGCGGCCGAGCAGGCAGAGGTCCACCAGGTAGCGCCGGACGGTGACGTGGTCCGTGCCCGCGCCCTCGCACCACACCTTCAACTTCTCGTTCACGGCGCGCTCGTCGTAGCTGGCGCCCTCCTCGAACGTCCGGTGGGTGAGGTGCTGCAGCACCACACGGCGGCGCACCCACTGGGAGGGCAGCCGGACCAGTCGGTCGTTCCGCACGAAGGTCCGCAGCAGCGACTCCACCTCGTCGTTCGCGTAGCCGTGGCTCTCCGGCTCCTCGGCGGGCGGACGTGTGGTGCGGACGATCTCCTTGAACTGTTCGGTCAGGGCGTGGAGTTCACCATCGGTCTCCGCCACCAGGCCGCCGTCGGTCAGTCGCCGCACGGCCACGGCCGCCTCCTTCACGGAGACCCCGGCCGCCCGGGCCGCGGACGGCAGCGACGTCGCTCCGAGGACGACCGCGGAGAACACCTGGAGCCGGCTGGGCTCGGCGAGCAACGCGACAACTGACTCTGGCCTCATCTGTTTCTGTTTCCATTTCTCTCTGCGGCGGTCGGAGCTCTGGCGGAATTACCGCTCGACCCGATGCTCCAAGTCGAGCCGCCGCCGCGTCAAGTGATTACCGGAATTTTCCGCGGCGCGCAAAGTTCCGGTGTTTTCTGCGGGCGCGGGACGGGCGGCTGCGGAGGCGCGGGATCGTCATGGATCATCTCGTGGAGATCGCGCCGGTCCGATATGGACAGCTTCCGGTAGGCCCGGCTCAGATGGATCTCCACCGTGCGCCGTGTGACGAACAGCCGGTTGGCGATCTCCTGGTTGGTCAGGCCGCCGGCGGCGAGCAGGGCGGTACGGCGTTCGGCCGGGGTGAGCGAGGCGGGCCCGGTCTCGGTGTCCCGGCGCGGCCGTGCGCCCGACTCCAGCAGGTCCTGCCGCAGTTCTCGTACGAGCGCTCCCGCCCCGCACTTCTCGGCCAGGGCCAGGGCGGCGCGGAGCTGCTCACGGGCCTTGCGGATCTTGCGGGTGCGCATGTATTCGCGGCCGAGGTCGCCCAGGGCCTGGGCCTCCGCGAGGGCCGCGCCGGACTCCCGGAGGATCCCGACGGCCTCGGTGAGGAGGGCGGCCCGCCGGTCGCCGCCGGCCAGCAGGCCGAGGACGCGCAGGGCGCCGCCGACGGCGTGCGGTGCGCCCCAGGCCCGGGCCAGTTCGAGTTCCTCCCGGGCGAGGCGCTCCGCGATGGCAACGTTGCCGAGGCGGCTGTGGGCGAGGGCGGCCTCGGAGCGCCAGGGGTGGACGGCGGAGTCCGCCCAGCCGCGCAGCCGCAGCCGGCGGCCGCACTCCTCCAGGTCGGCGAGGCCCGCCCTGGCGTGCCCCATCGCGATGTGCAGCCGCCCCCGGTGGAAGAGCAGCCCGGGCAGTGCCATCCCGGGGGGTCCGCTCGGCCGGCTGTCGTCGAGCAGTACCCGCTGGGCCTGTTCGAGGTCGCCGGACTCCATCAGGGCCGCCCCGAGCCAGCAGCGGGCCTGGGCGGATCCCAGCCACTCGCGGCCGGGCAGGACCGGGCTGTGCTCCAGCGCCTCGTACGCCGCCTGGGCCGATTCCTGGAGCCGGCCCACCCGGAAGGCGCACTCCGCGAGGGCGGCCCTGGCCAGGGCGGCCACCGTGTGGGAGCCCTCGACCGTCGCCTGGGCGAGCAGGGCCCGGCAGATCTCCAGCGCCTCCTCGTGCTCGCCCGCGCGTGCGAGGACGAGGAGGAGCGCGGTCCGCAGCGCCGCGTCCTCGTTGACCGTGCCGACCGGTTCGCTCAGCGCCAGCCGGGCCAGCTGTACGGCCTCCTCCCGTCGCCTGCCGCGCCACTGGGCGTGCAGGGCCGGCACCGCCGCCTCGGCCCGTCGCACCCAGGGGGTACGGGCGACCTCCAGTCGCACGGCCCTGGCCGCCGGCGGCGCCGCGGGGGCGCTCCTGCCGTCGAGCAGACGCAGCAGTTCGAGCAGGGCGCCGGTGCCGATGCGCAACTCCTTCTCGGCGCCCTGTCGTTCGAGGGCGACGACCTCGGCCTCCATGATGCGCAGCGCTTCGGGGATGTCGCCGGAGAGGACGACGGCCTGGACGAGGTCGGCGAGCGCCGCGGCCCGGCGGTCGCCGACCTGCGGAATGAGGTCGAGCGTGTTGCGCAGCCGGGGCACGGCGGCGTCGAGGTCGTCGGCGAGCTCCACCTGACCGAGCCTCCGCAGCAGTTCGGGCTCGCGCTCCGCCCCGCACTCCTCCATCCCGCGCTCCAGGTAGGCCCTGGCCTCCTTCGGCTCTCCGTCGGCGAGGGCGGCGTCGGCCGCGTCGACGAGGATCTGGCCGGCCCAGGGTGCGCCGACGGGCGCGGAGTGCAGCAGGTGGGCGGCGATCTCCTCGCGGGGCGCGGCCGCCGCGTGCAGGGCCCTGGCCGCCTCGGCGTGCAGCCGGGCGCGTTCGCTGGGGGGCATGGCGGCGAGGAACGAGGTCCTGACGATCGGGCGGCTGAAGGTGACGCCCTCCTCGCTCGCGTCCAGGATTCCGGCGCGGACGAGGGTGTGCAGGACGTCGGCTGCCTCCACGGGGTCGAGCCCGGCGAGTTCCGCGACGAGTTCGGCCGAGTGCGCCCGGCTCATGATCGCCACGGTGCCGAGGGCCCGGCCGATGCCGGGGAACCAGGTCTCGAAGCGGGCGACCAGCGTCTCCGCGACCTCCGCGGAGCCGAGTCCGGCGATCCGCTCGGCGGACAGTTCGCCCGGGCCGACGCCGGTGCGCTGCAACTCCCGTAACAGGGCCTGGACCAGCAGCGGGTTGCCGCCCGTGCTCTGGTGGCAGGCCCGGGCGAGGCCGGCGTCGACCGGGGCGCCGAAGGAGGACGACAGCAGATAGCCGACGCTGTCGACGTTCAGCCCCCGCAGCACGACCCGGCGGTGGAACTCGGCGGCGACCGCGGCCACGGAGGTCGCGTCCGGGCGCTGCGTCTCCTCGTCCCCCGGCTCGGTGTGGTCCCGCGCGAGGGTGCCGAGCAGGGCGACCGGCAACCCTTCGAGGCGGGCCATGAGATGACCGAGCCAGTGCAGCGACCGGCTGTCGGTCCACTGCAGGTCGTCGACGACCAGCAGCACGGGCCGGCGGGTGGCGTGCCCGGCCAGCAGCCGGTGGACCTGGGCCGCGGCGGCCTCTTCCGGGACGGCCGGGGTCCCCGCCGGTGGCCGGGACGGTTCGGGCGGCCCGCAGCCGTCCGGGACGGACGGCGCCGGTGCGGACGGGCCGGGGACGCAGAGGCCCGGGGCGGGCGGGACCGGGGCGGCCAGGAGTTGGTCGCGCACCTGGTGCAACACCCCGTACGGCAGGTTCCGTTCCGCCTGCCGGGCGCGGGCCGACACCACCTCGAAGCCCCTGGCCCGCGCCGTCCTCAGGGCGGCGCGGGCCAGATAGGACTTCCCGGTGCCGATGCCACCCTCCATCAGGAGGCTGGCCCCCATCCCGCCCGCCGCCGCGGCCAACGCCTCTTCCAGGGCGGACACTTCGCCATCTCGACTCAGCACAGCAACTCCCTTTTGCCCCAGGGTTTGGCGTCGCTCGTGATGCGTGTACTGCGGTTCAGACGCGCTCCGGGCCTCCGTGCCGGCTGCGCCATCGATCGGTGGCCACCCCCGCGAGGACGACCTCGACCACGTCCTCCGCCAGCGCCGCCGTGACCGGCAGGTGCCCGAAGAGGACGCGGTAGTACGTGGTGGAGGCCAGCATGTCCAGGAGGAGGTCGATGTCCGCGTCCCCGCGGATGTCCCCCCGCTGGATCCCCCGCCGCAGCGCCTCGGCCGTCGAGGCCCGGCGCACATGGAAGAACTTCTCCAGGAACTCCGACTCCAGTTCCGGGTCGTCCGCCAGGTCCGCGACCAGGGCGGGCAGGACCCGCCGCCCGACCGTGTGGGTGAACGCCTGGCTGAGCGTGCCGATCCCGGCGATGAGGTCGCAGTGCGTGCATCCGGTGTCCGGTGTCGGTGTGGTGCCGATCGCGGACGCGAGCGTGTCCACGACGAGGTGCTGCCGGGACCGCCAACGCCGGCGCAGGGCCGGTTTGCTGGTTCCGGCGCGTGCCGCGACGGCCTCCATGGTCAGCCTGCCGTAGCCCCCCTCGTTGAGGATCTCCATCACCGCGCTGGGCACGGCGACGTCGATACGGCTGTCGCGGGGCCGGCCGGAGCGCTGCCCACCGGGGGTCCGCTCCTCGGTGTCGGCCTGGTTCGGGGTGTTCACCATGCCGTCAGTATAGGTATGCTCACCACCATTCCGTTCCGGCACGGAACGAAAATGGCTCAAGGAGTGACTCCATGTCTCACGGTGTCGACGAAGTGGCCGGGGGGACCGGCGGGTCGGGCGGATCGCAGACCCCGGCCGCCGCCGCGGAACCCACGCCCCCGGAGAGCGTCTTCTCGGGGCCCTATCGGGCCCTCACGTTAGGCGTGATCCTTTCGGTCAGCATGGTCGCGTTCGAATCGCTCGGCGTGGCCACCGTGCTGCCCGACATCGCACGGAAACTGGACGGCCTGGGCGCCTACGGCTGGGGCCTGTCCGCGCTCATGCTCGCGAACATCATCGGTACGGTGCTGGGCGGCCGGTCCGCCGACCGGAGCGGCCCGTGGCGGCCGATGGCGGTCGGCCTCGCCGTCTTCGCCGTCGGCTGCGCGGTGGCGGGCGCGGCCACGTCCTGGCCGCTGTTCCTCCTCGGCCGGTTCACCCAGGGGCTGGGCGTCGGGGCTGTCATGGCCATGGCGTACACGGTGATCGGTCTGGCCTACCCCGAACATCTGCGGGCGCGCATGTTCGCGCTGCTGTCCTCCGCGTGGACGATCCCGTCCCTGATCGGCCCCGTCGTCGCCGGCACCCTGTCGGACCTGACGGACTGGCGCGCGGTCTTCCTGCTGATGCTCCCGCTCATCGCGGTCGCGGCGGTCCTCACCCTCCCCGGCCTGGCCCGGCTGAGCCGGTCCCGCGCCACCGCGGACACCACGGCCCCCGCGCCCGCCGCGGTGCCCTGGTGGAAGAGCCCCTTGGCCAACGCCGTCCTGCTCACCGTGGGCACCGGGCTGTTGCTCCAGGCCCTGCTCCTGAAGAACATCCCGCTCCTCGTCGTCCTCGCCCTGCTCGGCGTGGCCATCGCCGTCCCCGCCCTGCGCCAGGTCACGCCGGAGGGCACCCTCAGCGCCCGGGCCGGCCTCGGCGCCGGCGTCGTGATCCGCGGCCTGCTCTGCGGCGTCTACTTCGGCAGCGAGGCGTTCCTGCCGCTCGGCCTCCAGGAGCTGCGCGGTTCGAGCGCCACCGAGGCCGGCCTCGGACTGTCCGCCGGCGCGATCACCTGGGTGCTGGGCTCCGCGTGGCAGGCGAAGCGGGACGGCAAGGCGCAGAACGGCCGCTCCGGTGGCGTCGCCCTCGGCTTCGTCGTCCTGCTCCTCGGTGTGGCCGTCATGGCCCTCGCCGTCCTCACCGAGACCGTCCCCGCCTGGATCGCCGTACTGGGCTGGGCCATCGGCGGGATCGGCATGGGCGTCGCGTTCAACGCGGCGACCACCGACACCCTGGAGCAGGCGCCCGCCGAGCGTCAGGGCGAGGTCAGCGGCGCGCTCCAGCTCGCCCAGACCCTCGCCACCGGCCTGATCGCCGGTCTGGGCGGTGCGGCCATCGCCATCGCGCAGCACTACGACGCCACCACCCGTACCGCGCTGTTCGGCGTCTTCGCGCTCACCGGCGTCCTCGCCCTGATCGGCGTCCTCCTCTCCCGGCGACTGCGCCCCGCGTCGGCGGGGTGACCGGCGGTCGTACGTGAGGGGGGCTCCGCGGCGATCCGCGGAGCCCCCCTCGCTCGTGCCCTGCCGTCAGGCGCGGCAGCGCAGCATCACCAGCGGCGGATTGGCCAGGAAGTCCGCCCAGTACGGCTCGCCCAGCGCCCGTACCCCGTCCTCGGGCACCTCCAGCGGCACCCAGGTCACCTCGCCGAAGCCCGCCTCCCGAAGGCTCCGCTCGTAGACCTCGCGGCGCGGGTAGTTCGTGACGAACTCGACCGGCGGGTCGAGCAGCGCCGTGATGCGCACGCGCGGCCCGGTCGCCCCCTCCCCCACCGGCACGTACCGGAAGCCGTACTTGTCGGTGGGCGGCCCGTCGAACCGGAAGCCGGGCGCCTGCGTCAGGACGAGGAACTCGCCGCCCGGCACCAGACTCCGGTGCACGCCGCGGCACATGCGCTCCATGGCCGCCGCGTCGTCGGCGTAGTTGAGCAGATAGACGGCGGTCGCCACGTCGAAACGACGCTCGGGGACGGGGAGTTCGGCCGCGTCGCCGACGGCGTAACGCACCCCCAGCGGCGCGCCCTCCTCGATGCGCCGGGCGGCCGCCACCATCTCGCCCGAGATGTCGACCCCGAGCACGTCCCGCGCGCCGAGGCGTTTGATCTGCCGGGTGTAGAACCCCGTGCCGCACGCCAGGTCGAGCACGGACCTCCCCCGGACGTCTCCGAGCATCCGCAGGAAGCTGCCCCGCTCCGGGTAGCGCGCCATCGGCAGCGCCTTGAACCCCTCGTAGGTCTCCCCGATGTCGTCGTACTGCAGTGCGTCGCGCTGCCCGTTCACCTCGGTGTCCTCCCTCTCATGCGATCTCCCGGACGTTTCCGGCGGCCGTGGCGGTCACGGCGCTCTCCGCCGCGCCGCGGCGCAGCAGGTCGCCCGCCATGGCCGCGCGCCGCCCCTGGTGCCGGGCGGCCTCGCGTACCGCCCGCGACGGCACGGCGCCCGCCGTCAGCGGGTGCGAGGTCCCGTACGGATTGCCGCCGGCCGCGAAGACCGACGGGTCCGTGTAACCGGGCGGCACCACCACCGCCCCGCCGTGCAGCAGCAGATGGTGGAAGGCGAGCAGCGCCGACTCGCTGCCGGCGTGCGGACGGGCGGCCGTCACGAAGCCGCTCGCGGGCTTGCCGGACAGCGGCCCCGGGCCGGCGGCCGCTTCGAGCGACTGGACGAAGTCCAGCAACGGAGCTGCCAGGGCGCCCATGCGGGCCGGTCCGCCGAAGACCACGGCGTCGGCCCAGGCCACGTCCGCCGGACCGGCGGTCGCGGCCGGGGAACCGGACCATCCGCCCGGGTCCGCGCGCGCCGGACCGCTCGCGCCCCCGATCCGCCGCAGGCGGACCCGGGCGCCGAGGGAACGGGCGCCCGCCGCGCACTCCTGCGCCAGGATCCGTGCGGGACCGCTGTCGGCGCAGTGCACCACCGTCACCTTCACGGCGCCCGCGACGCCGGGTGGGGCGGCCGCCGGCCGCGCCCGCGCGGTCAGCCCGGCGAGCCGACGGCCGAGCAGCCGCGCCGCCCGCTCCTCGGCCGCTCCGGTGCCGGCCCCGTCCGTGTCGCGCGGCCGGGACTCCACCGACAGGCCGTACGGATTGCCGCCCAGCGCCCGGAACACCGGGTCCGCCGGATCCGCCCCGACCACCCAGGAGCCCCAGTGGTACGCGGTCTGATGGAGCGACAGCAGCGTCGCCTCCCGTCCGCCGTGGGTGCAGGTGGAGGCCGTCATACCGGTGACCAGCCGGTCGGCGAGCAGCCCCTGTCTCCACAGCGGGCTCGTCGTCTCCAGGAACCGTTTGAAGGTGGCGGACACATTGCCGAAGTAGGTGGGCGTCGCCAGCACCAGGCCGTCCGCCCACAGCACGTCGTCCGGCCCGGCGACCGGTTCCGGCCACCGGCCGCCGTCCTCGCCCGGGTCCGTCACGCGCAGCAGCCGCACCCGGGCCCCGCCCGCCCGCGCGCCCTCGGCCGCCGCGAGGGCGAGCGCGCGCATCGTCCCCCGGCGGCTGTGGAAGACGACCGCGATCCGGGGCCTCACACCGGCTCCCCGGGCAGCGGCCGGGCACGCAGCACGAGCCGTACGTCCTCACCGACGCGGCTCACCTCGTCGAGGCGCAGCCGGACGGCGTCGGCGAGGGTCGTCGTGCCGAGGTCGTCGAGGACCGGGCGGCCGCCGGCGCCGAGCAGGACCGGTGCCACATAGGCGACGACCCGGTCGAGGAGTCCCCCGGCGGCGAAGGCCGCGGCCAGCCGGGCGCCGCCCTCCAGCAGCAGGGAACGCACCCCGCGCGCGTACAGGTCGTCGGCCAGGGCCCGGATGTCGAGCGCGCCGTCCACCACGGGCACCTCCACCACCTCGTGCGGGGACGGCACGCGAGGTTTCGGTGTGCCCCTGCCGACCACCACCAGCGTGGGGGCGGCGGCGTCGAGCACCCGCGCGCCGGGCGCGACGGCTCCGGCGCGGTCCAGGACCACCCGCAGCGGCGGACGGCCGGACACCCCGTGTCTCAGCCCCAGATGCGGGTCGTCGGCCCGCAGGGTCCCCGAGCCGACCAGCACGGCGTCGTGAGCGGCTCGCAGCGCGTGGACGTCCTCCCGGGCGCGCTGTCCGGTGATCCAGCGGGAGGTGCCGTCGGGCGCCGCCGACCTGCCGTCGAGACTGCCGCCGAACTTCCATGTCACGCACGGCCGGGAGGTCCGGACGGCGGTGAGCCAGAGCTCGTTGCCGCGCTCCGCCTCCGCGCGCAGGACGCCGGGCACCACCTCCACCCCCGCCTCGCGCAGCCGCCGGGCACCGCCGGCGGCCTGCGGGTCGGGGTCCGGCACCGCGTAGAGGACCCGGGCGACGCCGGCGCGCAGCAGCGCGTCCGCGCAGGGTCCGGTGCGCCCCTGGTGCGCGCAGGGCTCCAGGGTGACCACCGCGGTCGCGCCCCGGGCCCGGGCTCCGGCGGCGGCGAGCGCCTCGACCTCGGCGTGCGGGTGGCCCGCGCCCCGGTGGAATCCCTCGCCCACCGGGGAGCCGTCCGGGCCGAGCAGGACACAGCCGACCACGGGATTGGGGCTGGTCTCGCCGAGCGCGGTCGCCGCGAGGCCGATCGCCCTGCGCATGGCGGACTCCTCGGCCGGGCGCACCGGCGCGCCGTGGGAGGCCGGTGCCGTGGGGGTCCCCGCCGTCATGCCGTCTCCGCGAGCCGGAAGCCCATCGCGTAGATGTCCCGCTCGTACCAGCCGTGCCTGCGCCGGCAGCGGGCCAGGTCGCCGAAGCGGGTGAAGCTGCCGCCCCGGGCGATCCGATAGGAACCGCGGGTCCGCGCCAGGTCGTCGGCGACATCCGTCCCGCCGGGGTACGGGCGGTAGTCGTCGGCGGTGTACTCCTCGACGTTGCCCGCCATGTCGTGCACGCCGAACGGCGAACGCCCGCCGGGGTACACCCCGATGGGGGTGCTGCTCAGCGGGCCGTGCTCCACGGTGTTGGCGCGGTCCGCGGCGAACTCCTCCCCCCACGGGAAGTCCCGGCCGTCGCCGCCGGAGGCCGCGTACTCCCACTCGGCCTCGGTCGGCAGCCGGAAGGCCCGGCCCGTACGGTCCGCCAGCCACGCCGCGTACGCGTCGGCGGCCTCGGGCGGGACCGTCCACACCGGGTGGTTGCCGAGCAGCTCCGGGTACACCCCGAACCGCCAGGAGGTGGGAAGCCAGCCGGCTCCGGTGTCCTCCAGGAAGCGGCGGTACTCGGCGTTGGTGACCGGATGGAGCGCGATCCGGAAGGGCGCGATGTCGATCTCGTACGAGGGGCACTCCTTGGCGATCCAGTCCGCCTCCACCCCCGCGTGCCGCCAGCGGGCGGTGACCGGTCCGACCGACTCGGGGTCCAGGCCGAGCCTGACCCGGGCGCCGGGGACGACGGCCGTCGGCGGGTCGTCCGGGCGGATGCGCGGGTCCCCGACGAGGCCGAGCACCGTGCCCGCCGCGTACCGGCGGGAGAAGGGCCGGCCGGGGTCCTCCGCGATGGACACCAGGGTCACGGCCGGGGCGCCGAGCAGGTCGCGGTGGTCCCGCAGGGCCCAGGAGCCGGTGCGGGCGGTGAAGGTGTCGGGCAGGCCCATGGCCGCCCGGTCGGACAGGGTGTTGGGGTTGGCCATGACCGCCGGCGGGGCGGCGGGCGTGACTCCGGTCATGGAAGCCTCCGGTCGGTCGTGGGGGCGCGGCCCGCGGCGCCGGTGAGACCGGCGGTCGGTACGGCGTCGGCCAGCGCGCGGTAGCCCGCGTCGTTGAGGTGGATGTGGTCGCCGCTGTCATAGGCCGCGCGCACCCGCTGAGGGTCGGCGGGGTCGCGGACCGCCGCGTCGAAGTCCACGACGGCGTCGAACTCCGGGGCGGTGCGCAGGGCCGTGTTCAGTTCGACGCGGGCGCGCTCGGCGTCCGCGGTCCAGAACGGCGAGTCCTTGAACGGCGTCAGGGTGCCGACCAGCACACGGATGCCTCGCTCGCGCAGGCGCTGCGCCATGGTCCGCAGCCCAGCCAGGACGTCATCGGCGCTCGCGTGGGGGGCGAGCTGGAGGTCGTTGACGCCCTCGTAGAGCACGACGGTCCGCACGCCGGCCTGCGCGATCGCGTCGCGGTCGAGCCGGCCCAGGGCCCGGGTGCCGCGCTGCGGCCGGTCGGTCTCGGTGCCGTCGCGCAGCACCCGGTTGCCGCCGATGCCCTTGTTGAGCACGCCCACGCCCGCGGTGGCCGGATCGGCGGCGAGGCGACGGGCGAGGGCGTCGGGCCAGCGGCCGTTGCCGTCCGGGGTGGAGCCCACGCCGTCGGTCTGCGAGTCGCCGATCGCGACCACCGAGCCCTGCGGCACCGTTCCGTGCGCGTCCGCGCCGCGCACGTCGACGCCCGTGAGGAAGAACCACGAGGTCTCGGTGCGGGTGAACGCGGCCCCCGCCTCGTCGCCGGTGTGGTCGCCCGGACCGGAGACGTGGCCGCGCTGCTGTGCGAGCCAGTGCCAGGTGGTGGGTCCGGTGGGCTCCGGCAGATGGACGCTGACCGTCAGATCCGCGCCGGCCGGTACGTCGAAGGCCACCGGGTCGCTGACGGCCTCGGAGCCCGCGGGCACGGTCGTTTCCGCCGCGCCGCCGTCGAAGGTGACCTGCCGGGTGCTGCCCGGCACGACGGCCGCCGGGGAGCCCGGCACCGTGAGCGCGACGGTCGTCCGGCCCAGGGTCAACGGCCCCGTGCCGTAGGCGTGGGAGAGCCGCAGCCGCAGCTCGCGGCCGCCGATCGAGGTGTGCGCCACCATGCGGACGGTCCGGTCGTCCAGGCCGTCCCGGGAGATGCCGTCGGGCGCGGCGGGCGCCGGGGCCGTACCCCAGGAGCCGACCCACCCGGACGCGTCGGCCCCGGCCGCCGGACCCGGCCGGTCGGCGGCGGCGGCGGGTGACGCGGCCGGCACGCCGGCCACGCAGACCGCCGCCACCAGTGCGGCGGCCCACCGCCTCCTCCGTGGTCCGCGCGGTGGGCGCGAACCACCGCCGGTGACGGTCATCGCGGGTCGCCGTCCGCCGACCGCCGGAACGTGCCCAGGAGGTACGTGAGCCCCGCCGTGCCGCGCGGTACCTGCCGCACCTCGACCGGGTCGAACCCCTGGGCGGTGACCAGCCGGTTGAGCTCGTCGGGGGTGAACTCGCGGTAGAGCCGCTTGCCCGCGTTGACGAAGAGACTGCCGGCCTCGCCCGCCGCCTGGAAGACGGAGACGGTGAACAGACCGCCGGGCAGCAGCAGTTCACGGACGCGACGCAGATAGCGGGGGTAGCTGTCCGGGTGCTGGTGGTGCAGACAACCGTTGTCGAGGACGGCGCGGTACTCCGCCGTGCCGGGCAGCTCCGTCAGGGGGGTGACGAGGAAGCGGGCTCGCCCGGGCCGTCGCGCCGTGATCGCCTCCCACTCGGGCGAGGCGATCAGGTCGATGCCGGTCACCCGGTGTCCGTCCGCCAGCAGGATCTCGGCGTCACGGCCGTGACCGGTGCCGATGTCGAGGATGTGGGCGTCGCGGGCGTCGCCGAGCGCGCGCGACAGGACGCGCGGCGCCTCCCGCATCGCCTCCTCGCCGGTCCACAGATCGCGCCCGTCGGCGTAGTGGTCCCGGAAGTCGGAGTGCAGCACGGCCGCGTACGCCGTCTCGTCCACCTGCGGTGTCTCCGCGGGGCTGATGGTGTACCGGTCGGCTATCGGATGGCTGTCCATGTGGTGCTGGGTCCTCTCGTCGAGGAGTGACGGGGAAGGGGGGACGGGCGGACGTCAGGGCGTCCGCCCGTGGGACGGCGCCGGGGGAGGCGGGTTCTCCCGCGCCTCCCCCGGCGCCGTCCGCGATGCCGGCGGCTCAGCCGCCGATCGGGTACACCTGACCGTCGTAGGACGCGGCGGCGAAGACCTTGCGCGCGGCGTCGTACGCGAGCGCCGAGATGCCCGCCGTGGTGGGCCTGACCACCACGGTCCAGGCGCGCTCCACCCGGTCGTACACGGCGACCCGGCCGTTGTAGCTTCCGGTGGCCACGAACCTGCCGTCGTCGGAGGCCGCGACGCACTTGATGGAGTGGGTGTGCGGTGTCGTCAGGACCTCGGCGCGCCGCTCCGGGTTCCACAGGCGCAGCTTCAGGTCCCGGCTCACGCTCGCGAACCAGCCGTCCTCCAGGCCCGCGCAGCCGTTGGCGATCCTGTCGTGCGCGTCCTCGACGGTGGCGACCTTCTCCAGGGTGGAGATCCGGTACCAGGTGGCCGAGGCGTCGGCCGCCACGGAGAAGATGAGGTCCCCGGAGACGGCGACGCCCTTGACCGCGTTCACGTGCAGGGGGAGGTCGGCGACGTGTTCGACGTCGCCGTCGCCCCGGAGCTTCAGCAGCAGCCCCTCGCCGGTGTACGCCCCGACGACCGCGTACCGCTCCCCGTCCCGCTCGAAGGCCGCTCCGCAGTTGAGCGGTGAGCGGTGCTGGTACAGCTCGCGGCCGGTGAGGGCGTCGAAGACCTTGCCGAGCTGACCGCCGGAGAGCACCGGGCCGTTCAGCGGGGTGAGGAAGTTGCACAGGCTGCCGGTCGCGGCCACGATCGTGCCGTCCCTGCGCACCACACCGGCGTCGCCCACGGTCAGCGCGCCCTCGGGGTCCGGCAGGACGGCGTTGACCCCGCCGGTGGGCGGGACCTCCGCGGTGTCCCAGACCCTCTCCTCGTAGTCGTAGCCCCGGTATCCGGCCCCGAAGGTGGCGAAGACCAGACGGGAGCTGCCGGCGAACGCGCAGGAGCGGGGCCAGACGTCGTCGGGCAGACCGCTGGTGTCGCGCAGTTCGGGACGGCCGGACGAGACGTCCCACAGCCGCATGGTCCGGTCGTAGCTGAGGCTGACCAGGAGGTGGCGGGAGTCGTCGAGGACGAGGCGCTTGATGCCCGCCTCGTGCGCGGGCACGTCGGTCTGCCCGGTCGGCCCGACGACGACGATCCGGCCCTCGTCGTTGCCCGCGAAGATGGTGCCGCCGGAGGAGATGGCGATCGTGTCCGTCTCCACGCCGCCCATGTCGAGATTGGCGACCATCTCGCCGGTCTCCAGGGACCAGCGTTTGATGGTGCCGTCGTCGCTGGAGGAGATCACCTCGTCGGCGTCCCGGGTCCACTCGACGGAGATGACGTCGGCGGTGTGACCGGCGAAGGCGGTGACGAGCCGCCCGGAGAAGTCGTAGACGCGCACCCGGTGGTCGCGGGAGGCGGTGGCGATCAGCTCCTTCACGGGGTGGAAGACCGACATCTCCACGTCGTCCTGCTGCTCGGCGAAGACCGCCACGAGACGCAGGTCGGGCACGGTCCACAGGCGGGCCGTGTAGTCGCTGGAGGAGGTGAGCAGATGCCGGCCGTCGGGCGAGAACGTGCACTGGTTCGCCAGGTGGTCGTGGAAGGAGCGCGCCAGCGCCCTCCCGGTGCGCTGGTCCCAGCAGATGACCTGGTTGTCGTAGCCGGCGGTGGCGACGTACGTGTCCTGCCAGGCGGCGATGCCGCTGATCGGACCCCGGTGCTGGATCATATGGACTCCCCCGCGAGCTCGATGGTGTGCCCGCTGCGCTCGACCTTGGCGCGCAGGTAGTGGCGGTTGCGCTCGGTCTGGAAGATGCCGGTCGGCACGACCTCGTCGATGGTGATGCCGTGCGAGGTCAGCTGGGCGGCCTTGTCGGGATTGTTGGTGTGCAGCCTGATCCGCGGGGCGCCGAGCGCCCGGAGCATCTGCGCGGCCGCGCTGTAGTCGCGCAGGTCGTCGGAGAAGTTGAGCTCGCGGTTGGCGGCGAAGGTGTCGAGGCCGAGCTCGTCCTGGACGCGATAGGCGTCGAGCTTGTTGTAGAGCCCGATGCCGCGGCCTTCCTGCCGCAGGTAGAGCAGGATTCCGCCGGACTCGGCGAGCAGCTGCATCGATTCGCTGAGCTGGGGGCCGCAGTCGCAGCGTGCGGACCCGAAGACGTCGCCGGTGAGGCACTCGGAGTGGAGCCGCACCAGCGGGACGTCCGCGCCTCGCGCGAAGGTCACGGCGATGTGCTCCTGCCCGTCGCCGAGCTCTGCGAAGGTGACCATCTCGGCCGTCCGCCAGCTCCCGTCGGCCAGCCGTACCGGCACTTCGACACGGGCCCGGGTACGGGTCGTGGGATTCGCTAAGACGGAGGTCACTGGCGGATTCACGCCATTCAACCTGTTGCGCACGTGATCGTCCTCCCATCGGATCTGGCATACCCCATGCCCATCCGGCTGCCAGGGTGCTGTGGAAACAGCATCGACAACCGAACGGCTGTGCACAGCAGGGGTGGACCGGTATCGGCACCGAGACATTTGACGGTCAGGACCGAACCACGAAGGACGGCTGTCATCTTTCGGTGCCGCGACGGGGAGCGCGCCGGGAGGCGGGCGCGGGGGCCGGACGGGAGGCGGGAGGCGGGAGGCGGGCGCGAGGGCCCGGGGGGCGCGAGGGCGGGTGCGCGAGGGCGGGGGCGCCGACGGGGGCGGGCGAGGGCCGGACGGGCGGCGACGACTCACGTACGTCCGTACGCGGGGTACGGATCGCGGTGCGGCGCCGCCCGTCCTCGCCCGGCGGGTCAGCCCTTGTTGAGGTCCGCCCAGAACTCGTCCCAGGACAGCTTGCCGTCGGCGTTGCCGTCACGCTGGCCGATGAGGGCCTCGGCGACCGTCTCGGTGACGTTGAAGTCACCCAGCTGCGCCATGACGCTCTTGTACTCGGAGGCGGTGATGTATCCGTCCCCGTCCACGTCGAACCGCTCGAATGCCTTGCGCGCCGACTCGATGTCCGCCACAGCTTCCGCCCCTTCTTGATGCTTCGATGACGGGGCCAGATTATCGGGCGTTCCGCGGGGTCCGGGCGCCGGGCCGTGACGGGACATGGCGGATCATGGGAGACATGAGCGACGACGTGGCACGGATCCTGGCAGCGGCGGCCCACGGACGGTTCCCGCCGCCGGACGGTACGACGACGGTGGTCCCGCCGCCGAGCGACCGGGACGCCGGTGTCCTCGCCTTCACCGCGCACTCGGTGGTCTTCACGGATGCCGATCCCGCGTGGGTGCGGGCGGAGCTCGCGGCCACCGCGAGCGACCCGCTCGCCGCCTCGATGAACCCGGGGTTCCTCCTCGCCCTGATGCGTCACACGGGCCGGCGCATGAACACGGTCGACCTGCTGACGGTCGCCACGGCGCTGCCCGGGGAGCCGGAGCTCGCGCTGCGGGAGATCGAGGACCCGGAGCATCCGCGGGTGGCGCGGGCGTTGACGTACCGCGACGACGTACGGGTGTGGGCCGCCGACGGCGGCGTGGTGATCCTGGGCCGTGGCGTGGCGGGCCGCTGGGAGGCGGCGATCGAGGTCGACGAGGGGGTCAGGCACCGCGGGATCGGCCGCGCGCTGGCCCTCGCCGCCCGGCATCTGACACCGGGCGACGTGGTCTGGGCGCAGCAGTCGCCGGGCAACGCCCGCAGCGTGCGCGTCTTCCAGGCGGCGGGCTACCGCCCGGTGGCCTCGGAGGCGCTGCTCACGGCGGGCTGACCGGCGGGGGTGGACCCCCTAGTATTCTGAGTCGGGAATTCTGTTCAGATGTGTAGGCTTGCTGCATGGCGCGGACGGGGCGGCCGAAGGCCGAGTTGACGTTGTCGGACGAG